>JAQTMN010000008.1 GCA_028714315.1 Sulfuricella sp. | reverse complement strand
TGGTGGCCGCCACCGGCGCCGGCGCCGTGGGCCGCTTCAACATGGGCCTGGTGATCTCCACCGGCATCGCCATCGGCACGCTGTTCACCCTGTTCGTCGTGCCGGCGATGTACATGATGCTGGCGGCTGAACATGCCAAGCGGGAAGCGGAGGAGGGGGAGGCGGCCGGCGCGCCGGCGTAGGTCGGGCGGTTGCAGTCGTAGGGCGGATTAGCGCAGCGTAATCCGCCGGATGTTGTGGTGGCAGCGTGTTACATCCGGCGCAATGCGCTTCGCTTATTGGCGCTCTACGGCGCCCTAACGGTCATAGCGAATTGTCTCTCCGAATCATGAAACGGCGTCCGTTGTGGGTACGGCTTCAGCCGTACAGTCAGGCTGAAGCCTGACCCACAGATCGCGTTTCCTGTTTTGCAGGTTTCACGCTAAAACCAGAAAGCCATCGACGGACTTTAACGGAGTGATGAGACCGCACTCTGTATCGCTTCCGACAAGGTGGGATGAATCTGGATCGCATTTTTCAACACCGTGTAAGGCGCATCCGCGTTCATCAGCGCGACGTAGATGTGGACCAGTTCCGCCGCTTCGGCGGACAGAACGGCAGCGCCCAGGATGCGCTGCGAGTCGGCATCGGTCACCACCTTGACGAAGCCCTCGGCCTCACCCATCTCCACCGCCTTGCCGTTGGCTTTCATGTCGAAGCGCGCGACCTGGATATTCCTGCCGCTCTCGCGCGCTTCTTTTTCCGTCATGCCCACCCTGCCCAGTTCGGGGTCGGTGAAAATCGCATACGGCACGATGCGCTTGGTGGTGCGCGACTCATCGCCGATCAGCTGCGACTCGACGATGCGGTAGTCATCCCACGCGATATGGGTGAACATGGGGCCGCCGCGGATATCGCCTACCGCCCATACTCCGGGGACTTTTGTACAGAGCCGCCGGTCCACTTCCAATAGGCCTTTTTCCGTCGGCCGCAGGCCGATATTTTCCAATCCCAGGTCGTCCGTGTTCGGCTTGCGGCCGAGCGCGATGAACACGTGCGAGGCGAAAAATTCCGTCGTCTTGCCGCCGCTTTCCAAGGTCAGCATAACGCCACCGTCGGCTTTTCGGAATCGTACCGCCTTGCTGTTCAAGCAAAAGGTGATGCCTTCGTTTTCCAGCAATCGCTGCAGCGCGACCGCCACGTCGGCATCTTCCTTCTCCGCCACTTGGCCGCCGCTTTGGATTACCGTCACGCCGGCGCCCATGCGGCGATAGAACTGCGCCATCTCCAGCCCGATGTAGCCACCGCCGACCATCGCCAGATGCTGCGGCAATTCGCGCCGCAGCAGCCAGTTCTCCGCGTCGAGAAAATCGATGCCGCGCAAGCCGTCGATGTCCGGCAGTGCGCTACGCGTGCCGGTGTCGAGCACCACCTGTTTGGCCCGGATTTCCTCGTCGCCCACCGCAAGGCGAAAACCGGATTCTTCCCGCGCCAGGAAGCGTGCATGCCCCGACAGCAAGAGCGGATTGTCCCCGCCGAAACTCTCTTGCAAGGAATCGCGCATGCGCTGCACGATGCTCTCGGCGCGTCTCAAAACCGCCGGAAAATCTATCTGGACCGAGGGAATGGCGATGCCGAAATCCTGGGCACGTTGCGCCAAATGGGCGACGCGCGCCGACGCCAGAACCGCCTTGGTCGGCGTGCAGCCGAAATTGATGCAGGAACCGCCCATGTGCTCGCGTTCAATGAGCGCGACGCGGCGGCCGGCTTTCGCCAGCGATTTTGACAGCGCAGGGCCGGCTTGACCGGCACCGACAATGGCGATATCAAACTCTTTCATGATGTCTTGTGTATGCCGTGAGGCGCGGCCATCACCGGTGCCATGTTGACCTCCTGCATATCGAGTCGATCAAGCGGATGAGTCCGTTTGTTTGCGCGGGAATGACGGTGTTGATTGATGATCAGAAGAAAAGCGTTTTCAATCAATCACAAGAAAAAAGTCATTCACATATTTCGAGGAAAGGGCTGTGGTAAAGTTCAGACAATATTTACGTCTGGAAGTGTTAGCAGCAAACACACCAGTCATCCTCGCAAGTCTTTTTTTGCCGACTTGAGGTATTTTCCAAAGTCTCGATCTTTCTTTCTCTTTTCGGCATGGGACATCTGGTAGAACTCGGATTCCTCCCTGAGTTTCAGGTGGTTTTCAAAGTGCTCCCGGCTAATTTCGCCGGAATGCACGGCCTCAAGCACAGCACAGCCTGACTCGCCCGTATGGCTACAGTCGCGATAGCGGCAGCTGGACGCGATGGCGGTGATGTCGGAATAACTGCGCCCTATACCGTCTTCCGCGCCAAGAATGCCAAATTCCCGCATTCCCGGATTGTCGATGACCAGCGCACCACCCTCGAGGCGAATCAGCTCACGACGAACGGTTGTATGCCGCCCTTCGCCTGTTCCGCTCACGGCACCTGTTTCCAACGTGTCACGGCCAATCAGCCGATTGATCAGCGTGCTCTTGCCAACGCCCGACGACCCAACGAAACAATAGGTCTTTCCAGTCAACAACAACCGCTTGAGATCATCCACGCCGTCCCGCGTTACGTTGCTTGAAGTCACTATTGGTGCGGTGATGCCGGCAGAACGTATTTCAGCCAACTGCGCGGCCACAATGGCAGGATCCACCAGGTCCGCCTTGGTGAGCAGAATGTATGGCTCGGCCCCGCCGTCCATTACCATGACGAGATAGCGTTCCAACCGTTTCAAGTTGAAATCGAAGTGGCATGACTGAACGATAACCACGTAGTCCACGTTCGCCGCGATCATCTGATACTCGATGACGTTCCCCGCCGACTTCCTGCGCAACGACGTCCTTCTCTCCAGAAGCGCATGGACCACCCCGAAATCATCGTCGCCTGGGTGCTTCTCCAGGCAGACCCAGTCACCCACGCACGGCAACTCATGAGATAGATGATGGCGGTGCAGGTAGCTACCGGCCAGCTTTGCCCGGAAAGTGCCGGACGGATCCATGAGCAATAACTGATCGCGATCGACAGCGGCAACGCGGGCGACGGCATCCGATGGTTGGCATTCTATCCTTTGCTCGAACCAATCGCTCCAGCCCAACTCATTGAATTCACGGTGCTGATTTTTCATTTATTTCCGCTCCTCGAATTTCATAGTTCTGCTACGGAGATAGCCTTAGGGAAACACTGAATAAGCCGTCATCCCCGCGAAGGCGGGGATCCAGGATTTTGATTTGACTGGGTTCCCGCCTTCGCGGGAACGACGAAAAAAGACTGGATCAGCGTTTCCTTTGTTTCTGGCGGCGATGGAGTCCCTGCGTGCCCCAAACGAGGCGGGATGTAGGCCTAACAAACCTGTAGAAAACCCGATTCTGCCACCCCCGCAGCCGAATTGGGCGATTTTTTCGATCGTCAACGGGCGGCGAATTGCCGGAGCGGGAGCGCTGGAATCGCCGCCACCGTGGCGGCACCAAGTCTGCCAAGCGGCGGCTGGCGCATGGTGGTTTTGTCGGGCGCCAAATCCTCCTACTCAATCTCGCCGCGCCGCGAACATGCGAATCGGTGGAAAATAGTTTGGCCCTCATGTAAGGTTTTCGTCGCTCGTCCGACAAATAAAGAAGCGGCGAAAACGACCATGCCATGTTCTTTCGCATCCGCCGTGCGGCGCCGCCGATGAAAGGAAAATCCGATGCGTTACCTCGAAGATTTGCTGAAAAGCCTCTACATCATGGCCTCCATGGTCGAGGCCCGCGATCCTTACACCGGCGGCCATCTTTGGCGGGTATCGCAGTTCAGCCGGCTATTGGCCGAGGACGCCGGGCTGCCGGATACCGACGTGGCGCGCATCACGTTGGGCGGCTTCCTGCACGACCTGGGCAAGGTCGGTGTGCCGGACGCCATTCTCAACAAGCCGGATCGTCTGACCGACGAGGAATATGCGGTCATCAAAACCCATCCGGAAGTCGGCAATCGCCTGCTGTCGGGCCACCCCCTCGCCGAGCTGGCGCGCGCCGCCGTGCTGTCGCACCACGAGACGCCCGACGGCAGCGGCTATCCGCACCGTTTGTCGGGCGATGCGATTGCCCTGGACGCGCGCATCGTCGGTATCTGCGACGCCTTTGACGCGATGACCAGCACTCGCCCCTACCGGCGCGGTATGGCGGTGGAAAAGGCGCTTGCCATCATCGCGGAAAACCTCGGCCGCCAGTTCGACCGCACCCTCGGCGAGCGCTTTCTGCGGCTGGGCCGCGCCGGGCTGCTCGACCACATTGTCGGCCACAGCCAGGCGGGCATCCCGTTGCAGGAATGCCCGATATGCGGCCCCACCATCGTCGTCCGCCGCGAGCAGAAGAGCGGCGACCGGGTTTTCTGCCGCCACTGCGGCGGCGAGGCACTGGTCGAGCGAGATGGAGACGCCATTCACGTCACCGCGACCGGGCGCAAGGGGACGCCCGCGGACTTGCAACCGGATATCGATGACAACCTGATCGAAAATCTGGTGCGGGAAACGGCGCGTGTCATCGGTTTGGCCGCGTTGCAGCAATGAACGTGGCGATTTCCGAGCAGCTCGGCGCTTTCCGTGGCGACCTGCTGCGCTTCGCCATCCTGCAATTGCGCGATCGGGCGGCTGCCGAGGATGCCGTCCAGGAAACTCTGGTCGCGGCGCTGGAAGCTGCGCCAGGATTCGACAGCCGGTCGCAACTCAAGACCTGGATGTTTGCCATTCTCAAGCACAAGATCATCGACACCATTCGCCGGCGCAGCCGGGAACCGGCGCTGGGCAACATCGCCGATGACATTCCCGACGATTCTTTTGACTCGCTGTTCGACCGGCGCGGCCATTGGCAAAGGGACGAACGCCCAGCGGATTGGGGCGATCCCGCCAAAAGCCTGGAGAACACCCGTTTCTGGGCGGTCTTCGAGGCTTGCCTCGACCATTTGCCGGAACACACCGCGCGCGTTTTCATGATGCGCGAGTTTCTCGGTTTCGATACCGGGGAAATCTGTAAGGAATTGGGGATCACGCCGACTAATTGCTGGGTGCTGCTGCACCGCGCCCGCATGGGATTGCGCCTGTGCCTGGACAAAACCTGGTTCGACCCGGAAAAGGAAAGATCATGCTGAATTGCAAACAGGCCACCGAATTGATGTCGCGGGAACAGGATGATTCTCTCGCCTTTGGCGAGCATTTGAGTTTGCGCTTCCATGTGGCGATGTGCGCCGGCTGCCGGAATTTTCGCAAACAGATGGCGTTTCTCCACACCGCCTGCGCACGTTACCCGGAGACCGAAATAAAACCGGAAAACGATCGGCCGCCCGTGTAAGGAATCCCGGGCGGCACCGACTAATACGCACAACCACCCTCAAACAAGGAGATTCGCCATGTTCAGGTTCATCCGTTCACTGTTGCTGCTTTCGCTGCTCGCCGCCGGACAGGCGCAGGCTGTCGGGCAAGCCTTCGACCAAGCCGCCTTCGATGCCTTGCAACAACAGGGCAAACCGATTCTGGTGGCGATCCACGCCGACTGGTGCCCGACCTGCAAGGCGCAGGAACCGATTCTTTCCGAGCTGCTCAAGACGCCGGAGTTGCGGGGGCTGACCGCGCTGCGTGTCGATTTCGACAAGCAGAAGGACGCGGTCAGGGCTTTCAAGGCGCAATATCAAAGCACGCTGATCGTCTTCAAGGGCGGCAAGGAAGTGGGCCGTTCCACCGGAGACACCCGAAAAGACAGCATCGCGGCGCTGTTGAAGAAGGCGCTCTGAGGAGCCGCGATCATGGAATTCGGTCCGGCAACCTACGGTCTTGCCCTCGCTGCGGGCGGCCTGTCCACGCTTTCCCCCTGCGTGCTGCCGCTGTTGCCGATCCTGCTTGCCACCGCCGTGTCAGCGCACCGTTTCGGCGCGTTTGCGCTGGCGGGCGGACTGACGCTGTCGTTTACCGCGGTCGGGGTGTTCGTCGCCAGCCTGGGCGCCGCGCTGGGAATCGACCAGGGCGTGTTCCGCCTGATCGCGGCAATCCTGTTGATCGCCTTCGGCATCGTGCTGTTGTCCTCGCGTTTGCAGGAGCGTTTCGCCATGGCGGCATCCGGCCTTTCCGGTGCGGGGAATTCGCTGTTGTCCAAGGTGTCGCTCGACGGGCTCTCGGGCCAGTTCGTTCTTGGGTTGCTGCTCGGTGTCGTCTGGAGTCCCTGCGTCGGGCCAACGCTTGGCGCGGCGGTGACACTGGCCAGCCAAGGACAAAGCCTCGGCCAGATAACGCTGATGATGGCGCTGTTCGGTGTCGGTGCCGCCTTGCCGCTGGCCGTTCTGGGGCTGGCGTCGCGGGGGGCGATGGCAAGAGTCCGCGGCAGGTTGCTGGCCACGGGCAAGCTCGGAAAAATGCTGCTGGGCGGCGTCATGCTGGCGCTCGGCCTACTGATCCTGAGCGGCGCCGACAAGCTGTTCGAGACCTGGGTACTGCGTGTCGCGCCGGAATGGCTGGTGCGCCTGACGACGTCGATTTGAACCCATGAAAAGCAGTTAACCGCGGGGAACACGGGGTAAATTCATTTGTTATGTGTTTTGCTCAGATCACTTTCCAAAAGGAGAAAGCCATGAAAACGCTGTCCATCGTGCTACTGCTGTCCGCAGCCATCGGCAATTTTCCCATCGGGTCGGCATCCGCCGCCGGCAATCCCTGCGCCGCGGGCAAGCCGGAAATCGACGCCAAAACCATCACCCGTCCGCAAGGCTACAAGCCGATGGCGGGCGATGCCAAACTCGGTGAAAAGCTCTGGCACGACACCAAACTCTCGACCAACGGCCTTTCCTGCAACAGCTGCCACCAGGATCACGGCGCTTTCCAATCGAGCTTCGCCAAACCCTACCCGCACCAGGTGGCCATGGCCAGGGACAAGGCCGGCATGAAAAGGGTGCACCTCGACGAGATGATTCAGGCCTGCATGGTCATGCCGATGGCGGCCAAACCGTTGCCGTGGGATTCCCGCGAACTGGCCGCGCTGAAGGCCTATACGCTGGGCGTGCAGAAAACCTTCAAGCCGGGCGCCAAGGCGCCGGCCAATCCTTGTTCGGCCAAGCCCGCAAACCCCTGCGCGGCGAAGCCGGCAAACCCGTGCGCGAAGAAATGATTCGCGCCGCTTTTAACCCAGATAATCCATTAGGACGCGAGATGATGGCGAGGCGTTTTGCGAGGCAGTTTCGTTGCTTGGGAGGAGTCCCATGGTTGTTCCATGGGCGACGAGCAAGCAACGAAAATGGCCGCAAAACGTCCGCCAGCACTCGCGTAGGCCCGTAGGGCCGCCTAATTTAACTTCGCCAAAGGAGCAACACCATGCAAAAAATCCTGACTCTCGCTTCCGCCGCCCTCATCGCCGCCGCCCTGGCGTTCCCCGCTGCCGCGGAAGAAATGGCCAACCCGTGCGCGCCCAAGGCTAATCCCTGTGCGCCGGCCAAAGCCAAGATGATGAAAAAAGGCAAGAAGGCCAACCCCTGCGCGGCCAATCCGTGTGCGGCAAAACCCGCCAATCCGTGCGCCCAGAAGGCCGCCAATCCCTGCTCCAAGAAGTGATTCACCGGCAGATCCGGGATGGGCATGGGGATGCGGTCATTATTTGGAGTCGCGGCATTACTCCTGGTATTGACCGGCTGCAATCCCAGCCCCGATCCCGGATCGGCTTCCTCGCCGCAGTCTCCTTCCTCGTCTGCCTCTTTGCCTGGCGCCCGCTCGGCGTTTCTGGAAAAGTACTGGCGGCGGCCATTGGCGCCTCAAGGTGCAGCTCCCGAAAATTTCAGTGCGTTGGAAGCATCGCTCGCTCCGTCCGCCTGCGGCACTTGCCATCCCCGCCAATTCGAGGATTGGAAATCCGCGCTGCACAGCCGGGCGATGAGTCCGGGATTGTTCGGGCAATTGCAGGAAATGGGCGCAGCAGCCGGAGACGACCATCAAGCCTGCCTACAATGCCACGCACCGCTTGCCGAACAAGGCGAGCACCTGCGCCAAACCCTGGCCAATGCTCCCCATTCCGTGCCGCCCCGTCCCGATGGCGTTTCCCATGCCCACGGCCTGACGTGCGCCGGATGCCATGTCCGCAACCGCCAGGTTTTCGGGCCGCCGCGCAAGGACGGCAGCGCGCCCCCGCGACAACTCCCGCATGACGGCTGGCAAGCGACGGACGCCTTCGAGGATTCGCGTTTCTGCGCCGCCTGCCACCAGTTCGAGGCCGACGGCCCGACACTGAACGGCAAATTGCTGGAGAACACCTATGAGGAATGGCGGGCCAGCCGCCACGCCCGCGAGAACCGCTCGTGCCAGTCCTGCCACATGCCGGATCGCCGCCATTTATGGCGCGGCATTCACGACCCGGAAATGGTGAAATCCGGGCTGGGAATCGAATCTTCGCCGCCGATCATCTCAAAGGGACAGGTTTCAGCGCAATTGCAAATCACCAACCGTGCCGTCGGCCATGCTTTCCCGACTTACGTGACGCCACGGGTCTGGGTTGAAATCGGGCAGGAATCGGCGGGCGGGAAAATGATAGCGTCAACGATCGAACGCCACTTGATTGCAAGGGATGTGAGCTTGGACCTCACCATGGAGAAGTCCGACACTCGCATCATGCCGGATGAAACCCGCCGTTACGTTTACCGGAGAAATTTGCATCCGCGAGCCATCGCTCTGACCACCAGGATCGTGGTGGAACCTGACGCGTTTTATGCGGATTTTTATCGGGCTACGCTGAAGGACCAGGATGTCCGTATTGGACGAAAAGCCATTGACAGGGCGCTTCAACACGCCGAGCAGACGCCATATGCGATATATCTTTCTCGACAAAAAGTACCCTGAACCAGCATGCACATCAGGAAGCGCAAGCAGGTTGGGGAACGCGGGCTGGATGTGGCGAGGGCGGGATGTAGTCGTAGACGGATTAGCACGGCGTAATCCGCCGGATGTTGGTCGGAACGCGTTACATCCGGCGCAATGCGCTTCGCTTATTGGCGCCCTACGGTGACGGTGATTTACGCTCGCCAGACCGGGACGTCGGCTGCCCTCTGAGCTTTCTGTATGTATTTAGCGTAATACGCGGGCTCCCAAATTTCGGTTCCAGCAACCACGCCTTGCCCCGCAGGACCAATGAATACTTGATAACCTCTTGACCCCCATGCGCGTGAGCAACAACGTTGGGATCGTCAAGGCCTGCCGTGGGGAACAGGGAGAATTCAACGGGCACAACGCACTGAGTAGAGGAGCATTTTTTGGTGCGAATGCGGTAGCCAGTCACGATTGTGGCCTCATCCCACCCTGGTTCGTCGTAGCCCTTTGGCGCGGCGATATACCGTGAAACATAGGCTGTCCAATTGGCCCCGGTGAGGCGGCCGCCACCGAGTTCAAATTTCAGAAACTCGGACAAGGCCTGATCTGGCGTATCCCATGCGAGAGCCTGTCCTGCAACGAGGAAGAGACAAAGGAGTAGGGTTCGGTGAAATGAAATAGAAGACATGGCTGGAAGCTCCCCGCGTCGCAAATAAGCCGATTGACCGTCAAACGATAAAAGCTAACCAGCGTGAGGTAATTGCGGCGTGCTCGGATTGAGCGGATTGTTATGGCGCCACCGTTTGATAGTAAGTGGGCTACCCTCGCTATCAGCAATCCGCAAGCGGTCGCCTGTGGCGCTCACAAAAAATGTGTTCCAAAGATGTAGATGGCTTCCTTCGTCAGAATAGACAGTGATTTCCCAATAGCAGCGGCCGTCAATTGTTTGTGGCGCGGCAGAGGGCACAAAAGCGGCGTGCACATTTGGCCGCGAAGACAGTTGCGATATCCATGCCTTTACCTCTGGGATCGCGGAAATGCGAGCAAACGCCTTTTGCTCTTGAGCAGAGCCAGACGGCAAAGACGTACATGTGGCAAATGACGGCCACGAGAATGTGGCCCAAAGCATCAATAGTCCAAGGCGTGCGATTTTCATGCGCTCTAATGAAAACTGTAGAATAAGATTTGTTCGCACATCTTGCCTCAACTGGCCGAGTACTTCAATATTCATCCATCATGATTTGCCGACGGATGGAAAATTGGTGCTACAAAACATCGACACCATCTCGTTGTTGACCTAGCGGCAATAAGCGGGGTGTGGCCTGGGTGTGACCTCTATTGTTCACTGCAGCGTCAAGGATGGAGTTCAGTGGCAGGCGAGTAGCGAAGCTGGCCGACTATCCGCTGGAAAGGATTATTAGGCACGATCTCCAGCGTAACTTCGTTGATCCTCGTTTCGATCATCGCAATGTGATCTGGCAGCACCTTGTCTAGCATGCGTTTGTGATCTTTCGACATTCGCGCTCCGAGATATACAGAGGTAATTCGGCCAGTTACGGGATAGTAGGCATTCGCCTGAATAATACGAACTTCATCTTCGTACTGCCAGTGTACTGGTCATAATCATACAAGCCAGATACAGCCCGAAGCTCATGGATCAACGTTCCCTTGGATTGCAGCATTACAGGCGGCAGATGGGAAACCGCGAGAAAGATTCCCTCAAATGGATCATTGAGGTCTTGGAAAGGTGAACAGTAAAGCCGTTCGTTCAAGACGATGTCGAGAACGCGCTCAAAGTTGTTCAGTGATCTCAGCTTGTAGAGCTTCATCGCGCCGACTCATATCGGGGAGTGGAGTCTGTCAATTTTTTTGTGTGCACAACGATGACCACCAACCTATCTGCTCGTTGACGATTTCATCGGGCAGGGCGGCACGCTGGCCAAACTCAAGGGCTATATTGAAAGTAAGGGCGGGGAAGTGGCGCTGGCCACCACGTTGACAGGGAAATCTTCCGATTGGGCGGCTTGTTAGCTGCTCTTCACCTTCTCGATCATGTGGTTGATGACAAGGGTGTGCTCATGCTGAGGGCTAAACATGACGATCTCCGCATCGGCATCGACCCTGACGTTGTGCCCAGGCGGCCAGTAGAAAAGATCATTTGCGTTGACGGTCTCCTGCGCGCCGCGTTCGTCGGTCGTAGTAAGTTTGCCGCGCAATACGAAGCCCCAATGGGGGCACTGACACGAATCACCTTGTAGTCCCTGGAAAAGCGGCGTGGTATCGACGCCCGCCGACAGGGTGAAGTACTCGCAGCTAAACTTACCTAGTCCAGTAGCATCGCCGAAATCCATTCGTTGACGGATTACGGCCCCCGGAATCTGCATCTTGACGTCCACTTGCTCTTTGGCTACTCGCATGTTGTTTCTCCTATTAGTTAAGCGGTCAAAGGATGCTCAATGATGAGGTCATCTACCGCCGCGTCCGTTAGCCATAGACTCCCAAAAACAGGGGGATACTGACTCCTGCGCCGCGTATACGTGAATCAAACCTTGGGCGGCGCTTCTACCGGCTGCTGGCTCATTACCCATTGGATCATGGCCCGGATGTCATGGTCGGGCAGCTGCGGATGGGGCGGCATCGCGGCGCCGCCGGTATAGGCGGCCCACATGCCGGTGCTGCCGTTCTTGACGCTGGCGGCCAGTTTGGTCACTGCGTCCTTGTCGTCCTTGTAGCGGAACGCGATCCACGAATAGGCCGGGCCGACCAGTTTCTTGTCCACCGCGTGGCAGGTGAAGCAGTCGCTTTTTTTCATCGCCGCCTCGGCGTCGGCAATCGTCACGGCGGGGTTGCTCGCGGCCATCCCCGCCGATGCTGGAGCGGGCGTCGGAGCAGGAGCTTGCGAGATGGGCGAGGGCTGCTCCGGCGGCTTTTCCTTTTTGCCGCAGCCGCCCAGCACGGCGGTGCCGGCAAGCAGCAGGATGAAAACGACCGAGGCACAGCGCTTGTTGCTGATCATGACCACTCCTTTCTTTATTCGAAGTAACGCGGGGGGAAATTTATGTGTAGCACAGGCTTATTGAAATGACAGAAGCGGGGAAGGGCATGGTTATCCCTTTCGCTTCAAGGGGAGGGTGCGTCCTGAATGGGGAGGGCGTTCTATTTTTTCTTTTCCTGTGCGGGCTCAGGTAGATTCAGGACGCTTTCTTGCGCAACGACACGCAACGGCGGCGCCGATCCGTCCTTGCCTTGGCCGGGGTAAATGGTGAGATGGGGGTAGGGAATTTCGATGCCGTTGGCGTCGAAGGTCTGTTTCAGGCGGCGCAGGAATTCGCGCTTTACGTTCCATTGTTCCAGGGGCCGCACCTTGATGCGGCAGCGGATCACCACGGCGGAGTCTGCCCAGTTGTCCACCCCGGCGAGCTCCAAATCCTCCAGGATTTTCGGGCCGAACTGGCCATCCTGGCGCAATTCCGCACCGGTTTTGCGCATCAGCTCGAATACCTCGTCCACGTTCTCCCGATAGGCGACCGAGGCGTCGATCACGGCGTAGGAATAGCCGCGGCTCATGTTGGTCACGGTGGTGATGGTGCCGTTGGGGACGAAATGCACGTTGCCTTCGTAGCCGCGCAGGCGGATGTAGCGCAGCGTTACTTCCTCTACCATCCCGCTCTTGCCGCCCAGTTCGGCCACGTCGCCCTGGCGTACCTGGTTTTCCAGCAGGATGAACAGGCCGTTGAAGTAATCCTTGATCAGGTTCTGCGCGCCGAATCCCACGGCGATGCCCACGGCGCCGGCCGCGGCGAGGATCGGCGCGATGGAAATGCCGAACACGCTCAGCATCAGCATGCCGGCGACCACGCTGATGACGACGGTAGCAATGTAGCCGAACACGCGCGCCAGGGTCTCGACACGCTTGGTGTCCTCTCCATCGAGGGAGCGGGTTCCCATATAGAGGCGGAACAGCGCGATCCCGCGCTGGGACAGGCGCAGCGCAAGCCAGGCAATCGCCAGGATCAGCACGACATGCAGGAACGGTTTGGCGTGGTTGGTCCATTCCTCGATTTCGGCCCAGCTGAAGACGTGGAGGAATTCCTTCATCGAAGTTCCTTCGCGGGTTTGCGGAAAACTCAATATAGCAGGGCACCGCACGCATGGCCTGTAGATCAACCAGAGCGGATTTCCTGTCCTGTGTTCCTCGCGCGCTGCACGGCGAGCAGCCATGTGGGTCAGGCTTCAGCCTGACCTGTACGGCTGCGCCCTAAAGGGCACAAGAGCCGTACCCACAACACCCGTACCACACAGCTAATCCCTGCTTCCCGCCGTCATTTGATTTATGCCTACCCCGTGACTACCCTGAAAAAGGCTCGTTGCCGGCAAAAAATCGGGGAAAAAAATGGGGCAAGGCCCACGCATCTACAATCTATTCCCGCTTCTGGCGGGCTCGCTGCGCGACTGGGAGACGCAGCTGCCGCGCATCGCTGGGCTGGGGTTCGACTGGGTGTTCTTGAACCCGTTCCACTATCCGGGATTCTCGGGCAGCTTGTACGCGGTGAAGGATTATTACCGCCTGCATCCGCTGTTTCAGGGCCACAGCGGCAAAAGCGCCGACGAGCTGCTGGCCGAATTCCTGCGCCAGGCCGAAGAGCAGGGCATCAACGTGATGATGGATCTGGTGATCAACCACACGGCCAAGGATGCGCTGCTGGTCGAGCAGCACCCGGAATGGTTCGCGCGCGAGGCGGACGGCTCGATCCGCTCGCCGTTCGCGCTCGACCCCGACCATCCGGATGACGTTTCCCGCCGCACCGTATGGGGCGACTTGGCGGAAATCAACTACGAACACCCCGTCGACCGGGACGGCCTGATCGCCTACTGGAAAGAGCTGGTGCTGCACTATACCCAGCTCGGCTTCCACGGCTTTCGCTGCGATGCGGCTTACAAAGTGCCGGGCGCGGTGTGGGCGCAACTCATCGAAGCCGCGCGCTCGCACAACCCGGAGGCGCATTTCTTCGCGGAAACCCTCGGCGCGCAGCCGCCGGAAGTGGCGCAGCTGCATGCCGCCGGCTTCGACTATCTGTTCAACAGCGCCAAGTGGTGGGACTTCCGCGCCGACTGGCTGCTCGATCAGTACGAAACCTACCGTCACATCGCGCCCTCGGTGGCATTCCCGGAGAGCCACGATACCGAGCGACTGGCCGCGGAGTCGAGCGGTGACGAGCGGGTGTCGCGGCTGCGATATCTTTTTGCCGCTTTTTTCTCGGCCGGAGTGATGATGCCGATGGGATTCGAATACGGTTTTCGCCGCAAGCTCGACGTGGTGAAGACCAGGCCCGAGGATTGGGAGGAGACGCTGTTCGATATCGGCCCGTTCGTCCGCGCCGTCAACGCGATGAAATCCGCCACGCCGGTGCTGAACGAGGAAGGCCGGCAAGTGCGCTTCACCTCGCCCGACTCGCCGCTGGTCGGGCTGCTGCGCCAAGGCGAACAGTCGCCGGGGCGGGCGGCGGCGCTGATCAACCGTGATCCGGAGCATGACCAGGATTTCGCCGTTCACGCCTTGGCCGAGGTAATGGGAAGCGGCGTTGCAGACATCCGGGAAATCACGCCGGAGAACCCCCACGGGCCGCTCTCCGAGCACGACACGATCCACCTGGCACCGCTGGAGATGCGGGTGTTTCATGTGGAGGGCGCGGGATGACCGGCACGATCGTCATCGAGAACATCTACCCCGAGCTGGACTGCGGCCGCTACCCGGTCAAGCGCGAGGTGGGCGATCGCCTGGAAGTCGAGGCGGACATTTTCAAGGAAGGCCACGACCTGCTCGCCGCTGTGGTCAAATACCGCGAAGCGGACGCCGCCGACTGGCTCGAAGCGCCGATGGCTCAGGTGGTCAACGACCGCTGGCGCGGCGGCTTCGCGCTGGAGAAAAATACCCGCTACCGCTATGCGATCGAGGCGTGGGTCGATCAATTCGAATCGTGGCGTGCGGAGCTGGAAAAAAAACTCGAAGCCGGGCAGGCCGTTGGCCTGGAACTGCTGGAAGGCCGCCAGCTGGTGGCTGCCGCGGCAGAGCGGGCGGCGGACGACGACCGCAGCCAGTTGCGGCGCGTGGTCGAAAACTTCGACCGCCAGACGCTGGATGCGGAGCGCACCGATTTGCTGCTCGCCCCGGCGCTGCGCCGTCTGATGGTGCGTCATCCCGACCGGAGCACGGCCGCCGCCTGCGAGCGCGAGCTGGAAGTGGTCGCGGACCGGCCGGCGGCGCGCTTCGCGGCGTGGTACGAGATGTTCCCGCGTTCGCAGGGCAGGGTGCGCGGCAAGAGCGCCACCTTCAGGGATTGCGCGGCGCGCCTGCCGGAAATTCGGTCGATGGGCTTCGACGTGGTTTACCTGGTGCCGATCCATCCCATCGGTGCGACCCACCGCAAGGGGCCGAACAACACCGAAGAACTCGTCCCCGGCGCGCCGGGCAGTCCTTACGCCATCGGCTCGGAGGCGGGCGGACACAAGGCGGTGCATCCCGAGCTGGGCACGCTCGAGGACTTCCGCGCTTTTGTACGGCAGGCAGGCGAGCACGGTCTGGAAGTGGCGCTGGATTTCGCCATCCAGTGCTCGCCCGACCATCCCTACCTGAAGGAACACCCGGACTGGTTCCGCTACCGTCCCGACGGCAGCATCAAATACGCCGAGAACCCGCCCAAGAAATACCAGGACATCTTCAACGTCGATTTCTACAGCCCGGCGAAGGACGAGATCTGGCGGGAATGGCTTGACGTGGTGCTGTTCTGGATCGGGCAGGGGGTGAAGATATTCCGCGTGGACAACCCGCACACCAAGCCGATCGCATTCTGGGAATGGCTGATCCGCGAGGTGCAGAACGAGCGTCCGGACATCATCTTCCTGGCCGAAGCCTTCACCCGTCCCAAGCTGCTGAAGGCGCTGGCCAAGGCGGGATTCACCCAGTCCTACACCTACTTCACCTGGCGCAATTTCAAGCAGGAACTCGCCGACTATCTCACCGAACTGACGCAGTCCGAAGTCAAGGAATACCTGCGCCCGAATTTTTTCACTTGCACCCCGGACATTCTGCCGGCCTTCCTGCAAAGCGGCGGGCGGCCGGCGTTTATCATCCGTCTGGTGCTGGCGGCGACGCTGTCCAGCGTGTATGGCATCTACAACGGGTTCGAGCTGTGCGAGGCGGCGGCGGTTCCGGGCACCGAGGAATACCTCGATTCGGAGAAATACGACTACAAGGTGTGGGACTGGGATCGCCCCGGCCACATCAAGGAAGAAATCGCCGCGATCAACCGCATCCGCCTGGAAAACCCGGCCCTGCACGAACTGGAGAACCTGCGCTTTTACCCGGCCGACGACGACAACGTGCTGTTCTACGGCAAGGCTACGCTGGACGGCTCGAACACCGTCTTCGTCGCGGTCAATCTCGACCCGTTCGAGGCGCACCAGGCGGTGCTGGAATTTCCGTTGCAGGAACTGGGCATCCCCCGCGACAAGACCTTCCAGGTCGAGGAGCTGCTGACCGGGCGGAAGCACCTGTGGCGCGGCCACCGCCATATCGTCGATCTCGATCCCCGGCAAAATCCGGCGGAAATCTACCGGATCACGCGCTGGGCTTACCGCGACTACGTGGAGACCTGCTTCTAGGGGGCGGCATGGCGGACAAAGACGATCCCCTCTGGTACCAGGATGCCGTCATCTACGAACTGCACGTCAAGGCGTTTTTCGACAGCAACGACGACGGCGCCGGCGACTTTCGCGGCCTGATCGGCAAGCTCGACTACCTCCACGACCTTGGTGTGAACACGCTCTGGCTGCTGCCGTTCTATCCCTCGCCGATGCTGGACGACGGCTACGACATCTCGGACTACCGCAACGTACATCCCGAATACGGCACCATCGGCGATTTTCGCCAGTTCGTGCGCGAGGCGCACCGGCGCGGCCTCCGCGTGATCACCGAGCTGGTCATCAACCACACCTCGAACCAGCATCCGTGGTTCCAGGCCGCGCGCCAGGCGCCATCCGGTTCGGCCAAGCGCAATTACTACGTATGGAGCGACACCGACAAGAAATTCCCCGAGACCCGCATCATCTTCAACGACACCGAAAAATCCAATTGGGCCTGGGACGACGTGGCGCACGCCTTTTACTGGCACCGCTTCTTTTCCCACCAGCCCGATCTCAACCACAACAACCCGCACGTGGTGCGCGCCGTGATGCGGGTGATGCGCTACTGGTTCGACGCCGGCGTGGACGGCATGCGCCTGGACGCGGTGCCCTACCTGGCGGTGCGCGAAGGCACCAACAACGAGAACCTGCCCGAGACCCACGCCGTGATCAAGTACATGCGGGCCGAGCTGGACAAGCATTACCGCGACCGCATGCTCCTGGCCGAGGCCAACCAGTGGCCGGAGGACGTGCGCGACTATTTCGGCGAGGGCGACGAGTGCCACATGGCCTACCACTTTCCGTTGATGCCGCGCATGTACATGGCGATTGCCCAGGAGGACCGCCACCCGATCATCGACATCATGCGCCAGACCCCGGATATCCCGTCGAACTGCCAATGGGCGGTTTTCCTGCGCAACCACGACGAGCTCACGCTGGAGATGGTGACCGACCGCGAGCGCGACTACATGTACCAGATGTACGCCATCGACCCGCACGCGCGCGTGAACGTCGGCATCCGGCGGCGGCTCGGCCCGCTGATGGACAACGAGCCCGACAAGATCAAGCTGATGAACAGCCTGCTGTTTTCCGTCATCGGCTCGCCCATCATCTATTACGGCGACGAGATCGGCATGGGCGACAACTTTTTCCTGGGCGACCGCAACGGCGTGCGCACCCCGATGCAGTGGAGCCCCGACCGCAACGCCGGCTTCTCGCGCGCCGACCCGCAGCGCCTCTACCTTCCCCCGATCATGGACCCGATCTACGGCTACGAATCGGTGAACGTCGAGGCGCAGCTGCGCGACCGCTCGTCGCTGCTCAACTGGATGCGGCGCATGCTCGCGGTGCGCAACAAACACAAGGTGTTCGGACGCGGCACGTTGACGTTCCTGCGGCCCGGCAACCGCAAAATTCTCGCCTATCTGCGCGAGTACGAAGCCGAAGTCCTCCTGTGCGTCGCCAACCTGTCGCGCGCGGCGCAGCCGGTCGAGCTCGATCTTTCGCGCCACAAGGGCAGCGTGCCGGTGGAACTCTTGGGGCGCACCACCTTTCCTCCCATCGGCGAATTGCCTTATCTGCTCACGCTGCCCGGACACAGTTTCTACTGGTTCCTGCTCGCGCATGGAGAGGAAGTGCCGGCGTGGCACGAGGAGCATGCCGTGCGCGAAGAGCTGCCGATGCTGGTGCTGTTCGACGGCTGGCGCAGTTTCTTCCGCGACCGCGTGGTGCCGTGGCGCATCTCGTTGGCCGAAAAGATCGGCGCCCAGCTCGAAAGAGAGGTGCTGCCGCGCTATGTCGCGGGCCAGCGCTGGTATGCGGCCAAAGGAGAAATGGTGCGGCGCGCGGCGCTGATCGACTATACCGAGTGGGGCAACGGCGAGTCGGGCTGGCTGATGTCGCTGTTTCGGGTGGAGGGCGCATCGGCCGAGCCGCCGATCTATTTCCTGCCGCTCGCGCTGGCCTGGGAGAATGGCGAGGAAGCGCGCCTGCACGCGCTGCTGCCCGCCGCCGTGGCCAACGTGCGCCAGCAGTCAAGGGTTGGGGTGATGGGCGATGCTTTCGCGGACGAGACGTTTTGCCATGCATTGGTGCAGGCCATCGGCGAATCGCGGGAGCAGCCCTGCATGCATGGAACCATTCGCTTCTCGCCCACGGCCAGCTTTGCCGCGCTCGCCGGCGACAAGTCCGACGCGCTGCCGGTATCGTCGCCCGGCGTGCAGGGAAGCAACACCTCCGTCGTGTTGGGCGAGCGCCTGTTCCTCAAAGGCTATCGCCGCCTGCGCGCCGGAACGCATCCGGAGCTCGAAATCGGCCGGTTCCTCACCGAAGTGGCGAAGTTCCCCAATATCGTGCCGGTGGCCGGGGCGGTCGAGTACGTGGCCGGCGACGGCAGCTCGATGACGCTCGCCCTGCTGCAAGGCTATGTCGAGAACCAGGGCGACGCCTGGGGCTACACCCTGGACTACCTCGCGCGCTTCCTGCAGGAAAGCCACGAGATGGCGGCCGCCATGCCGCCGCCCGGAGAAGCGCACGGCGCCTATCTGGTGTTGATGCGCACGCTCGGCCAGCGCACCGGCGAACTGCACAAAGCCTTCGCCGCCGTCACCGGCGATCCCGCCTTCGATCCCGAACCGCTCACCGGGGCCGATATCGCGGCCTGGGTCGGCCACGCGCGCGACGAGGCCATGGCGACGCTGGGCTTGATCGAACAGCGTCTGGAGACGCTGGCCGAGCCGGTACGAGCCGAAGCGCGGAAACTCATCGGGCGGCGCGACGCGATCCTGGCGCACATCGAGGGCTGCGCGCCGGCGCGCATCGAGGCGATCAAGACCCGCTACCACGGCGACTATCACCTGGGACAGGCGCTGCTCGCGCAAAACGACTTCGTGATCATCGACTTCGAAGGCGAACCGGCGCGCCCGCTGGCCGAGCGCCGCCAGAAACATTCTCCGCTGAAGGACGTGGCCGGCATGCTTCGCTCGTTCAATTACGCGGCCTATTCCGCGCTCGCCCATATCGGCACGGAGCAGGCGGAGGACATCGCCGCGTTCGAGTCCCTGCTGCGGGGGTGGGAGGCCGAGGTCGGCCGGGTGTTTCTCGACGCCTACGACGAAGCGGTGCGCGGATCGCCGCTCTACGCCACGCGACAGGACGTGCGTTGCCTGCTCGACCTGTTCCTGCTGGAAAAGGCGTTTTACGAATTGCGCTACGAACTCGACAACCGTCCGGACTGGGTGCGCATCCCGCTGCGGGGGATTTTGGGGATGGTTTAGGTTTGTAGGTGCGAATTCATTCGCACAATCTCGTCGATTCTGTGCGAATGAATTCGCACCTACAAGGAGCTTTCAATGGAAAAAGTGGACATGGCGCTGGAGCCGCTGCGGAGTTTTCTGGTCCAGCTCGGCGAATTTCTTCCCCGCCTGCTGATCGCCGTCCTGATCCTGCTGGGAGGATGGCTGCTGGCCAAGGCGATCCGGCTCGCGGTGGCGAAGGCCCTGAAGGCTTTCAACTTCCACGTGCTCGCCGAGCGGGCAGGGATCGACGGCTTTTTGCGGCAGGGCGGCATACAGACCGACACCATCGGCATACTCGGTGCGCTGGTCTACTGGCTCGCCATCCTCGCGGCCATGATGATCGCGTTCAACAGCCTGGGGCTGACCAACGTGACCGAACTGATCGGGCGGGTCGCGCTGTTCATCCCCAAGGTCATCGTGGCGGTGCTGGTGCTGGCGTTCGGCGCTTATTTTTCCAGTTTCATCGGCGAAACCGTCACCGCCTACGGCCGGAACGTCGGACTGCAGGATGCCGAAATCCTGGGCAGCCTGGCGCGCTGGGCGATCATGGTGTTCGTGGTGCTGATCGCGCTCGAACAGGTGCAGGTGGAGACCGAGCTGGTGCGCCTGAGTTTCCTGATCCTCCTCGCCGGGGTGGTGCTGGCGCTGGCGCTCGCCTTCGGCCTGGGCGGCCGGCGGCGGGCGGCGGAATTGCTGGATCTATGGTGGCCGAGGCAGGACGCGGACGGCAAGGGTGGCAGGTCTGGCGACAAGCGCCAGACGGATGAAAAAACCGATTCCTCGAAATGATCGTCGGGCACGTGCCCGGCACACGCAAATCAGAAAGGCGACATGACCAAGCAAACAAGATCCGTATGGGCGGGGAAGCCTTATCCCCAAGGGGCGACATGGGACGGGGAGGGGGTGAATTTCGCCCTGTTTTCCGAGAACGCGGACAAGGTCGAGCTGTGCCTGTTCGATGCGCGCGGGCGGCGCGAAACCGAACGCATCGAGATGCGCGAGCAGACCGACCTGGCCTGGCATTGCTATTTGCCCGGCGCGAAGCCCGGCCTGTTATACGGCTACCGCGTGTACGGGCCATACCAGCCGGAGCGTGGCCATCGCTTCAACCCCAACAAGCTGCTGCTCGATCCTTACGCCAAGATGGCGTCGGGAAAGCTGCGCTGGACTGACGCTCATTTCGGCTACAAGGTTGGCTCGGACCGGGAGGATTTGTCCTTCGACTGGCGCGACAACGCCCCGGTCATGCCCAAATGCCAGGTGATCGACCCCACCTTCGACTGGGAGGGAGACCGGCCGCCGGCCACGCCCTGGAACAATACGGTCATCTACGAACTGCACGTCAAGGGCTTCACCATTCTCCATCCCGGCATTCCCGAGGAATTGCGGGGCAGCTATTCAGCTCTCGCCAGCCCGCCGGCCATCGAACATCTGCAGAAGCTGGGGGTGACCGCGGTGGAACTGCTGCCGGTGCATTGCTTCGTCGACGAGCGCCACCTGATCCAGCGCGGGCTGGGTAATTACTGGGGCTACAATTCCATCGGTTTTTTCGTGCCGGACCGGCGCTACATGGCGACCGACGACGCGGTGCGGGAATTCAAGGGGATGGTCAAGGCGCTGCACCGGGCCGGCATCGAGGTGATCCTCGACGTGGTCTACAACCATACCGCCGAAGGCAGCCATCTCGGGCCGACCTTGTGCTTCCGCGGCATCGACAACGCTTCCTACTACCGCCTGACGCCGGACAATCCGCGCTTTTACATGGACTACACCGGCTGCGGCAATACCCTCAACATGATGCACCCGCGCGTGCTGCAACTCATCATGGACAGCCTGCGCTACTGGGTGCTGGAAATGCACGTGGACGGTTTCCGCTTCGACCTGGCTGCTGCGCTGGCGCGGGAATTGCACGAGGTGGACCGGCTCGGCGCCTTCTTCGACATCATCCACCAGGACCCGATACTGTCCCAGGTCAAGCTGATCGCGGAGCCTTGGGACCTGGGCGAAGGCGGCTACCAGGTCGGCAACTTTCCGGTCGGCTGGACCGAGTGGAACGCCAAGTACCGCGACGCCGCGCGCGCCTACTGGAAGGGCGATGGTGGGCTGATCGGCGACCTCGCCTACCGCCTTACCGGATCGAGCGACCTGTACGCCAGCAACGGCCGCCATCCCTACGCCAGCATCAATTTCATCACCGCGCACGACGGCTTCACCCTGCACGACCTGGTCAGCTACGAACAGAAGCACAACCTGGCCAACGGCGAAAAAAACCGCGACGGCAACGACAACAACCAGGCCTGGAACTGCGGTGTCGAAGGGCCGACCGACGACGCCGGGATACTTGCCCTGCGCGCCCGGCAGAAACGCAATTTCATCGCCACGCTGTTCCTGTCCCAGGGCGTGCCCATGCTGTTGGCGGGTGACGAAATGGGACGCACCCAGCAGGGCAACAACAATGCCTATTGCCAGGACAACGAAGTGAGCTGGATCGACTGGAACCTGAAGCCGGAAGACGAGGAACTGCTCGCGTTCGTCCAGCACATGATCGGCTTGCGCAAGAGCCATCCGGCTTTCCACCGCCGCAGTTTCTTCCAGGAATCGTCCGCCCAGGGCGGAGTCAAGAAAATCATGTGGTTCAACCCGGACGGGCTGGAGATGAGCGAGAAGGAGTGGCACCAGGGCTTTGCCCGCTGCCTCGGCATGTATCTCGCCGGGAACGATATCGGCGAGGACGACCGGAAGGGAGAAGCCGTCGCGGACGACAATTTCCTGCTCCTGCTCAACGCCTCCAACGACGAGATCCGCTTCGTGCTGCCGAGCTACAGCCAGAGCCAGCGCTGGCTGCACGTGGTGGACACCAGCTTTCCCGCCGAACCGACGATCGCCAAGCACTACGCACGCGGCAGCGCCTACCCGGTGCAGCCCCGCTCGCTGGTGTTGCTGCGTCAGCCGAAGGCGGCGAAGTAACGAGGGGTTGTAGGTGCGAATTCATTCGCACCTACCCGCCTTCACAAGGCCAACACATGAACCGTCGCCATCAAATGCCCTTCGGGGCCGAGATACTGCAAAGCGGCCAGGTGCGCTTTCGGCTGTGGGCCCCCGCCGCGCGCGAGGTCGCGCTGTGCCTGGAGGGCGCCGACGACGCCATCCTGCCGATGGCGGCGCTGCCCGGCGGCTGGTTCGAAATAGCGACCGGCCGGGCCGGGCCGGGCAGCCGCTACCGGTTCCGCATCGACGGCGACATCCGGGTGCCCGATCCGGCTTCGCGGTTCAATCCCGCCGACGTGCACGGCGCGAGCGAAGTGATCCACCCGGCCGAATTCGACTGGCGCGACGGCGCCTGGCGCGGGCGTCCGTGGGAGGAAGCGGTATTCTACGAGTTGCACGTCGGTGCGTTCAGCCCGTCGGGGACGTTCGCGGAGGTGACGGAGCGTCTGGATTACCTGGCCGATCTTGGCATCACCGCCGTCGAACTGATGCCGGTGGGAGATTTCCCAGGCGCGCGCAACTGGGGCTACGACGGGGTGCTGCCGTTCGCGCCGGACCACAGCTACGGCCGCCCGGAGGCGCTCAAGGAACTGGTGCAAAGCGCCCATGCGCGGGGCCTGATGGTTTTTCTCGACGTGGTCTACAACCACTTCGGGCCGGAGGGAAACTACCTGCACCGCTACGCGCCGCCGTTTTTCAGCGCGCGCCATCGGACGCCGTGGGGCCCGGCGATCAATTACGACGGCCCGGACAGCCGCACGGTGCGCGATTTCTTCATTCACAACGCGCTCTACTGGCTCGAAGAATACCACCTGGACGGCTTGCGCCTGGACGCGGTGCACGCCATTTTCGACGATTCGCGCCCGGACATCCTGGAAGAGCTCGCCGCCGCCGTGCGCAACGGGCCGGGCCGGCAGCGCGAGGTTCACCTGGTCCTGGAGAACGACTGCAACGCGGCGCATTACCTCGCGCGCGGCACCGGATACGATGCGCAGTGGAACGACGACTTCCACCATGTCCTGCACACGCTCGTCAGCGGTGAGGCGGACGGCTATTACGCCGACTATGCGGATCGGCCGTTGCGCCATCTGGCGCGCTGCCTGGAGGAGGGCTTTGCTTACCAGGGCGAGGTATCCCGCTACCGCGACGGCGCGGCGCGGGGCGAGCCGAGCCGCGCGCTGCCGCCGACCGCTTTCGTCGCTTTCCTGCAAACCCACGACCAGGTGGGCAATCGCGCCTGGGGCGAGCGGCTGACCGCGCTGGCGCCGCCGCAGGCCTTGCGCGCGGCGGTGGCGGTGATGCTGCTCGCGCCTTCGCCGCCGCTTTTGTTCATGGGCGAGGAATTCGGCGCGGCGTCGCCGTTCCAGTTTTTTTGCGATTTCGGCGGAGAGCTGGCCGCCGCCGTCACCGAAGGACGCCGCCGCGAGTTCGCGCATTTCGCGCGCTTTGGCGATCCCGCCGCCCGAGCCGACATTCCCGATCCCAATGCGCCCGCCACCTTCCTGCGCAGCCGGCTCGACTGGGATAGCCTGGCGCGGCCCGAGCAGCACGAATGGCTCCATTTTTACCATCACCTGCTGGCGATACGGCTGCGCGAAATCGTGCCGCGCCTGGCGGGGATCGAGGCCGGGCAGGCGCGGACGGCGCCCCTCGGCGAACGCGCGTTGCAAGCCGGCTGGCGGCTGGGCGACGGCAGCCGCCTCACCCTGCTGGCCAATCTGGGCGCATCGCCGGTTGCCGGCGCGGCGCGTCCCGCCGGTGTGCCGCTGTTCGCCGGCGCCGGCGATCTCGAACCGGAGCTGGCGAAAGGCGTGCTGCCAGCCTGGTCGGCAGCTTGGTTTCTTGAAGGGGATGGGGTCTTATAGCCACGAAAAAGAACAAATCTTATTGGCCGCGAAAAGGCACAAAAGTCACAAAAAAATCTTAAACCTGGTGAGGGGTGAGTGGTGAGGCAAGTAGCGAAATGCGGCATAAAAGCCCCTCTCCCGCGGGCGGGATAACCAGCGACTTGGGCAGCGTTTTTTGCTGCCCTAGTCGAATGGCTAGTAGTTCCATCAGAGGGGTTGGGGTGAGGGACTTTGCGCTTGGGGCAGCGCTTGCTTGGATGCAAATACCCTCATCCCCGGCCCTTCTCCCGCCCGCGGGAAAAGGGAGGGTGAGCATGCCGACTACCGCGAAGTTCCCGCAACCGATTCTCTGTTTTGAGCATTTTTTGTGACTTTTGTGCCTTTTCGCGGCCAACAAGAATTGTGCTTTTTTGCCGCCAAGCCATTTTTTGTTTCCTTCGCCATCGCGGTCAACGAACTGAGGGTTTTGCATGACGCGGCATAAACTGCTCGACCGGCTCTGCGCGCTTTACGGCATCCAGCTCGAATACGCCGACATCTGGGGCAACCGGCACGCGGTATCCGACCAGTCAAAGCACGCGCTGCTCGCGGCGATGGGCGTCGCCGCGCAGACCTTGGGCGACGTGCGGCGGGCGTTGCAGGCATTCGAGGCCGACGTCTGGCATCGTCCGCTGCCGCCGGTGCAGGTCATGCGGGAAAGCGGGGGGCACGTCATCCTCACGCTTCCCGCCCGGCGCAGCCGCGAGCGCCTGCGCTGGGCTTTGGTGCAGGAGGACGGCAGGCGCTTCGAGGGCGAAGTGGTGGCGGCGGAGCTGGATGAAGTGGAACGCCACAAGCTCGGCGATGCGACCCTGCGCCGCTATGCCTTCCCGCTGCCGCATGCGCCCGATATCGGCTACCACCGTTTCGAGTTGGGCGGCGACTCGATGAGCCTGATCGTCGCGCCCGCCAGCTGCTATCGGCCCGACGCGCTGGCCGGCGACGGACGGGTGTGGGGCCCGTCGGCGCAGCTGTATGCGCTGCGCTCGCAACGCAACTGGGGCATCGGCGATTTCGGCGACCTCAAGGCGCTGGTGCAATTCTGCGGCGAACAGGGCGCCGGCGTGGCCGGGGTGAACCCGCTGCACGCCCTGTTTCCGGACAATCCCGAGCACGCCTGCCCCTATGGCCCGTCCAGCCGGCTGTTTCTCGATGTGCTGTATCTGGACGTCGAGGCCATCGCCGATTTTGCCGAGTGCGAGACGGCGCGCGAGGCGGTGAACGACGCCCAGTTCCAGGCGCAGCTGCGGGCATTGCGGGCGGAAGCGCTGGTCCGGTACACGCAGGTGGCCGCCGCCAAATTTCCGATCCTGGAGCGGCTCTATCGCCATTTTCGCGAGCATCACCTCGGCCCCGGCAGCGAGCGCGCGTCCGACTTCCGCGCCTTTCAGGCCAGACGCGGCGAGGCGCTGCGCCGCCATGCTCTGTACGAGGCGCTGCAAGGCCATTTTCGGACACTGGATGCCGCGACGTGGGGCTGGCCGGCGTGGCCGGAGGCCTTTCGTGATCCCGCCTCGTCCGAGGTGGCGGCCTTCCACAGCGGCCATCTCGAGCAGGTGGAGTTCTACGAATATCTGCAATGGCAGGCGTCGCTCCAGCTTCGCGCCGCCGGGCGCCATTCCAGGGAACTGGGGCTGGGTGTCGGCCTGCTGTTCGACTTGTCGGTCGGCGTCAGCCGGGGCGGGGCGGACGTCTGGGCCGACCAGCCGCTGTTCGCGCTCGGCGCCGGCATTGGCGCGCCGCCCGACGATTTCAGCATGCACGGCCAGGACTGGGGGCTGCCGCCGTTCATTCCCTACCGCCTGAGGGCGGCGGCTTACGCGCCTTTCATCGCCATCCTGCGCGAGTGCATGCGCGACGCCGGCGCGCTGCGCATCGACCACGTCATGGGGCTGATGCGTCTGTTCTGGGTGCCGTCCGGCAGGCGGCCGGCGGACGGCGCCTACGTGTCCTATCCCATCGCGGACCTGCTCGGCATCCTGGCGCTTGAAAGTCGGCGCAACCGTTGCCTGGTGGTCGGCGAGGATCTCGGCACCGTGCCGGATATGGTGCGCGAGGCGCTCGAATCGCTCGGCGTGCTGTCCTATCGCCTGCTTTATTTCGAAAAGGGCGCTGAGGGCAGCTTCAAGGCGCCGGCCGACTATCCGGCGCGCGCGGTGGCGGCGGTAGGCACCCATGACCTGCCTACGCTGGCCGGTTTCTGGCAGGGAACCGATCTCGACCTGCGCAGCGAGCTCGGCTTGTTCCCATCTGATGCGCAGCGCGAGGCGCAGATCGTCGGCCGCGCCCAGGAGCGCGCCCACTTGCTGGTCGCGCTTGAGCGGGAAGGGCTGCTGCCGGCGGGGGTGGTTCCCAATCCGGTGTCGGTGCCGGAGATGAACGCCGACTACATCCAGGCGGTGTATGCCTATCTGGCGCGCAGCCCGGCCAAGCTCGCGCTGGTACAGCTGGAGGACATGTTCGGCCAGCTGGAGCAGGCCAACCTGCCCGGCACCACCGACCTGGAATATCCGAGCTGGCGGCGCAAGCTGCCGCTCAACCTGGAGGAATGGCGCGCCGACTCGCGCGTGGCGGGGCTGGTGGAAACCATGAAGCGCGAGCGCGGCGTCTCGGTGCAGCCGCCGGCCCCGCCGATTTCGCCCGAAACCGCGTGCCCGGCGCCGCGCATTCCACGCGCCGCCTACCGGCTCCAGTTCAACCGCGATTTCACCTTCCGCCAGGCGGCCGAACTGGCGCCCTACCTCGACGCGCTGGGAATCAGCCACTGCTACGCCTCGCCCTACCTGAAGGCGCGGCCCGGCAGCAGTCACGGCTACGACATCATTGACCACAACGCGCTCAATCCGGAGATCGGCAGTCCGGAGGATTTCGACGCCTTCGTCGCCGCGCTGCACGAGCGCGGCATGGGTCAGATTCTCGACATGGTACCCAACCACATGGGCGTGATGGGCGCCGACAACGCGTGGTGGCTGGATGTGCTGGAAAACGGCCCGGCTTCGGCCTATGCGCGCTTCTTCGACATCGACTGGTTCTCCTACAAGACCGAACTGCAAGGCAAGGTGCTGCTGCCGGTGCTGGGCGATCACTACGGCGTGGTGCTGGAGAACGGCGAGCTGCGGCTGGCGTTCGACCGCGAGCGGGGCAGCTTTAGCGTCCATTACGCCGAGCACCGCTTTCCGGTCGATCCGCGCGAATACCCGCACATTCTGGCGCGCCGCGTGGAGGCGCTCGCTGCCCGCCTGGCCCCCGACGACCCGAACCTGTCCGCGTTCCAGAGCCTGGTCACCGCCTGCGGCCACCTGCCGGCGCGCTCCGAAGCGTCGGCGGAACAGGTCGCGGAGCGCCAGCGCGACAAGGAGCTGCTCAAGCGCAATCTGGCCGCCGTATGCGCCGCCAGCCCGGATATCGGCTGGTACATCGAGGAGAACGTGCGCGAATACAACGGTACGCCGGGCGTCCCCGCGAGCTACGGACCGCTCCACGACCTGATCGAGGCGCAGGCCTACCGCCTTGCCTACTGGCGGGTCGCCGCCGACGAGATCAACTACCGGCGCTTTTTCAATATCAACGACCTCGCGGCGCTGCGCATGGAAGATCCCCTGGTGTTCGAGACCACCCACCGGCTGGTGTTCGAGCTGATCGCCCAAGGCAAGGTCGATGGGCTGCGCATCGACCACCCCGACGGGCTGTACGATCCCGCCGGCTATTTCGGGGCGTTGCAGGGACGCATCTGCGCACAGGTCGGCGCCAGGCCGCTGTTCCTGCTGATCGAGAAAATCGTCGCGCACTTTGAAAATCTGCCCGCGCCGTGGCCGGTGTATGGAACCACCGGCTACCAGTTCCTCAATCTGGTCAACGGGCTGATGATCCGGGGGAGCGCGGCGGCCAAACTGACGCGCACCTACCGCCGCTTCGCCGACGGGGACACGGATTACGAGCAGCTCGTGTACGGCTGCAAGCGGCTGATCATGAAATCGTCCATGTCGAGCGAACTCAACGTGCTGGCCAACCAGCTGAGCCGGATCGCCGAAGCCGATATCCGCACCTGCGATTTCACCCTGAACGGGCTGCGCTTCGCCCTTGCGGAAATCGTCGCTGCGTTCCCGATCTACCGCACCTACGTCACCGGCGCCGGGCCGTCGCGGGAGGACGCGCGCTACGTCGATCTGGCGGTGACGGTGGCGAAAAGGCGCAATCGGGCTGGAGATACCGGCATTTTCGATTTCGTGCGCGAGGTGCTCCTGACCAGCATTGCCGCCGGCAAGAGCGACGCCTATCGCGAGGCGGTGGTGACCTTCGCCATGAAATTCCAGCAGTACACCGCCCCGGTGATGGCGAAGGGATTGGAAGACACCGCTTTCTATCTCTACAACCGGCTGGTGTCCCTCAACGAAGTCGGCGGCGATCCGCGGAATTTCGGCGTGCCGCTCGACCTGTTTCACCGCGCCTGCCTGGAGAGCCGCCGCGACTGGCCGCACACCTTGCTCGCCACCTCGACTCACGACTCGAAACGCAGCGAGGACGTGCGCGCCCGCATCGACGTCCTGTCCGAAATCCCAGTCGAATGGGATCGCCAGGTGCGCCGCTGGGCCCGGCTGAACCGCCCGCGCAAGGGCCGGGCGGACGGGCGGCGCGTGCCTTCGGCGAACGACGAATATCTGCTCTACCAGACCCTGCTTGGCACCTGGCCGCTGGAAGGCGTGGGGGAGGGCAACCGCGACGCCTACCGCGAACGCATCGAGGCCTATATGCTGAAGGCGGCGCGGGAGGCCAAGGTCAATACCAGCTGGATCAACCCCAACGCCGACTACGAACAGGCGCTGACCAAGTTTGTCGGCGCGCTGCTGACTCCGCCGAGGAACGGCCCGTTCCTCGATGCCTTCCTGCCGCTGCAGGCGCGGGTGGCGCGGCTTGGCATGTTCAGCAGCCTGTCCCAGGCGCTGCTCAAGCTCACCGCGCCGGGCATTCCCGATATCTATCCGGGCTGCGAGCTATGGGATTACAGCCTGGTCGATCCGGACAATCGCCACCCGGTGGATTTCGCACTGCGGCGCGAGCTGTTGGCGCAGCTGCAAAGCCTCTTCGCCGACGACGCGCCGGAGATGGCCGGGCGCGCCCGCGGACTGCTCGACGCGATGACGGACGGCCGCGCCAAGCTCTATCTGATCTGGCGGGCGCTCAAGCTGCGCCGGGAACAAGAGGCCCTGTTCCGCGACGGCGACTACCTTCCGCTCGCGGTCGAAGGCGAACGGGCGGAACACCTGTGCGCCTACGCCCGGCAGAACGGGGAAGAGACCGTCATCGTCGCCGCGCCGCGCTGGTTCGCCGAACTGGCCGCTGGGGATGAGGGTTTGCCGCTGGGCTCCGAAGTCTGGGGCGACACCCGGATCGAGGCGCCGTTCGCGGACGCGGAATGGGTCAACGTTTTCACCGGGGAAACGGTGGCGGTACACAAACACGGAGAGACGGGGTTTTTCGACGCGGCCAAAGTTTTCGGCAGCTTTCCGTGCGCGCTGTTGGTCAAGCGAGGCTCGCGCTAACACGGCTCGCCGCGTGGTCTATAGTGACACGAAGGTGGGTCCCAATTCCCAGGAGGAGATCGTCATGGCAATGAAAATATATCGGAACAGTCTCGCATTGGCTTTACTGATGGGCTCCGTGCTGGCCTTGCCGGCATGCGGCAAGAAGGAGGAAACGCCTCCCGCGCCCAAGGTTGGCGCCGGGATGAACAATCTCCAGCAGGTCGCCGTCGCGGCCGAGAGCGGCGGGGGTGAGCGCGGGCGCGTAGGTGCGAATTTATTCGCACGATTGACGTGAGCTGTGCGAATGAATTCGCACCTACAGCGCGGCGGCCAGATCAGCCAGATGGCGGTCGAAATTGGTGTCGCGGGCGCCAGGAAGGAAAGCAGAAGCTTGAGCACGAACCTGTAGGTGCGAATTCATTCGCACAACAAACAACGTTGGCCGTGCGAATAAATTCGCACCTACAACGCAGCGGCCAGATCTCCTTGGCGGCCGCTGCGGTCGAACTGGTGTCGTACGATCAAATTACCGGCAGACCTGCTCGCCGCGATCGGCCTTCCATTCCAGTTCGATAAATTTGGCATCCTCCTCGGAACGAGGCTTGATGCTCAGCAGGATGCCGCCTTCCTTGATGCCGGAATCATAATGCTTGACGCGCTCGTCCGGGATGCCCCATTTGATCATGGCATCGACCAGGCCGCCGGTTACTCCGCCCGCGCCGATGCCGGACAGGGACGCCGCGATCGGGCCGGCGACGGTCAATCCCAAACCGGGAATGGCCTGGCTGACGTCGACCGCACCTGCGATGGCGCCTTCCGGCGCTTTGCCGGCTTCACCGGTCATGCTTGAAAAATAGCGGTTGCAGGTATCGTTCGACATGACAAGGTTGATTTCCATGTTGCCGTAGCCGCGGTTGAGAACGGCCTGATAAGCCTGTTCCGCGTCGTTTCTGTCCCTGAACAAGCCCGTCACCATCGATTGCCGACCGGCTGCGGACGACTGCGGTTCGGTCCCGTAAAAAGAATGCACCAGCTTTTCAAACTCGGGATCGGCCATGTCGGGCCAGGCATCCTTGTCGAAACCCGGCGCGTTTTCCAGTGTTTTCTTGTCGATGTCGAGGACAAACCGGTGATGCGAGGTGTCCAGCCTCAACGCACTCCAGGGCACGGCGAAAAGCTTTTCGCCCAGGCCCAGGAAGCCGCCCAGCGACAAGACGGCATAAGCCACCCTGCCATTGCGCGTGTCCAGCATGATTTCCTTGATCTCTCCCAGATTTTCTTCCTGCGGATTGTATACGTCGTCGCCGATCAGCGTATCCGCGCCCATCAGCGCCGGGCCAGGCCCTTTCCGGCCGGTCTGGCTCTTGCCTTGAAGTTCTGTGTAAGCCATGTTCATCTCCTGATTAACCAGTTGATCGATGGATAAGCCGGCGCCTGAAGCGCCGTATCACTGACGGTTGCGATTAATTGACAGATGTCGTAACGAAAATTGAATAATCTTTTTAGAAATAATTCGACCTTCAGCAATTAAAAATTCGACCGGATTACCCGGATAAAATTCCGGCCATGCGTCAATCGGTCTTTTTACCGCTCTGAACATGCATGGCGTCTTCCGTCTTCCTTGACAGGCGCGAGGCGTGTCCTATACAGAAAAGGTTCGCCAACGGGCGCGATGCCCATCACTTTTACAGGAGTACCGACCATGAACAAGAAAACCGCTTGCCTCGGCATGGCGCTCTGCGCATGCCTCGCCGCGCCGCTATCGGTTTACGCCTACGACGATAAAGGCGCCGACACGGGAGCCAAACGCGAGAGCGTTGGCGAAGCCATCAGCGATGCGGCCATCACCACCAAAGTCAAGGCCGCCATCCTCGGCGATCGCATGCTCAAGGTGATGCAAATCAAGGTCAAGACCACCGAAGGCGTCGTGCGCTTGACCGGCAAGGTAAAAACGCAAGAGGCTGTCGAACACGCGGCCGAAGTGGCCCAAAAGGTGAAGGGCGTGGTGTCGGTCGACAACCAGCTGGAAGTGAAGAGCCCGATGAGCAAAGGCTCGGAAATGAAAAAAGGTTCGGAGATGAACAAGGGTTCGCAGTAAAAACCGCTACGGGGCTCGTAGCGGGTAGCTAGTAGCTGGTTTTGTGCGGCTTCGCCGCGCTGGTTTCGCTACAAGCCACCAGCTACAACCTACCGGCTAAAAAGGCTTTGCTGTCCGCATCTCTTCGTGACTAACTACCGGACGGCGGCGTGCCTTCCTCCCATTCCTCGTCGGTGCGGAAAACGCGGACGACGCGCGTATGCTTGCCGCCGGCATATTTCTCCATCTGCACCATGATGGGATAGAGCTCCGCGAGTTTGGCCCGCGCGCCCTCTTCGCTTCCAAAGGTCAGGATGCTGCCGTCAGCGCCGCGCACGTCGGACCAGACTCCCTTGTCGTCCTCGACTTCGATCTTGAACATCGCTCCCATCTCGCTGCCTCCTTTTTAAAACACCTTATGCGTCAAGGCGTGATGCGCCAGCAGAAACATCGCGGCATTCCACGATTGGCCCGCCATGCCGCGCGGTTCGCCGGTGCGGCCGTGGAACCATTCGTTGAACTGCCAGCCGCCGACGGCGTTGCTCCTGGCTACTTGTTCCAGCTGATCCAGCGCCAGGCTGGTCTTGCCGAGGGCGGCCAGCGCCATGACCCAGAAGCAGCCGATGAACGGCCACGCGCCGCCGTTGTGGTACTGGTATTCCAGATTCTGGCGGTGGCGGCCCATATAGAGGCGCCACAGCGGGTCGGTCATGGCGATGGGCTTGAGCACGCTCGCCACCGGATGCGGCTGATCGGCGAACGCCCGCCGCAGGGCGCGCAGGATGCGGTTGGCCGGGCCATCGTCGGCGAGGCCGAAGAGAACCGCGAGCAGGTTGCCGAACACATCCCCCTCGTCGCCCCAGAACGAAAAATTGACGAAGCTCAGATACAGATCGCCTCGCTTGGCCCGGTTGCGCACGTAATGGGTCAGCAGCCGCAGGCGGTGGTAATCCGGCCGGTGGGTAGAGAAGGGGAAGAACAGGTGGTTGAAGTGGTACTTGGTTTCCGCCGCGTGCGGCAGCCCATACAGGCGCTTGACGTAATACCACAGCGCGTTGCTGTAAAGCACGAACCCCGAGCGGGGCATGATGTCGGCCCAGTCGCTGGCCTCGTCCTGGCGCACCAGGAAGATTTGCGGGTGCTCCTGGCATTTTAGCCAGGTCAGCGCGCGGGCGATGGCGTCCGCGAGTTGTTCCTCGAGCTTCTCGGCGGGCGCGTGGCGGGCGTAGAACTTGACGGCGACGAGCCACCACAGGGTGGCGTCGATGCAGCCCAGATACCAGAAATCGGCATAGTCGGAAGCGGGATCGACATGCTTGGGGATCTGGCCGTTTTCAGCTTGGTGGCGGGCCAGGGTAAGCAGCCCGTCCTTGGCGCCGGCAACGAGCGCGGCATCGCCGGAGACCAGCATGCCCAAGGCGCAAATGGCCGCGTCCCGCCCGAACACGCGCGTGTAGCGCCGCTCCTCGGCCTGCGGCGTCCGGCTCGCCGCGAGCGGGCCGTGCGCGGTGAGATTGTCGCGGAGCAGCCGGCGCGATTCGCCGAGGCATTGCTGAATCAGGGAAGAGGCGGGGTGCATTGCGCGTGGTTTTGTTTGTCTAGTGCGAATTGTAGGTCGGGCACCCCGTGCCCGACAAATGCCGGCCGACAACCGTCAAACCTTCGGGCGCCAACCCGTCGGGCACGGGGCGCCCGACCTACTACGAATATTCACACCACAAACGCGATATCGTTCAGCTTCGCCCGGCAGGGGACATTCCCCTTGTCGGGCTTGATGGTCATTTTCAGGTCGGTGGTGTCGGGCAGATCGAGCTTCAGGTTTTCCTTCTGGAAAGTGCTGCCGCTGGGGCTGAAATTGTACTCGTGGCGCAGCACTTCCCGGAAATGCAGGCCGGAATCGGACGAGGTCTCGAAACAGATCTCCTGGGTGCGCGCGAACTCGGTCTCCTCGATTTCGTAGAAGATGCCGGTGATGTGCTGCGGCTTGTCGAATTTGAATATCAGCGTTTGCGGCCCGGTGGTTGCCGCCACCCACTGCGTGCTGCCCGGACCGGTGCTGCCGTCGATGATGTTGTCGAGAGGAAAATTGTCGGACTCGGAAGTCGCGATCACTTCCGCGCTGGCGGCGATGTCGATGTACCGCGCCGGCGGAAGCACGCCGCCCGGTGCCGCGGCCGGGACGATTTTTTTCCTCAGCTTCCCGTCCATCGCTACTCTTTCTCCGAACCCGCCGTCTGATTCTTTTGCTGCAGCATCTTGATCAGCCCATCGACCCCGTTTTTTCTGATTTCGCTGCCGAAGGTGCCGCGATATGTCGTGATCAGGCTGACGTTGTCCACCACGACGTCATACACCTTCCAGCCGTTGTCGGTCTTTTCCATCGTGTAGTTGATGGGGGCGGGTTTTTCCCCGGCCTGGATCGATTCCGTCCTGACCGTGACGTCGGTCTGACCTTCCGCCATATGCAGCGGCTTGAACACGACTTTCTGGTTCTTGTAAGTGGTCAGGGCGGTGGAATAGGTGCGCACCAGCAGGGTGCGAAATTCCTTGGTCAAGGTCTGCTGCTGCTCGGGTTTGGCCTCCGACCAATGGCGGCCCACGGCGAGCCGCGTCATGTGCGCAAAGTCGAAATGCGGCAGGATTTTGGCATCGATCAGGGGATACAGCTTCGCCTTGTCGTGCTTGATTTCGCTGTTTTGCCGGATGATCGTGAGCACCTCGTCCGTGGTGCGCTTGGCGAGCGCATCGGGCGCCTCTTCGGCCGCGAAGGCGATCGTCGCCGACGCCAGCAGGGTAAAAAACAGCAGCAACAGACGCATCGGTCTCATATCCACTCTCCATGCCGTGAAACATGCGATTCCTTCACCATTCCCGCTTTCGTGGGAATGGCGAAGTGTGTGCCTGTCAGGCGGCCAATCAGCGCGCACGCGTGAACGGGAAAACTTTCGTCAATCCCAGGATGTCGGTCACCAGCAGGACCAGGAAAATCAGCAGCAGCGCGCCGAGGATGCCGTCGCCGCCGGCGGGCAGGCTATTGATCTTGCTGTTGAGCGAAGTCGCTTCTTCGTCGGTTAGCGCGGCCACGCGGGCCTGCGCGTCGGCCTTGCTGATGCCGAGCGCTTCGAGCTTGCCGCGCACCTCTGGCCGGTCCAGCGCGGCGTTGATATTGGCCCGGCTGTCCTGGGCACTGGAGGAAACCGCTTGTTCGGTGCCGACCAGCGCGGCGCGCGCGGACTGGGTCAGGCCGATGAAGGTAAACGAAGTGATCAGGAAATAGATAAAAAGATGCTTGAGCGTGCGGATCATGATTTTTCCTCCTAGGGGCTGCGTTTATTGAAATTTGGGCCACTCGCAGTGCTTCCGGCACGGCAGTTTCAACATAGAAACGATATCGCACACTGTCAACTTCGCCCCCGATCCTGCATCTTCTGAATTTCTAACTATATTGAGAAATCGTGTGGCATCGGCTGACTGCCAACGCAATCTGAAGGAAGAACTCATGCCGACCCGAAAGAGCGCCACTCCAGTTCCAGCACTCCTGGCCGCGTGCATCATCGGCACCGCTGTCTCGTGCACGCCGGTCGGCGCGGCCGGCAAACGCATCAAGGATATGCCCACTCTCAAGCAGGATTTCAGAAAACTCGACAAGAGCGGGGACGGATACCTGTCGATGGAGGAATTCAAGGCCGCGGGCCTGGACGAACTGGCCTTCAAGGCGGCTGACACTGACAGCGACGGCCGCGTCGATCCGGACGAATACCGCAATTACACCGAGGCGAAGCGTGAAGAGCGGTAGGAGGGTGAGAGGTCGTTTTCAAGGAAAGAACAGGATGCCGGATTTTGATCCCGCGCGTAGAACCGCACTGCGCAAGGTGCTTGCCGCCGGGTGCGCGCTGTGCGTGCCGGTTGCCTGGGGGACGGAGACGGTGCCCGGCGGGGTGCCGAAGCCCGCCGCCGCTCCGAAGGCCGGCGGTGGAAAGGTCAAAAAGGTCAGCAAGGCGCAGGCAAAATACCAGGAAAAACCCAAGGGTCAACAACAATGCGCCGTGTGCAACAACTTCGTGCCTCCCAACTCTTGCAATCTGGTCGAAGGCAAGATCAGTCCCAGCGGCTGGTGCACGCTGTTTACGCCGAAACCGGTCTGAGGCTGCCGGGTTGAATAACCACGTAAGGAGAAACGAAATGAAACAGGTATTGAAACAGTCCGCGCTCGTCGCCGCGCTGCTGGCGCTTTCCCTGGCCGGCTGCCAGAAGAAGGAAGAACCGCCCCCCGCTGCCCCATCGGAGCCGCCCCAGTCCAGTGCCCCGCAAACCCCGGCGCCGGCACCCGGACAAATGGCGCCGGGCGAGACTTCGCCGCAGCCGAACGGCGCGCCGCAAGGCGGCCAGACCGGCACTCCTCCCGCAGGTCCGTCCGGGAACCCTTAGGGAAATGCTGATCAAGTCTTTTTCGTCGTTCCCGCGAAGGCGGGAATCCAGTCAAATCAAAACCCTGGATCCCCGCCTTCGCGGGGGTGACGGCTTATTCAGCGTTTCCTTAGTGGGCGGCGGCAGCCCGGCATTTTTGTCGGGGCGACACGGCTGGATGGGCGTCTTTGCCCCGGCACGGGCGATTATCCGCGTGCGCTGCGGGAATGGTGAGAGGTTATGAAAAATCCTGCTGCGCTTGCCATGTTGGAGTCGGGCGGTGCGCGGAATCCTCATGTATTTCTATATACATTCCGGTTCCTGTGCTCCGTCCTCCCCCAACCTGGCTGCGCTCGCGACGGATTTTTTCACAACCTCTGAGCCCGGCGCACGGATGGAAAAAACCGTCGCCGCATGCGGAACCTGCGGCCTGGTGCAGCGCATTGAAGCGCTGGAGCCCGGCGCCACGGCGGAGTGTTGCCGGTGCGGCGCCATTCTCCGCCGGCGCAAAATCGACAGCCTCAGGCGCACCGCGGCGCTGTCGCTGGCCGCACTGATTTTCTATGCGCCGGCCAATATCTATCCGATCCTGAGCATCGAGTTGTACGGCGCCTATTCGGAAAACACGGTGTGGGACGGCTGCGTGGCGCTGTTTCGGGACGGCCAGTGGCTGGTGGCAATAATCGTTTTCCTCGCCAGCATCCTGATTCCGCTGTTCAAGCTGCTCGGGCTGTTCTACCTGACCGTCACGGCAAAATTCAATTCCCCGCGCCGGCGGCTGGAACGCACATGGATTTACCGGGTTATCGGCGTAATCGGCCCGTGGGCGATGCTCGACGTGTTTTTGCTGTCGATCCTGGTGGCCCTGGTCAAGCTGGGGCAAATCGCCACCATTCTGCCGGGAACCGGGCTGCTGGCTTTTTCCGCGTTGGTGGTGCTGACCATCCTGGCCTCGTCCAGCTTCGATCCGATCGCGATCTGGGATGAATCGGATATGCATTTGAACCACGGAGATCACGGAGAAACAAAGCATCCGGGAAATATCGAGCACTCGCCCGATGAGTGAAACGCAAGCTCCATGCTTTTTAACGTAAAACTCGCGAAGCGAGACCTCGTCCCCTCGCCCGCATACGATTCCGCATGGGCTTTAGCCCATAGCGGATCGGAGTCCTTTAGGGCATACGATTCCGCATGGGCTTTAGCCCATAGCAGTTAAGGAAACGCAGATAAACGCATTATCGGCGGTTGAATAAGGTTTCAGGATGAACGACATACAAGAAAATCCTAAAGTCGTCGAAGAACTGCCCAGCGCGAAGGTGAGGCGAACGAAATGGACCGTTCCGGTCATCTGGGTCGTTCCGCTGGTCGCGGCCGTCGTCGCCGGCTACCTTGTTTTCGACCGCGTCCGCGAGTATGGCACGACGATTACGATCAGGTTCAAGGACGTGAGCGGCCTCAAAACCGGCCGTACGCCGATCAAATACCGTGGCGTCAACATCGGTGAAGTGACCGACGTCGAACTGAGCGAGGACCGGAGGCAAGTGCTGGTCAAGGCGCGTTTGCGCCGGTCCGGCGCGTCGGTGGCGAGGGAGGGCACGTCGTTCTGGATCGTGCGGCCCGAAGTGGCGGCGGGGAGCGTTACCGGATTGGGAACGGTCATCAGCGGACCCGAAATCGGCGTCCTGCCGGGCTCCGGCAAAGCCAAATCCGAATTTGTCGGGCTGGAAAGTTCGCCGGTGGTGTTGGAACGCAATGTGCTCAAGATCGTACTGCTGTCCGGCAACGTCTCGTCCCTGCGGCCCGGCACGTCGATTTATTACCGCGGCGTGGAAGTCGGCGCGGTGCATGATATCCGGCTCGGCCGCAATGCCCGTGCCGTGGAGCTGCGCGCCTACATCAAACGGCGCTACGCCAATCTGGTGCGGGAGGACTCGATGTTCTGGAATGTCAGCGGCGTGGATGTCAATTTCGGCCTGCTGCGCGGCCTGGAGGTCAATATGGAATCGCTGAGATCGCTGGTGCTCGGCGGAATCGCCTTCGCCACCCCGCCAGGCCCCAAAGCCGCGTCCCCCAAGGATGGCATGCTGTTCCGCCTTTACGAAAAACCGGAACAGGCGTGGCTGGACTGGTCCCCGGACATCCCGATTGCACCGGAGAGCGAGATATGACCCGAATTACCCTACAAACGCAGTTAACCACGGGGAGCACGGGGTAAAACCGATTTGTTGCGTGTTTTGCCCATATCACCCATTCAAATCCCATGTCGTTCCCCGTGTTCCCCGTGGTTCAAATGAGTTTTTAGATTAACGGAGGCAACATGAACACCCCAGCCACCGCGCTTTCCCAGGAGGAACTGTCCAGGATCGACGCCTACTGGCGCGCCTGCAATTACCTGGCCGTCGGGATGATCTACCTGTCCGACAACCCGCTCCTCAAGGAGCCGCTCAAGCCGGAGCACGTCAAGCACCGCCTGCTCGGCCATTGGGGCAGCAGCCCCGGCATCGCCTTCGCCTACGTTCACCTCAACCGGCTGATCGTCAAATACGGCCAGGACACGATTTTCGTCACCGGGCCGGGCCACGGCGCTCCCGGCGTGCTGGCGCCGGTGTACCTGGAAGGCACCTATAGCGAGATCTACCCGGAAAAGGGCGAGAACGCGGAAGGCATGCGCCAGTTCTTCAAGGAATTCTCTTTCCCCGGCGGCATCGGCAGCCATTGCACGGCGGAAACGCCCGGCTCGATCCACGAAGGAGGCGAACTGGGCTACAGCGTATCGCACGCTTTCGGCGCGGCGTTCGACAACCCCGGCCTGCTGGTGGCGGTGATGGTGGGCGACGGCGAAGCGGAGACGGGCGCGCTGGCCACTTCCTGGCATTCCAACAAGTTCCTCAATCCCATCCGCGACGGCGCGGTGCTGCCGATCCTGCATCTCAACGGCTACAAGATCAACAACCCGAGCATCCTCTCGCGCATTTCCCACGAGGAACTGGACAGCCTGTTCCGGGGCTGCGGCTGGACGCCTTATTTCGTCGAAGGCGGCGATCCCGCTTCGATGCACCGGACCATGGCGGCGGCGCTGGAACAATGCATGCTGGAAATCCGCCGCATCCAGTCCGAAGCGCGGGCGAGCGGCAAACCGGGCCGCCCGCGCTGGCCGATGATCGTCCTGCGCAGCCCCAAGGGCTGGAGCGGGCCGAAGGAAGTCGATGGCCACCTGGTGGAAGGCTACTGGCGTGCCCACCAGGTGCCGCTCAGCAATGTGCGCGACAATCCCGCGCATCTCGCCCAACTGGAATCCTGGCTGCGCAGTTATCGCCCGGACGAGCTGTTCGACGAGGGCGGCAGGCTGCGGAGCGAGCTCCGGGCGCTGGCGCCGGAAGGCGAGCTCCGCATGAGCGCCAATCCTCATGCCAACGGCGGCCTGCTGCGCAAGGCCCTGCACTTGCCGAACTTCCGGGATTACGCCATCGACCTGCCAGGTCCCGGCATCGCCACCGCCGAAAATGTCCGGCCGCTGGGTAAGTTCCTGCGCGATGTCATGCGCCGGAACATGGATACCTTCCGCGTATTCGGTCCCGACGAAAACACCTCGAACAAGCTCGATAACCTGTACGAAGCCAGCAAGAAAACCTGGCTGGCCGACTATCTGCCGGAAGACGCCGACGGCGGCGAGCTGTCGCCGGACGGCAGGGTGATGGAGATGCTTTCCGAACACACGCTGGAAGGCTGGCTCGAAGGCTATTTGCTCACCGGCCGCCATGGCTTTTTTTCCACCTACGAAGCCTTCGTCCACGTCATCGACTCGATGTTCAACCAGCATGCCAAATGGCTCGCCATGGCGAAGGAGATTCCCTGGCGCGCGCCGGTCGCGTCGCTCAACCTGCTCATCACCTCCACCGTCTGGCGGCAGGATCACAACGGCTTCACCCACCAGGATCCGGGCTTTCTCGACGTGGTGGTGAACAAGAGCCCGAAGGTCACCCGGATCTATCTGCCGCCCGACGTCAACACGCTGCTGTCGGTCTCGGAGCATTGCCTGAAAAGCACCGACTACATCAACGTCATCGTCTGCGACAAGCAGAAGCACCTGCAATACCTCGACACGGAGGCGGCCATCGAGCACTGCACCAAGGGCATCGGCATCTGGGACTGGGCGAGCAACGACGACGGCCGCGAGCCGGACATCGTGATGGCGAGCGCCGGCGACACCTCGACCAAGGAGGCGCTGGCGGCGGTGGCGCTGCTGCGCGAACATTTCCCCGACCTGAAAATCCGCTTCGTCAACGTCGTCGATCTGTACAAGCTGACTCCGGCCAGCGAGCATCCGCATGGCTTGCCGGACCGGGATTTCGACAGCCTGTTCACGCTCGACAAGCCGGTCATTTTCAACTTCCACGGCTATCCCTGGCTGATTCACCGGCTCGCCTACCGCCGCGCCAATCACGACAACATCCACGTGCGCGGCTACAAGGAAAAAGGCAACATCAATACGCCGCTCGAACTCGCCATCCAGAATGAAATCGACCGCTTCAGCCTGACGATCGACGCGATCGACCGCATTCCCGCCCTGCGCGTGGCCGGCGCGCACGTGAAGGAGAAAATGCGCAACCGCAAGATCGAGTGCCGCAATTTCGCCCACCTGAACGGCATCGACCCGCCCGAAGAGGAGGGCTGGACTTGGCCGTATTGAGCCTGCTCACCATCAACAGCGGCTCGTCCAGCCTCAAGGCCAGCCTGTTCCGCGCCGACGGCGCGCGCCGGGATTTCCGCTACGAACACGTCGGGCAGGATTTTCCCCGCAGCCACGGCAAAGCCTTCGACGACCTGATGCGGGATTTGAGCAACGACCGGCCGGACGCGGTGGGGCACCGCTTCGTTCACGGCGGCGACGTCGCCGACGCCGCGCGGAGGGTGGACGCGGCCGAGCAGGCGCGCCTGGAGAGCTTGGTCCACCTGGCTCCGCTGCATATGCCGGGCAATCTTTTCGGGCTGTCGATGTGCCGCGAGCGCTTCGACGTGCCGCAGGTGGCGTGCTTCGATACCGCGTTCCACGCCACCATGCCGGAATTTTCCAGACGGCTGCCGATCCCTCGGGAACTGGGGATGCGCCGCTACGGATTTCACGGCATCAATTACGCCCACGTCGCGCGGATGCTGCCCGACGTCATCGGCGACAAGGCTGTCGGCCGCATCGTCGTGGCCCACCTCGGTGCCGGGGCCAGCCTGTGCCTGATGGAAAACCTCCGGTCGGTGGACACCAGCATGGGCTATACCCCGGCGGGCGGCATTCCGATGGGCACGCGCAGCGGCGACCTCGATCCGGGAGTCATGCTGGAACTGGCGAACCGTTTCGGCGCCGCGGAGCTTGCCCGGCTGACATACCACCGCATGGGGCTGCTCGCGCTGTCCGACGGCGAAAGCAGCGAAATGGCGCCATTGCTCGAAAGCCGCAGCGATGCGGCGCGCTTTGCCGTCGATTATTTCTGCCGCCAAGTTCGCGCGGCCATCGGTGCCTTCGCCGCGAAAGCGGGAGGGATCGACGGACTGGTTTTCACCGGCGGCATCGGCGAGCACTCCGCGCAGATTCGCTCCATGATCTGCGATCCGCTGGTATTCCTGGGATTTGCGCTGGACGCCAAATCCAACCGGGACAACGAAGTGCTGCTCGGCGCGCGGGACTCGAAGCCGATCCTGAGGATCGCCGCCGACGAGGAAAGAATGATCGCCGTGCTGGTTGCGAACGTGCTGGAACGAAGCGGCGGCGGAAACACGCCTCCGCTTGCCTGAAAACACGCTGGGCAAAAAAGCTAGTGGTCATGCCGATGATGAGCGTCCGGGAAATGCGCATGCGTGTGCGTCAGCGGATCGTGCCGATGCCGATGACTGTGCTTGATACCCGGTGCAACGGGGACATCGCTCGGATGTTGATGATGCTCGTCGTGCACGTGTTCATGTTCGTGCTCCAACGCTTCATGGGTATGTTCGTGCTCATGTCGCTCGGTCAGATGCAGCCAAATGCCAAGCGCCATCAGGCTACCCGCCAGTAGCAACGGCGCGGTGACCGGTTCTCCCATCGCCACCGCGAGCAACGCGCCCAAAAACGGCGCTATCGAGAAATAAGCGCCAGTGCGGGCTGTGCCGAGATGGCGCAGACCGACCACGAACAAGGCGAGGCTCACGCCGTAGGCAAGCAAACCGACCAACATGGCGCCGGCCAGATGCGACCATGCAGGAAGCTTGGCGCCCAGCGCGAAGAAGGCAAGTGCAAGATTAACCGGGCCGGCGATCAGCCCTTTAAGCGATGCGATCCAAGTCGCATCCGAAAGGGACACCTTGCGCGTCAGATTGTTGTCGATGCCCCAGGCAAAGCACGCGCCCAGCACGGCGAGCACGGGCCATGTGCCTGCAAAGCGGGCTTCGCCGGGCCAGGTCAGAACGGCCGCGCCAGCCACGATGGCCACCATGCCGAGCGCGATCCGGCGGTCGAAGTTCTCCTTGAAGGCAAACCACGCCAGCAATGCGGTGAACACGCTTTCGGCATTGAGCAGCAGCGACGCGCCCGAGGCCGGCATCCCGGTCAGGCCCAGCATCAACAACACGGGGCCGACCACGCCGCCGGCGACAATTGCACCGACCAGCCACGTCACCTCGTTTCGTGGCAGGCGGACCGCCGGCGCGCGGGTGATTTGGCGAAACAGCGCGAGGCCCACTCCCGAGCCAAGATAAAGCAAACCCGCCAGCATCCAGGGGTTGATTGTGTTCAAGAGCAACTTCGCGAGCGGCGTGCCTGCTCCAAACAATAGCGCGGCACCGAGCGCCGCCATGACGCCTGGCGGCCGCAAACCATTGCGCCAATTCATGGGTTCGATCCTTGCTCAAACGTGAAAATGTGGTTCGACTCAGCGGTCAACGGCGCCCACCGTATCGCAGGACGGAGCCGTTCGCGCAACACTCCAGAACCGCATAGTCTAACATCAACGACTTGGTAACCCAGAAGGTGCTGGGACGGCAAGCGACTATGCCGCCCCGTGAGACACGGGTGTCGGTCCCCGATATGACAGCGTTTATCTGCCCACGGCTTTTCCGGTCGCCCGTGCGATCAACTCGCCGCAAGGGCTGTCCTTCCCTGGTCCGGCCTCGATCAGAGGGATGATCGCGCCGATCCCGCCGGTCAGCACGCCCAGCACCGCCGCCGCGCCGCCGCGCGCGACCAGCGGGCCGGCCTCAGGAGCGGCATGGAGCTGTTTGAAAGTGCCGGTGACGTGGATCGGCGAGGGGGCGGCCAGGACGCTGAGCTGCTTCGCGCTTGCCTTCGCGGTCAGATTGACGGTCTCGTTCTTCAGGTCGATCTGGCCGCTGCCCGTGATGGTGCTGACCTGGGTGTCGATGATGAAGGTTCGGCTATCCATGATGCCGTTTTTTACGCTGAAGTCGAATACGCCGCAACGCATCGGCACATTCGAATCTCCGGCCAGCAGAGCCCGGATGATTTCGCCGACGTTGATCTCGGCAAAGGCCAGCAACAAGCTGCTGACGGTGCCGCCGGACGCCGCCAAGGCTACTTCGCCATTGGCCTGCCCAAGTATTTCCGCAAACGATTGCCCCCGGCCGGACAGGTCGGCATGGCCGCCGGCGAGGCCGAAACTGGCTTTGGTCGATTTCAACTGGGGCACGAGTTCGGCGAGCTGAAGCTTCCTGAATTCAACGTCTGACCGAAAGGCAGGCGGGGTCTGGTTGGCGTCCAGGCGGATTTTGGCGACGATATTGCCCTGCGCCACGCCGAAATTCAGCGGCTTCAGCGTCAACACACCGTCCTGGAGCACCAGGTGGGTGGTCAGGTTGTCGAGCGGCAGCCCTTTGCGCTGGATGCTCTTCGCCTCGAAGCGCACGTCCGCGTCCATCGCCTTGATGCGTTGCAGGCCGAACGTCGCGCTGGGCAGCACGCGGCTGCGCGCGGCCTCCTCGGCCGCTTCTTTTTTCTGCGCGGCGGAGGAGCTCGCCATCACCGGCGGCGCGGAACCGATGAAGCCGGACAGGTCGGCGACGTCGAGCAGCTTCGAATGCAAATCGCCGGTCAGCTTGCGGCGATCGTGGCTGGCCTGGATTTCGGCGTCGCCTGAAAGGTCGCTCCGGCCGACGCGCCCGGAAAAATGCTGGAGTTTCCAGCGGTCCGCGCTGTGATCGAGCTCGCTGTCGATGCGGTAGGGCGGCGTATGCGGCAGGGAAATTTTCAGGATCGGGAATAGCTCCGCCATGTCCTTCCCGTCCAGCTTGAGACGGCCTCTCGCGGCGGCGAGCGAGACCAGGCCCGTCACCGTCCCGTCGAAGTCGAGCCGGGTGTCGCCGGCGCGAAACCGGGCGTCGATCCGGTAGGGCGTCGTTTCGTCGCGCAACCGCAGCACCGGGCCGCCTTCGCCCCGCGCGCTGGTCTGCAGCCCCTCGAACAGCCCCCCGGCGGTGAACCTGATGCCGGCTTGTTGGCCGTCCGCGGCGGGAGGGGTGGAGACTTCGATCCTCAGGTCGGTTTTGCCGGCCGGATCGCGGTAGATCAGCACTCCGCGATCCACCATCAGCCGGCCGATATAAGGCGGGCGGTCCGCCTCGGTCTGAGTTTTCTTCAAAATCCAGTTGCGCTTCCCGTCCTTGCTTCTTTCCAGCACGATGGACGGTTGCGATAGGCGCACCTCGGGCAGGACCACCTTGCCGACCAGCAGATACAAGGGATTTATCCTGAATTCCAGGGTTTCGCTCCGGAGCATTTCCGGTGCCGTACCCCATGGCGCATTCTGGAACCGCACTTTTTCCATGCGGACGCGGGGCGGCAGGGAGAACGGCTCCACCTCCAGGTTGCCGCCGACGCTGAATTCCCGCCCGGTATGCTCGGCGACGCCACGCTCGACATAAGACCGCAGCCAGTTCCAGTCGAACGTGGCGAGGAAAACGGCGAGCGCCGTCATGATAACGGCAAGGGCGATCAATATGCGAGTGAGGATGGCCATGGTTGACAAGCCTTCTTAAAATCCCATGCCAAGTCGCTGAAAATTAGTGATTCATACCCGCGCTGGATTGGCGCAACCGGAATCGGCGCATCCTTAACTATAGACGGTCATGGCCCCCCCAGGCTTTCCGCTGTCCGATTGAAATCCCGTTGTTTTGTCCTATGGTTATTAATGGGCGCGGGGCGCTCGCCGTCGGCAGCTGCGTCATGGACAGTGGGGCGTAAATGAACACCTTGGGAAAATTCAAAGTGGCCGTGATGACGACATGTTTCACGATCGGATTTGGCGGCTGCCAAAAGCCGGATTCGGCGGAAACGGCAGGCAAAAAAATCGATCAGGCGGCTGAAAAAGCCGGCGAGAAAGCGGAGCAGGCAGCCGAAAAAGCCAGCGAAAAAGCCGGACAGGCGTCGCAGAAAATCACAGAACAAAGCCGGAAAACCGGTACGGCCATCGACGATACGGTGGTCACCGCCAAGGTCAAGGCCGCCATTTTTGCCGAGCCCGGTCTGAAAACCCTGCAAATCAACGTCGCCACCGCGGACGGCGTGGTCACGCTGACCGGTTCGGTCGATTCGCAGGCGGGCAAAGATCGAACCGCGGAAATAGCCGGCGCGGTCGCCGGCGTCAACCGGGTCGAAAACCGGCTGGTGGTAAAAACGCCCAAGTGAAGCAAATCACAAGTGAAGCAAATCAAGTGAAGCAAATCAATAATTTTATTGCGCAAGCAGTGAGCGGGGAGGCCAAAATGAGCTTCGTTATTTTCGTCCTGGGCATCGGTGCCGCCGTTGTCGGGGCGGTCGGGTTAATCGCCTGGTCGCTGAATAAGGACATGGAGGGATACTAAACGGTTTCCTAAAAAAAGCGATTTACCAGCCACAGAGAACACAGCGTTCACAAAGAGAAAACAATCGATTGCCCGCATTTTTCCGCTCACCAGGAACCCGCATCGTCTCTGTGATCTCGGTGGCTCGAACTAAATTTTCAGGGTTTATTCCGATTTGATCGGCGTTTCCCTACACCCATGGATCTGGAAGGAGTGCGCGATGAACTGGAACAAGATCGAAGGCAACTGGAAGCAGCTCAAGGGCAGGGCGCGGGAGAAATGGGGCGAACTTACCGACGACAACATCGATATCGTTGCCGGCAAGCGCGAGCAGCTATTGGGCAAGATCCAGGAAATTTACGGCATCGGCAAGGAAGAGGCGGAAAAACAGATCGATGAATTCGCTGCGTCCATCCACGATGACCTGGAAAACAAGGGATAGCTCCGATTTCTCATGGGAATCCGCTCAAAACGGGAGGGTGTGAAAATGCTCGAAACCATTGCAGTCATCCTGATCATCCTGTGGCTACTTGGCCTGGTTTCCTCATATACCATGGGCGGTTTCATTCACATTCTCCTGGTCATTGCGATCGTGGCGATATTGATACGCCTCATCCAGGGGCGGGGCTTGTAGCCGTTCGGCATATCCATGCCGGGAGCGAAACATGAATGCCGTCAAGATACTGGCTGTCATATTGATCGCGGCGGGGACGCTGGGGCTGGCCTACGGCAGTTTCAGCTACACCAGGGAGACGCACGAGGCCAAGCTGGGTTCGCTCGAATTGTCGGTGAAGGAAACGAAAACGGTGGATATCCCGGTCTGGGCCGGTGCGGGGGCGATAGCGGCGGGGGTGTTGTTGCTGCTTTTCGCGCGCAAGTAATAGCCGGTACCCATCCTGTTTCGCAAGTTTCACGTTAAACGGAAGGAAAAAATCGATGGCGCAAAAATGGGGCTTCCGCTTTTCAATGCTTGCATTTGCCTGGATGTTCGGGATGTCGGCGGTTCATGCCGCCACGGAGACGCAATCCTTCGATGTCCCGGCCGGGTCGCACCCGCACGATGTTGCGCCGGAGAAGGGCAGCCATTACGTCTGGTACACCGCGCAGGGACGCGGCACCATCGGCCGCCTGGACCCAAAAACCAAGGCGGTCAAGGAAATTCATCTCGGCAAGGATTCGGCGCCCCATGGCCTGATTTTCGGCCCGGACAACGCGATCTGGGTAGCCGACGGCGGCCTGAACGCCATTGTCCGGGTCGAACCGAAAACCGGCGGGCTGACCTATTTTTACCTGTCCCCTTCGCGGCCCAATGAAAACCTGAACAGCGCGACCTTCGATAAACACGGCATCCTGTGGTTCACCGGGCAAACCGGGATCTATGGGCGGATCGACCCGCGCAGCTCCGAAATAAAGGTTTTCGATGCACCGGGCGGCGCCGGTCCTTACGGGATGACAGCGACCCCGAGCGGCGACATCTATTACGCATCTTTTGCCGGCAGCCACATCGCCCGGATCGACACGGCGACCGGCGCCGCCGGCGTGATCAATCCGCCCACCCCCAAGCAAGGCTCGAGAAGATTGTCGGCGGATTCCACCGGACGGCTGTGGATCGCCGAATGGAATGCGGGGCAGCTGAGCGCGTACGAGCCGGCCACCGGCAAATGGCGGTCGTGGCCTTTGCCCGGCGACAAGCCCAAGCCTTATGGAATTTACGTGGATGAAAAAGACAAGGTCTGGCTCAGCGATTTTGCCGCCAATGCCGTTTTGCGCTTCGATCCCAACACCAATCTGTTCGAGATTTTCCCCGCTCCCCGGCCGGGCGCCGATATTCGACAGCTGAGCGGCAGGGAAGGGGAGGTGTGGGGAGCCGAATCGGGCACCGATCATCTCGTGGTATACCGCACCACCAAATAAGCCACGGCCGACATGCGCTACGAGCTTTATTACTGGCCGTCCATACAGGGCCGCGGCGAATTCGTCAGGCTCGCCCTGGAAGAAGCGCGGGCCGATTATGTGGACGTGGCGCGTTTGCCCGAGCGCGACGGCATGGGCGAATCGGCGCTGCTGCATTTTCTCGATTCTGCGGAACTGGAGCGCCCGCCATTCGCGCCGCCGTTCTTCAAGGCCGGCGACCGGATCATTGCGCAGACCGCCAATATCCTGTTTTTCCTCGGCCCCCGGCTTGGCCTGGCGCCTGAGGACGAGGCTGGACGGCTGTGGGTGCACCAGCTGCAACTGACGATCGCCGACCTGGTCGCGGAAATCCACAATACCCATCACCCGATCGGGGCCGACCTCTATTATGAAGAACAGAAGAGGGAAGCGCGCCACGCCGCCGAACTGTTCGTTCGGGGGCGCATACCCAAATTTCTCGGCTATTTCGAACGGGTGCTCGAACGCAATTCCCACGACGAACACATGGCCTGCGGGACATTGTCATATGTGGACCTGTCGATTTTTCAGCTGATCGCCGGGCTGCGCTATGCCTTTTCCAGGGCAATGGCGCGCCTGGAATCCTCCATTCCCCGGCTGACCTCGCTGCACGACCGGATTGCGGCGCGCCCGCATATCGCCGCCTACCTGGCTTCGGAGCGGCGCCTGCCGTTTAGCGAAGAGGGCATCTTCCGGCATTATCCGGAACTCGACATTTAACCTAAAAACCTCATTTGAACCACGGAGAGCACGGAGAACACGGAGTAAAACCAAAGCTTTCGGGAAATATCGAGCGCTCACCCAATGGGTGAAACGTAAGCGCTATGCAATATCTTGTTTTTTCTCCGTGACCTCCGTGGTTAACTGCTTTTTTTAGGTTTAACCCGGATGTTGCATCTGACCGCGCCGGGTTTTGTTTCGTAGGGGGATTTTGTGGAGGCGCAGCTTAAGTATTACTATTTTTCGCACCTCAGCTTTGCCTTGATGGTATCTCCGACCTTGTAATTCTGGAGCGTCTCCTTCGCGGCCTGGAATTCATGCACCGTGCCGTCGCCCGTGCGCATGGTCAACTTGCCTTGCGCCGGATCCACCTTCATGACCTGGCCTTCGACATTTTCCGGCGTGCCCGCCTTGCTGCAACCGGCCGGCTTATCTTCAGCCAACGCAATTCCGCTCAAAAGCATGAATCCGCCGGCTGCCCAACTCATCAAACGCATCCAGTTTTTCATCGTCGCCTCCATTATTTCGTTATATCGTAGATGGCGCCGATTGCGGCGCCGATCCCGGTGCCGATCAAAGCGCCATGGCCTGCACCGGTCCCCGTGCCGGCACCGATGGCAGCCCCAGATCCGGCGCCCACCGCAGCGCCGGTGACCGTACTACAGGACGCCGTCATCAAGGTGAATATCAACAAGCCGGAAACCGCCATTGCTCTCGAAGTCTTCATGATGTGCATCCTCCTCTGGTGGCAAAGAGTTAAACCGACAGGTGAGCGCGCCGCAATGAGGCGAAACGCCCCGTGCGCTCATTTATTCTTTGTAGAGGCTGGGTCGGAGATGTCAAACCGGGCTGCCGCCGAATACATCGCCGGCATGCAATCCATATTTGGTCTCATGAGCGAGATTGCCGCTTTTGCCAAACCACGAAAAAGGCCACGATAGCTTGAAGAATCCGGCGATCTGGATTACATAACTTTTTATACTTCGTATAATGTATATTATGTCAAAAGACGCGGCGCCGGAAAAAACAGAACATTTGGCGCGATCTGTTCAATTTTTAGGATTTCCCCGATTTTCTTCAAGTTTCATCCCGTCTAGCCTTTCCCTCGCTTCGCCCTGCGTCAATAAGCCACGCTAATTGATACCTGCATCATCCATAAAAACATTTCATAGCCTTTAGGAAAAATAATGAAGAAAAAATCCAAAAAACCGACCGACTCCACCCGCTTTTTTGTCGATCCCGACGAATTTCAGAGCCTGACCTTCGGCACATCCGTTGACCAGGTGGCCGAAATTGCCGGCGTTTCACCCGGCACGGTGCGCCGCTGGCTGGCCGGTTCGTCGCCGATCCCCTACGCCGTCGCCCAGCTGTTCCGGCTTCGCTGCCGCGGCCTGGTCGGGCCGGACTGGGAGGATTGGCGATTCGGCGCCGATGGGCTGCTCTACCACCCGCAATGGCGGCGCGGCTTCACCGGCCGGGAGCTGGCCGGGATGTGGATCACGACGCAACTGGCGGCCGGCCTGCGCGCCGATCTGCGCCAGGCGCAACGGGACAAGGCGGCGCAGCAAGCCGAGATCGAGCAGCTGGAGGAACGGGTGTATTTCTATCGGCGCCAGGTGCGCCTGGAGGCGTCGTTGGGGCTGGCGCTGGTGAGGATGGTGGGTTAACTGTTGAACGGGTAGCCGCTGCGCTGATGCAGGACGCGCACCACGCGGACCGTGCGCGCGGTGATGCGGTAAACGATGGTATAAGGGAACCGCTTCACAGTGCATTCGCGGGTGTCATTCTTCCCCTGGCGAAATTTAAGCCCAAGGATGGCAATCCGGTCCAAGCTATTTTTGACTTCAAGCAGGCAATCCACGGCAACGGATTGAGAAGCTTCTTCCAGGTAGTAATCGAGGATGCCCAGCATGTCGCTTCGGGCACGCTTGGACCAATCAAGCCGCCTTCTTACGATGCTTGGCATGTTTGACAATCAGTTTTTCCGCATCGGCCATAACGGATTCGTGGCTGACGACTCGGCCGGCTTCCAGGTCGGCCAAGCCGAGACTGACTTCACGATCGAACCATTCGCGGTATTTATCCGGCTTGTCTGATTTGCGTGGCGTGGTGTTCATTGCCTTCCCCTCAGAAGATGAGCTTTAATTCTACGCCCGAACACCTCAAAGAGAAAGGCAGGCCGTTGTTTTTAGCCGGAAGTCGGCGGCGCCGGGCAATCCGGCCAGATGGCGCGATATTCATCCACGTGCGCGGCCGGCACGCTGGCGCGCAGTTCATCGTTGATGTAGTGGAACACGTTGCCTTTGTCGTCGTAAACGAATTTGTTCATTTCAATCTCCCTTGATGGTGTCAATCCGCTTGTGGGCATGATCCACGTCGCGGCGCAAGTATTTCATTTTGGTCTTGAGCACGCCCCACACCACCCCGGCGGTGTCTTGTTGGTGGCGGGAATGCCGACTGCCTGGCCGACGCCGATCACGGTTCCCGATGCCATACCGCCTGCCAGGTCGATGGCGCCGGTGGCGACCTTCTCGGCGGTGCCCACCGGATCAGCGATGGCGGCGGCAATGGACGACTTCGCGCGCCAGATCAGGACGCCGACCACCAGCACGCCGGCGCCGATCGCGATGGCCGGGAGATTCTTTCCCAGCTCATACCAGCCCCGCGTTTTGAGCGGCTAGCATCAGATCCTGCTGGCTGCCGGACTTCACCCAGTCGGCCGGGCCGGTGGCGCTCGAATTGGCGGCGGTATTGCCGCTCGCCGCGGTAGGCTTGTGGGTGAGCCGGTAGGCGAGATAGACGGCAGCGAGGGCAGCGCCGGCCCAGATCAGGTTCCGGTTCATGCAGCGGCCACCGCGCTGTTAATGTCGCTCATGGCGTAGACGTTGCGGCCGTTTTCGTGGGTGACGATGGCGGCGAGCGTGGCCGGGTTGGCGGTGTCGATGGCGCTATCCGGGCTCACTCCGACGGCGCTGGCGACGGCCTGGATATAGGCGCCGGTATTATTCTCGGTGGGCGGCGCCCAGCGGCTGATGAGGCGCGCACGGTGTTGACTGCGGCCAGTACCCGCATGACCGGGAATCCCGCCCTTTCAACCGTTTTCGCTTTCCACCCACTGCACGGCGAATCGAATGAGTTCTGTGGCGTTTTTCAGGCCGAGTTTGGCTTTGATGCCGGAACGGTGTGCTTCGACGGTTTTCACGCTCCGATTGAGCTGAATGGCGATATCGGCCGATCTAAAGCCCTTGCCGATCGAACACAGGACTTCCAGTTCCTTGTCGCTCAGGCAGGAAACCGGTGAAAATGGGGTTTCGACGCGGTTTTCTACAATCCGCTGCAAAATTTTCGAGTGCATTTTTGCGCTGATATAAATTTCGCCCCCCAAAATCTGCCGAACGGCGACCAGGACTTTTCCCGTGGCTTCCTGCTTCATGATGTAGCCTTTGGCGCCGGCTTTGAGTGCACGTTCCGCATAAAGCGCTTCATCGTGCATGGAAATCACCAGCACCGGCATCTTCGGATAATACTTGCGTAGGGTTTTGATCAGCTCTATCCCGGAAATTCCCGGAAGCGACATGTCCACAATGGCGATGTCCGCATTTTGCGGAAGATTGCAGCAACTGCAAGTACATCCCTGTAGGGCCTCCAATGCCTCTTCGGCATCGCCTGCTTCGCAGCATACCAGCAGGTCTTTTTCGCAATTGATCAGCTGGGCTATTCCCTGGCGCACAATCGGATGATCATCGACAATAAAGATTTTACGTTTGCCTTTGGATGCGGGGCATTCTGCAACTGACATTGGAAGATATTCCCTTTTTATTTCACGACGTGCGATCCCGCAACCCGGCACCTACTGAACGGTGCTCATGTATTTTCGCGATTAATATAGCATCCGAATCCTGATTAATCTCGTGATTTTTGCGGTTCGCGGGCGCTTGCGGCGAAATCGGCAATTTGAGCGAGCAGGCGCTGTAGCGCCCGATTGGCGGCGACAACGCCGCCGTAGGGATCATCGCTGGACGCGTTCTCCGTGGCTTCGAATATTTGCGTGGCCAATACCCGTCGGTTCGCCAACTCCACCAACTGGACGCGCAGGCTCAAATGCAGCCGGCTCGGCGAGGTGGTGAATTCCTGCTGGAGCAGGAGAAGTTCGGTATCCAGGCGCACATCGCCCTTCACCAGCCCGGCAGCAGGCGCCACCGCGTTGAATCCGGACCTTTGCTCCAACGCGCGAACCAGTAGCGGTCCGATCATTTTCGCCGGCGCATCCGCCCAGCGGTTCCTGGAGAAATATTCGAGCGCGTAGGGCTGGCGGACGAAAGCCATGCGCGACGTATCGAAACCGGGCGCGGCGCGCGGCAAGGAGACGACCAACGTGAGAGGAATCACCTTCGCTTGCGCCACTGGATCGACCTGAGCCTCCAGGACATAAACATGCTCCGGCGCCATTTCCGGCGGACCCAGACCAGCGCAGCCGCACAGGACCAGCGCGCCGACGAGCGCGGCCGCATTTCGAAACCGGCGTCCACGATTCAAACCGCCCATGCCACTCCCCTCCTCTATTATCCGAAAAACCCATTTTAACCACGGCGAGCACGGAGCAAAACAAAGCGTTTGCGATATCGAGCACTCACCCAATGGGTGAAATGCAAACTCTATGCAATATATTGATTTTTCTAAGCATTCTCCTTGATAACTGCTTTTTTTAGGATTATTCCCCCGGCCCCGGTTTGGGTCGCGGCTTGCCGAAAAGAAGCGCGTTCGGATTGTTCTCTATCTGTTCGCTGGTGCGGCGCATGGATGCGCTCAGTTCCCGCAGGTCTTCGACCAGAAGATGAATGTCGCGCAAGGTGTCGGGTACCGCAGTCGTCGCGCGGGAAGCCTCGCTGGCGGTGTGCGCCGCTTCGTTCGCCGCCCGTTCGATCGCGTCCGCGCTGCGCCCGGCGCGCTCGATCAGGCGCTCCAGGTCGGCGCTGGCTCGCGCGCTGTGTTCCAGCGTTTTCGCCGCGTTATCCATTCCCGCCTCGATTGCCGGGGAATGCACCGCCAGCGCGTGCGTGACTTGGTCGATCTGCGCCAGGCTGCGCTTGAAGGCGCGGCGGTTGTCTTCATCCAGCACCGCATTGACACTGTCGGAGATGCGGTTGATGCTGGCGAGGAGGCCAGTGAGCGCGGCATCCAGGCGCGTCATCAGCGACGGGCCGCTGCGGATCACCGGGTATTTCTCGCCGGGCGCAGGCGTCAGCAAGGGGGATTGCCGGCTGCCGCCGGTTAGCTCGACGTAGGCGATGCCGGTCAGGCCCTGAGTGCGCAGCACGGCCACCGAATCCGCCTTAACCGGGGTGCCGCGCTCTATTTTGAGCAGCAGCAGCACCCGTTCCGAATCGGTCGGGTCGAGCGCGATCTCGTGCACCAGGCCGACTTCCACGCCGCGAAGTTTGACCGGGGCGTTCAGGTTCAGGCCGGAAACCGATTCGCTGGTGTAGACGTAATAGGTATCGTAGGTCTTGTAGTATTTCCCGCTCGAGCCGAGCCAGAGGAGAATGGCAACCAGTGCCGCGCTCAGCAGCAGGGTGAAAAGTCCGACGACGGTAAAGTTTACTTTCGATTCCACGCCGCATGCTCCTCAGCCTGAACCCGAGCCGCGCGCCCGCGCGGCCCGTAAAAATATTCGCGCACCATCGGATGTTCCGATCGGGACAATTCTTCCATGGTGCCCATTCCCAGCACGCGTCCGTCGCCCAATACCGCGACCCGGTCGGCCGTGCGCCACAAGAGATCGATGTCGTGGGTAATCATCAGGATGGTCAGTCCAAGCAATTCTTTCAAGTGCCGCACCAGTTCGTCAAGACCGCCGGCGCTCAGCGGATCGAGTCCGGCGGTGGGCTCGTCCAGGAACAGGAGTTCGGGATCTAGCGCGATGGCGCGCGCCAGCGCCGCCCGCTTGCGCATGCCGCCAGACAGCTCGGCGGGATATTTGACGCCGGCGCTGGCCGGCAAGCCCACCAAATCGATCTTGACGGCGGCAATCTGGTCGATCAGTTCGTCGCTCAGGGCGGTGTGCTCGCGCAGCGGCAAGCCGACATTTTCCAGCACCGTCAGCGCGCCAAACAAGGCACCGCGCTCGAACATCACACCCAGGCGGCGGCGCAGAATCAGGCCTTCATCCTCACTCATGCCCAACACGTCGTGTCCGAACAGCCTGATCGACCCTGACACTGGCTGTTCGAGTTGCAGAATTTCGCGCAACAATGTGGATTTTCCGCAACCGCTGCCGCCGGCCAAGGCGAAAATTTCCCCGCGCTGCACGGTAAAATTCACATCCTCGTGTACCACCGCCGCGCCGAAACGGGTGTGGAGCTGGCGGATTGCGATGACTGGTTCATTCGCATTGTTCATATTTGCAACCAGCTGAAGATCACTGAGAACAGGGCATCGACCACGATAATCAGGAAGATCGCCTGCACCACGCTGGTGGTGGTCTGCCGCCCGACGCTGTCGGCGCTGCCGCTTACCCGGAATCCTTGGAAACAGCCGACCAGCGCGATGATCGCGGCGAAAACCGGCGCCTTGCCGACGCCGACCAGGAATGAACTTATCTTGATGCCTTCGCCGAAGCGATCGAGAAAATCGGTAAAACTGACATGGAGCTGGGATTGGGCCATGATCATGCCGCCGAACACCCCCAAGATGTCAGCGTACACCGTGAGCAGCGGCAGCGCCACCACCAGCGCCAGCATCTTGGGCAACACCAGCAAATCCATCGGCGATACGCCGATGGTG
>JAQTMN010000007.1 GCA_028714315.1 Sulfuricella sp. | reverse complement strand
CGGGCGCAACTGGTGATCTGCAACGGCGGCAGCCCGACCAGCCAGCAGGCGCTTGCCGCCGGCGTGCCGGTGCTCGGGATCGCCGGCAACCTCGACCAGTTCCTCAACATGCAGGCGGTCGAAGCGCGCGGCGCCGGGCTTTGCCTGCGGGCCGACCGCGCCACGCCCATCGCCATCCGCCATGCGACGACCAGGCTGCTGGGGAACCCGGCATTTCGCGACTCAGCCGGAAAACTCGCCGGAATTTTTGCCGGCTACGACGCCGGACGGCGGTTTTCGGAGCTGGCGGCAGCGTTCGCGGCGGTTCCTGGCGGGAAGGCGAGATGACCTTTCGAATGAAACCCGGAATGTAGGATGCGGTGAGGAACGAACCGCATCAATCGCGAACGATGCGGTTCGTTCCTCTCCGCATCCTACGCGCTGTGGGTCAGGCTTCAGCCTGACATGTACGGCTGAAGCCGTACCCACAACAGTCGCGTAGCGTTTCGGAAATCCCGGACAGAAAAAACGGCAAAAAAAACCAAGGAGAAACAACCATGAGCGACGACTTCAAAATACTCGGCAAGAACCGGTTCTTCGAAGTGCTGGGCGGCCTGAACAGGGAAAATCGCGGCGACAACAAGGTCGCCATGCTTTCCGAGATCGACATGTCCTCGGTGGAGCGCCTGCGCGTGACGAATACCCGCCTCGCCGGGGTCAAGCCTTCCTATACCGCCTTCGTCGCCAAGGCCGTTTCGCTGGCCTTGCGCGAGCAGCCCCACGCCAACCGCATCGCGATCGAGTTCCCGTTCTGGAAGCGGATCGTCCAGCTCAACGACATTCACATGACGGTGGCGGTCGAACGCGATCAGCCCGACCTGGAGCAGGCGGTGTACGCCGGCACCATCCGCCACACCGACCAGCTGGATCTGACCACCCTCACCCTGGAACTGCAAGCGCTCGCCCAGGCCACGCCGGAAACGTCCGAGCGCTGGCGCAAGCTCAAGTGGATCGTCGAAAAGCTGCCCTGCTGGCTGGCGCGATGGGTGCTCTCCGTTCCGCGCTGGTCGCCGGCCTTGTGGATCGAACACCGCGGCGGTGCGGTGATGATCTCCTCGCCGGCCAAATACGGCGTGGACATCATGGTGGGCGCATGGCCGTGGCCGCTGGGGTTTTCTTTCGGGCTGGTCAAGCAGCGTCCGTTGGCCGTCGATGGCGAAGTCGTGGTGCGCCAGACCATGATGCTGACCATGAGCTTCGACCGGCGGCTGATGGGCGGTGCGCCGGCAGCCCGGTTTTTCCGCGCCGTGTGCGGCCACCTGGAGAACGCCGAAAGGGATATGGGCGCCGCGTAGGTCAGGCACCCGTGCCCGACAAAACTCGGTCGCGAAAGCCCTCAAGCCTGTCCTATTCCAATACCCGCCGCAGGATCACCGCATTCTCGGCACAGATGGCCTGGAAGCCTTTGCTGATCCTGGTGTCGGCGGCGCAACGCGTCCAGTAGCTGACGGCGGCCATGGCGGCCCGGCGCCACTCCAGCGATTCCGTGGGGAGCGGCAGGGCGGGTTCATAGGTTTGCGGCGGCACCTCTCCCCCGCGGTGCGGCGCGTAGCGCATCGGTAGCATGTCGTACACCGGAGCCAGGACCAACCCCGGGTGAAAGGACAGGTTCCCCTCATGCATATCCGTGTTGGCAATCAACCGGCCAAACCACCAGATCAATGTCACTTGTCCTACCGCTTCCGCGGGCAGCCAACCATTTTGGTGAAGGGCGCGGGCCGTGGCGGGCCAGGAGGCGCCAGCCTTGCCCAGCAGCGCGCCATTCACGCTCGATAGCGTGCATACCGCCAGTCGGCCGTGGGCGCTTCGACGGTCGAAGCGGATCACCTCCAGAAAAGTACGGCCGGCATGGTGAAAAATCGCACTCCGCGCAGCATGGATGCCAAGTTCGGAAGACAACGCCTCCAATGCCAGGTGTTCGCAAACCAGGAGGTCCGACCAGCGGCGAACCGCGGCGGATGCTTCCGCGCCGGAGAACTTCACAATCACCGATACAGGCTCGCCATCAAGCTCTCGCATGGCGGTAAACTTGGGAAATTCGCCGGCAGCCGACGAGCCCGCCACGCCTTTGGCCATGGCCAGCTCGGCCTGCTCGGGATAGACCGCCGCGATCTGGTTCGTGGCAATCAGGCGGGACTCCCAGTCGCATCGTTTATCCAGATGCCGCTGGTAGGCACGCTCCCCAAGAATCAGGTCGCCGCTCTGGTCATGCCCCAGCGTGGCCAGTACATGGACGACATCGTCGTCCGTCCAGTCATCGATATTCTCGGCAACCTCCAGGGACTGCCCGTACAGGTGCGCAAAGTTGCGACCCAGAAATCCCTGCGGTCTCATGTCAAGCAAGGGATAAGGCAACCCCTCAAACCAACCATCGCGCATCGTGCCTTCGTGATCCAGGGGCCAGGCGAATGGTTCGCTAAACGTCAGGGCGCTGCCCTCCGGGTAGGTCAGATCCAGAGCTCCCACCACATGTCCATCCCCGGCGGCATCAACGCGATACAGCGGCAGACTGTCGTTGCGTCCGCGCAGAGGGCGCCGCAAGGCATATCGCGTGCGGCGCGACCCGCCTCGACGGATGACCTCACCGGCCATCTGCTCCACCAATCGCATCAAGGTGGAGCGATTGATGCCATTCAGCAAGCGGCACACCTCCGCCCCTCCTGCGCGGGGGTTCCTGATCAGGGCTTGACGCAGTGCGTGGGGCGTTACCTTCATTCGTCCAGTATATATAGCGCAACGAAATATGCAACGAGTTATATAAAAAATGTTATTGTTTATAAGTTGTTATGTAGCCATATCGGCTGGATAGCGCAACCAATAATCTGGCTTTTCTCTCTGTAAAAAGACGCCCCTTGAAGCGATGGAGGACGGTCATCCCAAGTGAGCGCGCCCTGCGGGGCGAAAAAAAACCGCCGATTTTCACCGGCGGTTCTTTGTGCCTTGCTACTCGGACTAGCGCTGCTTGCGACGGCCAAATACCCCCATACCAACCAGGCCGAGCCCCAGCAGGGACAGCGTCGCCGGTTCCGGCACGCTGAAGTTCTGCGAAGTATCGGTCTGCAAGACGAAGTTCTCCGGGGTATCGGCGCCGGTGGCTACCCCGTTGAACGCGGCCGGGCGGGTGTACGTCGGCGCGGTTTGTCCGGGAAACTGCAGCGAGGCCTGAACCGTGGTGCCGAGCAGGTTCGGGTTCACGTAGGTGTTGTTGGTCGATGTCACGGTCCCGATCAGGAAGCCGCCGCCGGTGCCCAGGGATCCCGGCCCGATGGGTCCGGTCGCGGTAAAGGTGGAGAGCCCGAACGTAAAGTTGCCCGCGAGTATCTGCACGCCATCGAGGAACCCGGTGCCGGCTGCCTGATCCGCATTCGGGGCGGTGTCGAACATCACCTGCCAGGCTCCGCTGTTCAGGGTGATCGAGATGCTGGAGCACCCGACGTTCAGGCAGGTAGCGGTCTCGGTCAACGTGGCATAGGTGGTGTATTCATAGCTTCCCGTTGCCGGACCGGGCGGGGCCACATAGAGATTGGGCGTCGGGCTGGTGGTGCCGATCGCGGCGGCAAACGCCTGGTAGGTAAACGTGAAGGTATCCGTATCTCCCGTCGTGTTGGCGCCGGTCAGATCGAAGCCCTGAATCCAGCCGCCGCCGTTTTCGTGCCAGTCGAAGCCGCTGAAGTTTTGCAGGACTCCGTCATCCGGCGTAGCGGCAGTAGTATCCAGCGTCGCGGCCTGTACAGCGGTTCCACCGATCAACAGCAGCCCGGCCACTGCGGCGCCGGTCAGTTTTTTCATGGTTTTCATGGCATGCTCCTCATCAAACGTAGTTTCGATTAAAAGAAAATGGATTTTTAAAAAAATCTTCTAGGTTTGATCGAGTACACAGCAAGCGCTATGCCCAACATCGCAAACATCTAACAACATATTGAATATTCACTATTTTCATACAACCATATCAACTGCAAACGGTCTTTTTCACGATGGGCTGTAAAAATTCCCGACGGCGACCCACGTTTAAATCGAACAAGAATGCCGTAACCGACCGAACCGCATGCTCCGCAGGCCGCCGCCAAAGGCCCACCGGGATCGAGCATTGTAAAAACGGCCGACAGTCCGCATTTTCAACTCCGGGCCTGGGAGCCTGTCGAAACATCGTCGATTGTCGTAGGAGCGGCCTCCCGGCCGCGATGCGGGCTATCGCGGCCGGGAGGCCGCTCCTACGTGGCGCTACTGAACATCGTGGCTAATCAGGAAAAGATTTTCTTTGCGCCTTTGCGGTGGATTTTGAATTTTTCACAATCTCTCAGAGCTGGCTCAACAGCGCCTGCGCTTCCTCCCTTTGGGGGAATTTGTTCCCGCCGGCCAGCAAGGATTCCAGATCCTTGCGCGCACCGGCCTTGTCGCCCGATTTCGCCAGCGCAGCCGCCAGGTGGAAGCGGATTTCCGGGTTCCGGGGGTTGAGCGCCGCGGCCTTGCGTAAAAGCTCCAGGCCGCGCGCGGTCTTGCCCTGCTCCACCAGTATCCAGCCCAGGGTATCGGTGATGGAGCCGCTGTCCGGCCTCAGTTTGTAGGCCTGCTCGGCATGCGCCAGGGCGCGCGGGTCTTTTTCCTGCAGGTACAGGTTGGCGAGATTGTTCAGCGCCACCAGGTTGTTGGGGTCTTTCTGCAGGACTTGTTGATACTGCTCCATTGCCGCCCTGCTTTGCCCGGCCGAGAGATAGGCACCCGCCAGGTAGGCGCGGGCGCCGGAGTCCGCCGGATTTTCCCGTAGCCATTGCTGCAGGCGCTGATCGGCGCCCTTTCCGTTGCCGGCCAGGCTCAGCGCCTGATGCAGCTTGACGGCCAGCAGGCCGCTCCGGGCGATGCCGTAGGCCTTGTCATAGAGTTTCGCCGCCGAGGCAAACTGTCTTTTGGCCGTCAGCACATCCCCTTCGAACGCGAACCCGGCCGACATCCTGGGATACTGCCGCTGAATCTGTTGGGCGAGCTTCATCGCCTCGTCATGCCTGCCGGTATGCAGTTCAAGGGTCGCCAGCGCCGCTTCCGCATCCAGATAGTCCGGTTTTAGCCGGAGCGCTTTTTTCAGGCTTTCCTCCGCCGCCGGATAGCTGGATGTCGCGATCTGGGCGACGGCCAGCCAGTAATGGGCCAGCGGCGATTGCGGCTGCGCGCTCGCCAGTTCCTGATAGGTCGCTACCGCCCCTTCCTTTTCCCCGGTGGCCAACTGGGCGCGACCCAGCAGGTTCAACACGTCCGGACGGCCGGGCAAGGATAGCTTGGCGTCGGTGGCGACGGCGAGCGCCTTTCGCGGCTCGCGAGCCTGCAGGTAATGCTCGCCCAGCATCAAACGGGGCGCCACGGCAGAGGGATTTCCCTTGATCGCCTTTTCCAGCCAGACGACGGATTCCCCGGTATTGCCGATGGCGCGCTCCAGCTGCGCCAAGGCGATCATGGCGCGGACATTCTTGCCGTCCTTGGCGATGATCTCCTTGAGGTGCCTGGTGGCGGCGCCGTAGTCTTTTGCCTGGAAGTCCATCTGCGACAGGTTCACCGCCGCCGGAAGGTAATCGGGCTGCAATGCCAGTGCCCGCTCGAAGCTCTTGCGGGCATTGCCGAGGTCCTTGCCGCCGAGATAGGCGGCGCCGAGCAGGTTGTAGGTGGCCGGCTTGTCGGGCTGTTTCTTTTCCAGCTTGAGGGCCGTCTGTAGCGCCTGGTCGAATTCCTTGCGGGCGATGTGCGTCATCACCAGCATGGCGTCCGCCTCGGTCAGGCCCGGATCGAGCTGGGCGGCCGATTCCAGATCGGAAATACCGCGCTCCGATTCCCCCATGGCGAGGCGGCTTGTCCCCAGCCGGGTACGCAGCGCCGCATTCTCCGGTTGCAGCGCGACCGCCTGCTCCAGGTATTCCGTGCCTTTCGCGAATTGCCTGGCGTGCATGTAGACTTCGCTGGCCAGCGCCAACAATTGGGCGTCTTGCGGCGCCTGTTTCAGCCCGGCTTGCAGCTCTTCCATCGCGCGCTGCGTCTGGTTGCCTTTCAACAAGGTTGAAACCAGCAATTTGCGGGCATAGAGGTTGCCCGGATCCTTCTCCAGATATTGCGCGAGGTGGGTTTCAGCCTGCAGCAGCGAGCCCAGGGCATACTCCGTCGCCCCCGCCAGCAGCACGCTGGGCATATGCCCGGGGGCAACCCGCAATACCTGAAGCAGGGTATCCAGAGCGGCGGAATTATTGCCTTGGCGGAAGTCCAGCTGGGCGTGCAAATAGGCCGCGATCAGGCTATTCGGGGCGATCTTGCGCGCCGCGTTGATATCCGCCTTGGCCGCGTCCAGCTTGCCCAGATCGAGCTGGGCGGAAGCGCGGTCGATCAGCGCGTTGACGTTCTGCGGCTGGATTTTCAATGCCTGGCCGAAGGCGGCGATCGCCCCTTCGTTGTCATGTGCCGCCCTTTGCAGGTTGCCTTTGAACAGCCAGGCATCGACGCTGCCGGGAGTCTTCGCCAGGGCGCGCTCCACCAGGGCGGCCGCACGGCCGGCATCTTTTTCGGCCAGCGCAACCTGCGCCTGACCGAGCAGGGCGCCGGCATCGTCGGCGCGCAGCTCAAGCGCACGGCCAAACGCGGTTTTGGCCTCCTCGATCCGGCCCAGGGCCATGCTGGCATTGCCGCGCAGGGCCAATATCTCCGCCGCGCCTTCGCCGGTGCCGCCGGCAGCCGGTTTGATTTCGTCCAGCACTTTCTGGAATTCTCCCTGCATCAGCAGCGCGCGAGCCAGTGCCGGCATCGCCTTGGCCGGATCGTGGCGCATTTCCAGCGCCTTGCGCAGCTCTTTCTCGGCCGATTTGCCGTCGCCGGTTTCGTTGTAGACCATCCCCAGGACATAGCGCGCCTCGCCGTTGTTCGGGTCTTTTTGCAGCGCATTCTTGAGCTGGATGATGGCCGCCTTGTTGTCGCCCTTCTGCTGATATTGCCTGGCCTCCGCCAAGTACCCCGCCGCATCCTTCCGGTCGCAGCCGGCGGCCCCCAACAACGCCAGAACAAGCAGCGGAACCGCGAACATCCTGCCCGAATTTGTCTTTGCCATGCCAGTACTCCTAGAGTAGTCAATCAACTTGAAACAAAGGCATCCCCCCTTTGAAAAAGGGGGGCTAGGGGGGATTTAGGGATGCAGCCCGTAGCCGCCACCGTTAAATCCCCCTCAATCCCCCTTTTTCAAAGGGGGAAGCCTCCTCACTCCTCACTCCTCACCGTTTACCGCTCACCCCTCACCAGATTCATTTCAGCCCATACCGATTCATCAAGTCGTACAAAGTCGGCCGGCTCACCCCCAAGAGTTCGGCGGCCCGCGCGATATTGCCGTCCACCCGGCCGAGTCCGCGGACCAGTGCCTTGCGTTCCGCTTCGTCGCGCACTTGGCGCAAATTGATGGGCTCGGTTTCCTTTGCCGGGGCGCGCAGCCCCAAATCCTCGAGGCCGATTTGCGGGCCGTCCGCCATGATCACGGCACGCTTGACCAGGTTTTCCATTTCCCGCACGTTGCCCGGCCAGGTGTAGCTTTCGATCGCCACCAGCGCTTCCTGGCTGAAACCCCGCACCGGCCGCCCCTCCTGGCTGCTGAAGCGGTTGAGGAAGGCGTGCGCCAGGAGCGCGGCGTCGCCTTCGCGATGGCGCAGCGGCGGGATGTCCAGCACGATCTCGCTCAGCCGGTAGTACAAATCCTCGCGGAACCGCCCCGCCTCCATCATGTCTTTCAGCTTCTGATGGGTGGCGCAGACGATGCGCACGTCCACCGGGATTTCCTCCCGGCCGCCGATGCGCTCCACCACCCGTTCCTGCAGGAACCGCAGCAGTTTGGCCTGGAGCGCGGCAGGCAGGTCGCCCACCTCGTCCAGGAAAAAAGTGCCGCCATCGGCGGTTTCGATCTTGCCGCGGGTCTGTTTGGCGGCGCCGGTGAAGGCGCCCTTTTCGTAGCCGAACAGTTCGCTTTCGAGCAGGTTCTCCGGGATCGCCGCGCAGTTGATCGCCATCAGCCGCTTGCCGCAGCGCGGCGAGAGCTGGTGCAGCGCCCGCGCCAGCAGTTCCTTGCCGGTGCCGGACTCGCCGAGCAGCATCACCGTGGCGTCGGACGGGGCCACCTTCTCCACGCTGCGGCACAGCTTGAGCATGCCGGGGTCGCGGCTGATGATGCCGGGCATCGGCGCGAAACCCTGCGATATCTGGAGCCTGCGGTTTTCCTGCTGCAAGGCGTGGAAACGGAAGGCGCGCTCCACCACCAGCCCCAGCACCTCGGGGTCGAACGGCTTCTGGTGAAAATCGTAGGCGCCCATGCCGACGGCTTTTACCGCGTTGGCGCGCTCCTGGTTGCCGGTCACCACGATCACCTTGGTATCCGGCGCCAGGGCGAGCACCTGCTCCACCGTGGCAAGGCCCTCCGACGCGCCATCCTGGTCGGGCGGCAAGCCCAGATCGACCGTCACCACCGGCGGCTCGTGCCGACGCACCTGGGCGAGCGCCGCCTCGCGGTCGCCGGCCACCAGCACTTCGTAGCCGTCGAAGCTCCAGCGCATCTGTTTCTGCAATCCGGGGTCGTCTTCCACGACCAGCAAAACACCTTTGCTTTGACTCACCACATCCCCCTGTCGCCGCAACGGGCGGCGCTATATCGATCGGTCAAATCCGGTCCACGCGTGCGTTCTCCGCGTGAGCCGTCTGGTGCGAATGAATTCGCACCTACATCGCATCCTAGGGCGCTGTGGGTCAGGCTCTTGTGCCCTTTAGGGCGCAGCCTGACTGTACGGCTGAAGCCGTACCCACAACCGCACCCGTCGGGCACGGTGCGCCCGACCTGCCCTCCAAATCCGGCACGCAAAGCGGCAGCGACACACGCAGGGTTGTGCCCCGCGCCTCCCGGCTTTCGACGTCGATCGAGCCGCCCAATTCGCGCACGTATTCGCGGCTCTCGTAGGTGCCGATCCCCATGCCGGTAGCCTTGGTCGATTCGAACGGCTTGAACAGGCTGTCGCGGATGAACGCTCCGCTCATGCCGCTGCCGGTATCGGCTATTTCCACTATGGCAAATTTTTCCCATTTGGCCAGGCGCGCCACTACCCGGCCGTCGGGCGGCGTGGCTTCGATGGCGTTCTGGATGAGATGGCCGATGACGCGCTCCAGGCGCTCGCGGTGGGCCATGACGACAAGTCCGACGTCCGTTATTTCGAGCGCAGGCGACGGCATGACTCCACTTTTGGCTTCCACCGCACGGCCCAGAATCTCGTCGAGGCTGAGCGGAGCCGGCTTGTCCAGAACCTGGCCGCTACGCAGCTGCAACAACAGGCGTTTCATTTTTTCCACCGAATGCTCGACCGTGCCGATCATGTCCCGCTGGAATTCCGGATTGTTCCTGTGCTTTTCGGCGTTCGACACCAGCAGCGAAAGCTGCGAAACCAGATTTTTCAGGTCGTGCACGACGAAAGCGGACATGCGGTTGAAGGATTCGAACTGGCGCGCCACCAGCAGCGCTTTAGCGGCTTCCAGCTGGGCGAGGTAGCTGGCCGCCTGCCGCCCGGCGGTCTTGAGCAGGTCGCTGACTTCCCAGTTCAGGCTGATCTGGCCGCGCGAGCGCGCCAGCACGACGAAGCCGAGCAGTTGCTCGTGGAGGATCAGCGGCACCACCAGCCAAGCGCGGGGAATCGCGGTCAGCCAGCCCGGCAGCTCGAGGCCGTCGTAGATTTCCGGCTGGGCGCGGTACTCGTCCAGGTTGATCACCCACTGCCGGTTTTCCAGGAATCGGCCGAAGGCGCTGCCCGGCGATTCGACCCCGCCCGCGGCCGGCATGTTCCAGTGCGCCTGGCGCTCGAAACTCCCCGATTCCCGCCCCAGCCAAAGCGCCCCGCCGGGGCTCTCGACCAGCTCGGCGATGGCCTGGATCGAGCGCTCCATCAACCTGACGCCGGGCTCGCCTTCCGACAGGGTGCGGGTGAAGCGCAGCCATTCCTCGCGGTAGTCGTATTTGTAGCTGAAGAAATGCTTGCTCAGGAAAACCTTGAGCCAGGCGCGCAGCGTGCCGGAAAACAGCATGCCCAGAAGGAGGATCAGGGCGCCGAACAAAAACCCGACTTGCAGCACGCTGCCCCACTTCCCGCCGAAATAGCGGATGTAGTAGCCGGCGGCGGACATCACCACGAGGTACATGCCGGCGCCGAACAGGGCGCTCGACTGGAACAGGATGCGGCGCGACACCGACACGTCGAGCGACCACTTCGGGTTGCGCGCGGCCGCCACGGCGATGAGCGGGACAACGCCCGCATTGACGAACCCGCGCGCGGCCCACAGGTCGCCGTCCACGCGCTTGAACAGCATGGCGTCCGAATACAGGTAAAAATCGTAGGCGAACATCCCGCCCACGCCCAGGCACAGGAACTTGATACCCCAGCGCTGCTCGGGATGCGCGTTGCGATAGAGCTGTTCCACCAGCACCATGCCGACCACCGCCATGATCTCGCGGGCGACGATGCCGGTCAGATAATCCGGCGCGCCGGCGGCGAGGCGGCCGGCGGAAAAAATCGGGGTTGCCGCGATCAGGAAGATGAAAAACAGGGTCAGGCCGGCCGCCATCACCCTTACGTCGCTCGACGGCCGCGCCGAGTCGTGGCGGGAAACGCCCAGCAGCGCCAGCAGGAACGCGCACCAGGCGGCATTGCGCGCGATTTCGAGGACGCCGGCCAAGGCTCCGGCGGGGGTGCCCGACCCCAAGGGATAAGCCACCGCCACCGTCCACAACGCGCAGATCAGGCAAGCCAGCGCCAGCAGCGCGCCGGGCGCCCGCCCGCGCCAGCCGCTCAGCAGCAGCATGAACAGGAAGAGATAGGCCGCCGCCGCCGTGGTGTAGCTGATTACTCCGATATTTGCCGTCATCCTGAAAGCAGCATCACCGCGCGCCCTTCCCCAGCAGCACCACCTGAACGGTGTCGATCAGGATCATGATGTCGAGGAACAGGCTGTGGTTTTTCACGTAATACAGGTCATATTGGAGCTTTTCCGTCGCGTCGTGGAGCGAGGCGCCGTAGGCATACCGGACTTGCGCCCAGCCGGTGATGCCGGGTTTGATGCTGTGCCGCGCGGCGTAGTAGGGAATCTGGAAGACGAGCTGATCGACGAAATAAGGCCGTTCCGGACGGGGGCCGACAAAGCTCATTTCGCCCTTGAGCACATTGAACACCTGCGGCAGCTCGTCGATGCGCAGCTTGCGGATGATCCGCCCGACCCGCGTGGTGCGATCGTCGTTCGCCCCGGCCCAGCGCGGCCTGCCGTCCCCTTCCGCGTCGACGCGCATGCTGCGGAACTTGTAAATGGTGAAGGCACGCCCTCCCTGCCCCACCCGCTCCTGGCGGTATAGCACCGGCGCGCCGTCTTCCAGGAGTATGGCCAGCGCGGCGAGAAGCATGACCGGCGAGGCCACGAGCAGCAGCGACAGGCTGGCGCCGAGGTCGAACATGCGCTTGACGAAATCCCTGAAAAAGCCCTGGCGGAATCCTTCCCCCATGATCATCCAGCTGGCGTTGAGCGATTCCAGCCGCACCTGCCCGCGCTCCCGCTCGATGAAACTGGACAGGTCGATCACCCTGACGCCTTTCAACTTGCATTCCAGCAGTTCCTTCATCGGCAGGCCGCCGCCGCGGCGCTGGCGGACGGCGACGACGATCTCGTTGACGCCGTATCTCCTCACCAGCGCCATCAGCGAATCCTTCGCCGACAGCACCTTGGACGGCTGCACGTAATGCTGAATCGCGTCCAGCGGCAGGAATCCCACCACCGTCAGGCCGCGCCGGGCGCTGGTATTGGCGATGGTGTCCACCCACGCCGCCCGCGAACCGGTTCCCAGCACCAGGATGCGTGGTTTGAGCAGGTCCGGGCCGTTCCAGGTAAAGAACACCAGGCGGCCGAACAAAACCCCGACGAAGGCGGCGACATAAGCGATGCCGAACACGCCGCGGCCCAGATACATGGATGGCACCAGGTAAAAGACCAGGCTCATGACCCCCAGGCCAAACACGAAAACGATGCCCAGGCGCAGCAATATGCCCTGGATGCCTTCCCTGATCTCGGCTTGGTACAGCCCGAGCGCGGCCATCACCATGATCATGCAGAAAGCGAAGGTGACCGCTTTCGGCCATAACGGGCCGAAGGCATCGTGAACGGAAAAGTGGCCGTCGGAAAAACGGATGGACACGCCCAGGTAAATCGACGCGATCAGCAGGAGTCCCTCGAGGCACACCAGGAACAATGTCATTTTCGAAATGTAATGGCTAAAAATGCGGATCATTGTTGTTCCGATGCATGCGTTGTTCGCCCTATCCGAAACCACCGGCCGGCGCTCCAGAATCATTGCCGGCGCCGGTTTTCACCCGCGATGCAGGGCTGGGCCTGGTCCGGAAATTCAGTATAGGACAGGACTTTTTTAATGCCAGAAAACCGGCGGAAGGCGCATGGAATGGGGTTGTGGGCGTAGCTTCGGCCGTCCGTGCCGGCTGACGCCGACACGACCAGGCAGTCGGATGTAAATCGACAGCTACAGAAACCGGCCCCCTCCGTCGGTTTTCTTTACACCCCCGCTTCACCGGGCGGCCAGCAAGACCTCATGTGTTTGTATTTACGCGTTTTTTAAGTTTCGGAACGGAATTTGCTCCAGACTTGCCTGCGCCCCTTGGGAGAGCTTTGAAGTTTCAAGCGGCGCCTTTGCCAACGCTGGTCAACAATAAAGGAGAACATCATGAACCTGAAGAAACTGGGTAGTGCCTGCGCACTGGCACTGGCACTTGCACTGTCGGGCTTGATACAGGGTCAAGCCCAGGCGGTTCCGATCGCTTATACGGCGCTGGCCGACGGCGTGCCTGTGACGGGACAGGTCGGTCCGATTGGGCCCAGCAGTCCCGTGGGGGCACAGTATTATTCGTTTTTTGCCGATGCCGGCAGTATCGTCGAGGTATTCGGCGACCGCCTGGAGGGCGCCTACGACATGTCCTTCTGGCTTTTTTCCGGACTGTTCGCCGACACCGACGATTTCGGCGGCTCGTTCGATTCCGGCGATGCGGCTTTCGCCTTTTTCGGGGATGACCAGGATGCGCCCAATATCGGCGGCCCCTTCGGCGATCCGCACTTCGGCCCCGCCGCCGTGCCCCTTACCGGCTTTTACACCGTTGCCGTCACCAATTTCCTGAGCGGCGACCCCGGTACGGATGGCGTGTTCGATTTTCAGTTGCAGGCGAACGGCATAAACGTGCCGGAGCCTGGCTCCCTGGCGCTGATCGGCATGGGACTGGCTGGTCTGGCCCTTCGCAGACGCAAGCAATAGCAGCACAGCCCGCGTAGCCCGGATGGAATGAAATGGAATCCGGGGATCCCCGGAGCGCACCGAGCGCTTATGGGCTACGCGGGCTGCATTACTCCATCGTCTATAGTGAGTAATCCACAAACTGCTTCGGAACCGCGAACAATCCGAATACCTGCCGCCATGAACATCCTGCCGAGATTTCTGCCTTTTACCCTCTTCGTCGCAGCGCTGATCTTTCCGCCCGCCCCGCATGGCGCCGAACTGCCGCAAACCATCGCGCAACTCAAACCGGCCATCGTCGGCGTCGGCACGTTCGAGAAAACACGCAGCCCGCCGGTCAATTTCATGGGCACCGGCTTCGCCGTGGGCGACGGCCACCATGTCGTCACCAACGCCCACGTGATTCCCGCGGCGATCGACAGCGAAAAGAAGGAATCCGTCATCATCCTGACCAACCAGGGCAATGCGACGATGGGGCGCAATGCCCAGGTTGTGGCGCTGGACAAGGAACACGACCTCGCCTTGCTCAAAATCGGCGGCGAAGCCCTGCCGACCATCAAGCTGGGAGATTCGAGCACGGTGCGCGAAGGCCAGTCTCTGTTTTTCACCGGATTCCCCATCGGCATGGTGTTGGGCCTGCACCCGGTCACGCATCGCGGCATGGTCTCCGCGATTACCCCGGTCGTCATGCCCGGACTCAACACCCAGCGGCTCGATGCGAAGATGATCGCCCGCCTGCGCAACTCGCTTTACGACGTGTTCCAGCTGGACGGCGCCGCCTATCCGGGAAACAGCGGCAGCCCCCTTTACGACCCGGAGAACGGGCTGGTCTACGGCATCATCAACATGGTGTTCGTGAAGGGAACCAAGGAAAACGCCCTGTCCCAGCCGAGCGGCATCACCTACGCCATCCCCGGCAATCATATCCGCGCCCTGCTGCGGCAGGAGCGGCTGATCGAGTAGGCAAAACCATCCATACGGTGAGGCAGTGATCTGTGGGTCAGGCTTTCTCGCCCGTGCGAGCAGCTCTGCTGCCGCTCGCGGCGGGGGCACTCCTTGCGGGTGCAGCCTGACCCACAGATCGCGCCTGTTTCGCGAGTTTCACGTTAAGCTCCGCGGCAAAAACCAGCAGGAAGAACAGCATGGCGAGGCGGGGCGATTCGAACACGCTGCCGAACAGGCCCACCGTCAGCAGGCCCGAAAAAGACGCCAGCAATCCCACGGCAAACGCATCGCCGCGCAGGGCGGGACCGGCCAGACGATAGAGCTGGCGCGCGATCAGCATGGCAAATAAGATCAGCCCCAGCCAGCCCTGCTCGAACAGGAACTGGAGCCCGAGATTTTCGACGCGCCAGGGCCAGCCGTCGTCGGTGGTGAAGAACCAGCGGTCGGCGCCGCGGGAGAAATCGCCGTTCGCCACCAGATCGGCGCCATCCGGGCCGATCAGGCGGACATTGTCCACGTCGGCCGCAACTCCCGGACCGACAAAAGCCAGTTGCACCGCACGCCGCGCGAGCGGATTTCCCCGCCCCGTTTCGCCGCTGTCGAACGCGAGTTCGCGGTGCTCCCAACCGGAGCGGCCGGGCGTCGAGGCGAATTGCAGCGCCTTGCAGCGGAACGAGTACAGCACGTGCTTCTCGCACAGGGCGATTGGCAGTTTCGCGCCGGCTGGCGCCGCGCTGCGCAGGTCCAGCGACAACCGGTAATTGGCACCGGCGGCCACGGCCACCTTCTGTCCAACGTAATACGCATCGCCGGGGTGTAGCCGGAGAAAGGCGTTGCCATTCTCACGCTCGAAACGGTAGTTGCCGGGGCGAATGCCCTGCGGATTTTCCAGGTAGTAGGTGGCGGGAAAAGAGCCGAGACCCATGCCGAAGATTTTGGAAAAGCCGTCCGCGCCGATCATGCCGAGCGCGGTTTTCCAGTGCACCAAACGAATCCCCAGATCGATGCCGGTTTGCGCGAAACGGCTCTGGATGAAGGTGCCGGAGGCGACCGGGACGGCCACGGCGACGGCGAGCAAAACCAGGGCCGGGGGAAACAGCCTACGCCAGGCCGCCGGGCGCCTTTTCGCGCCCCTTCGCGGAACCATCCCCGCCGCCAGCACCAGCAGCACCACGACAAGCGCCAGGTACCCGCCGCGGGCAAACGTCACCAGCACGGCATGGACGGCGGCGGCGAATACCGGCAACGCCACGGCGAGCGACAGCTTGCCGGGCCTCGCCAGAAACCACGTCGCGACGAATGGCAGGGTCAGGACGGCATAGGTTTCCACCTGCGGGCCGCCGGTCTGCATGTCGGCAAAGAACGCGGTGACGCGGTATTCCGCGGAAAAATCCAGCAGGCCGGGGAACAGCCAGCGTTCCCACAGCACCGCCGCCGCCAGCAAGGCTGCCCCGAGCGCCAGCCCGGCCGAAACCCAATTCCGCCAGCGAACTGCCGGATCGCCGGCGCAGTCCTGAAGCAGCGGCAACAGCAACAAGGCCAGAAAAAACCCCTTCGCCGCCCGCAGGCTGTCGTAGTGGCTGAGATATGAGGAGAACGCGTTGTCGTCCAGCGGTTGCAGCGGCAGCAAACCGACCAACAGGCTGACGAGATAGGATAACGCCAGCAACCCGACCAACAGCCGCGTGGCCGGCGTGAAGGCCGGCCGTTCGGCCATGGCGGGCGCGCGCCACAGGCCGACCGCGACGGTCGCCAGGACGAGAAGATCCAGTTCACCGAGAAAAATCCGGCCGGTCCAGGGGGAAAAATCCAGCACCGGCATCGAGGCCGGAATGGCGATCAGCCAGAAATGGGGAAAACGCCGCAGCAGCAAAACGTAAACCGCCAACCCCAGCCCGAGCCAGTATGGCCCCAGGGGATAATCAAATATGGCCCAGCCGATCAAGGCGCCGAGTATCGACGAGAGCAGCCGCGCGCCGAGGATGGTGGCGGGCGGCGCTTCGGCCGTCGGCGCCGCCGCCGGCACAGGAACTTCCGAAATCCAGCGCGAAAACAGTCCGGCCAGGGCGAAGGCCGTCGCCGCCGCCGCGACGGCGATCAGCAAGTCGGTGGGATCGGGGCGCTTGTCGGCGATGAACAGCTTGCCCGCCTCCAAGACGAAAGCGGCGCCCCCCGCCAGCAGCCCGGCAAACAGCGCGCTCGTCTTCCGCGCATTATTCCGTGCCGCCATCCAGGCCCAGGTACCGAGACCGAACGGCGCATACATGCCGGCATAAGCCAGCACGCTGAACAGGGCGGCCGTTTCGGTGGTGAAGTAATGGTAATAAAAAGGGACGAAATGCAGTTCCGTGAGTCTCTGCAAGCCCGCGGACCAGCCGAGCCAATGCGGCGCGAACCAGCCGTTGAGCGCCGCGAGCAGCGCCAAGTAAAGTGGGCCGCCCAGCATCGCCGCCCGGCCGAGATAGGGCCGCAATCGGCCCAGGCGATGGCCCTTCACCCGGACGAACAGCGCCAGCCCGAGCGCCATGCCCGCTCCCCGTGTGAAGACCGAAATCCCCTGGCTGATCCCGGATGCCAGGAAAAATTGCCCGCCCTCGATAAGCAACCCCAGCAGCAGGCCATAAACCCAGGACCTGGCATAAGCTGGGCGGCCCGCGCCCCTGGCCGCCATTCCCATCAGGATACCGAGCGGCGCCACCGCCGCGACTTCCGCCGCCAGCTTGACGATGCAAAGCAGCGGGCTGGCGCACGGCGAACCCGCAATCAGGAAGTGGAACTGGCCCGAGCCGAGCTTTTGCGCCAGCTCCTGCGGCGAAATCCGGAAATCGTAGGGAAACAGGCTGAAGGCGAGGTACGCCGCCACATAAAGGACGACCGCGGCGCGTACAGCGTGCGGCCCGCCGGAGCGCATCTCGGCGAGCAGCACCATGAAGCGCGCCCCGAAAAATTGCCACAGCGCGACTCCCGCCGCGCCTCCCAAGGTGTTGGCGATAATATCGTTGATGGAAGACGTACGCAGCGGGAAAAAAAGCTGCGCGAATTCGACCCCGGCGGAAACCGCGGCACAGGCCAACAAGGCGGCAAGCCCATTCAACAGGCCCGCGCCGCGTATGGTGCCCAGCCAACCCGCAGCCAGGAATCCCAGGGGAATATACAGAAGTATGTTGGCGTCCCGGTCGGTGCTGGGGGAAAAATCCATGGCCTGGTGCGGGATGCGCAGGAATGCCTGCCAAGCCTCGGTGATGGGCCTCGCCTGAAACTCCAGCGGCACCAGGCTGCCGTAGACCACAAACAGCAAATAGCTCCACGCCGCAAACAGCAAGACACGCCGAAGCGCTTCCTCGTTGGACTTATCGATAATTTTCAACCCGACCCTGCCCTCAAGTCACCGGCCAATGAGACCATCCGGCGGCATCCCGTTTTTTCTCCATAAGCCAGTATAGGACGCGTCGGCGGGACGGTTAACGTTCATCCCGTGTTTACCCCCGATCTCATTTGGCTATACAGTGCGGGCTCCAAATCGGGTATTCTTCGAATCCTTGGCCTTTCCAAAACCGCACTTTTTACAGAATTACGATGCACGACAAAGCCCTGGAAAAACACACCCCCATGATGCAGCAATACCTCCGCATCAAGGCGGAGCACCCGGACATGCTCTTGTTTTACCGCATGGGCGATTTCTACGAGCTGTTTTTCGGCGATGCGGAAAAGGCCGCGCAACTGCTGGACATCACCCTCACCACACGCGGCGCCACGGCCGGCCAGCCGATCAAGATGGCGGGCGTGCCCTACCATGCGGCGGAGCAGTACCTGGCCCGGCTGGTAAAACTGGGCGTGGCGGTGGCCATTTGCGAACAGATCGGCGACCCCGCCGCCTCGAAGGGGCCGGTGGAACGCAAGGTGATGCGCATTCTCACGCCAGGCACCCTGACCGATTCGGCGCTGCTCGACGAGAAACAGGACAGCCTGCTGCTCGCGCTGGCCACCCGCAAGGACACGCTGGGGATGGCCTGGATCAACCTTGCCAGCGGCCGCTTCTGCGTCGCCGAGATCCCGTCCGGGCAGCTCGGCTCGCTGCTCGAACGCCTCAAGCCGTCCGAAATCCTGCTGCCGGAAGGTCTTGGCCACGCCGCGCTGGACAACCTGAAATGCGCGCGCAAGGCCCTGCCGCCCTGGCAGTTCGATTACGACGCGGCGTTGCAGGGATTGTGCCGCCAATTCGGCACGCGGGATTTGCAGGGCTTCGGCTGCGGCGATCTGGGCTGCGCCGTCGAGGCGGCGGGGGCGCTGCTGGAATACGTCAGGAACACGCAACGCGGTGCACTGCCGCACATCCGGGGATTGCAGGTCGAACGCGAGAGCAGCTACGTTCTGCTCGATGCCTCCGCCCGGCGCAACCTGGAAATTTCCGAGACCCTGCGCGGGGAAGCCGCGCCGACCCTGCTGTCGCTGCTCGATACCACGGCGAGCAGCATGGGCTGCCGCCGGCTGCGCCACTGGCTGCACCATCCGCTGCGCGACAAGGCCGAGCTTGCCGCCCGGCTCGACGCCATTGCCACGCTGATCGGCGAATCCGGCGTGCCGGCATACCAAGGCATCCATCAAGGCCTGAAGCAGATTGCCGACATCGAGCGTATCACCGGGCGCATTGCTCTCCGCTCGGCACGCCCGCGCGACCTCGCCGGCCTGCGCGACAGCCTGCTGCTGTTGCCGCAAATCGGCGAGGAAGCGGCTCGGCTCGGCAGCCCGCGCCTGGCGGCGTTGGGCGGCCTTCTGCACGCCCCCGAAACGCTGGCGACCGCTCTACGGAGCGCGCTCCAGCCCGAACCGAGCTCGGTGCTGCGCGACGGCGGCGTGATCGCCGACGGCTACGACACCGAACTCGACGAACTGCGCGCGATCCAGACCAATTGCGGGGAATTCCTGCTGGCGCTGGAAGCCCGCGAACGCGAACGTAGCGGCATCGCCAATCTCAAGGTCGAATACAACCGGGTGCACGGCTTCTATATCGAGGTCACGCGCAGCCAGGCCGACGCTGTGCCGGACGACTACCGCCGCCGCCAGACGCTGAAGAACGCCGAACGCTTCATCACGCCCGAACTGAAGACTTTCGAGGACAAGGCGTTGTCGGCCTCGGAGCGGGCGCTGGCGCGCGAGAAGATGCTGTACGAAGCGCTGCTCGACCAGCTCGCGCCCCATATCCCGGCGCTGCAGGAAATCGCCGCGGCGGCATCAGAACTCGATGTGCTGGCCGCGCTGGCGGAACGGGCGCAGACGCTGGGCTGGGTTGCCCCGAAATTCACCGACGAGGCGGCGATCGAAATCGTCGGCGGGCGCCATCCGGTGGTCGAGGCGCAAACCGAGAATTTCATCGCCAACGACACGCGGCTGTCGCGCGCCCGCCAGATGCTGCTGATCACCGGGCCGAACATGGGCGGAAAATCAACCTACATGCGCCAGAATGCGCTGATCGTGCTGCTGGCCTATTGCGGCAGCTTCGTGCCGGCCGCCAGCGCCAGGATCGGCCCGATCGACCAGATTTTCACGCGCATCGGCGCATCCGACGATCTGGCCGGCGGCCGCTCCACCTTCATGGTGGAAATGACCGAAGCCGCCAGCATCCTGCACAACGCCACCGAACACAGCCTGGTGCTGCTGGATGAAATCGGGCGCGGCACTTCCACCTTCGACGGCCTTGCCCTCGCCTGGGCCATCGCCCGCCAGTTGATCGAGAAAACCCGCTGCCACACGCTGTTCGCCACGCATTATTTCGAGCTCACCCGGCTGGCGCAGGAATTCAGGCAGATCGCCAACGTCCACCTGGATGCGCTGGAGCACCGCGACCACATCGTGTTCCTGCACAGCGTGCAGGAAGGGCCGGCGAGCCAGAGCTACGGCCTCCAGGTGGCGGCGCTGGCGGGCGTGCCCGCGCCGGTAATCCAGGCTGCGAAAAGACATTTGCTGAAGCTGGAACAGCAGGGCATCGACAATGGGATTCAGGGCGACTTGTTCCTCGCCGCGCCCGAACCATTGCCGCCTCATCCGCTGGAAGAAGCGCTGCACGGCGTGGAGCCCGACGAGCTCACGCCAAAAACGGCGCTGGAAATAATTTACCGGCTGAAAAAAATGCTTTGAAAGTTGTCAGTTGTCAGTTGTCAGTCGATTGTGCGGCTGCGCCGTCTGGTTTTAAACTGATCACTGAAAACTGATCACTGAGAACTCAATGATGATGCCCACCCGCGCCATGCACATGGCCGTGGGCCAGTTCTTCTTCGGTGGCGGGACGAACGCCTTCCACCGTGCACTTGAACAGCAGCGTCCGCCCGGCGAGAGGATGATTGCCGTCGATCACCACGCTCTCCTCGGTAATGTCGGTCACCGTAAAGATGAAATCGTCGTCCGAACCTTCCGCGCCGGCCTGGAACTGCATGCCGACTTCCATCTCGTCCGTCGGGAACGCGCTGCGCGGCTCGACCCGCACCAGGTCTTCGTCGTATTCGCCGAACGCATTGTCCGGGTCCAGCGTCACTGCGACCGAACCGCCACTGGCAATGCCTTCCAGCGCTTCTTCGACCAGCGGGAAAATGCCGTCGTAGCCGCCATGCAGGTAGGTGATCGGCTCTGCGCTTTTTTCCAGCAGCTTGCCGGTACTGTCACTCAATTCGAAGCTGAGCGACACCACTGAATTTTTTGAAACCTGCATAAATTACTCCATGAATTTGATTGAATTGATGGCATCGTCCCCCGCGCAAATGCGCAAACGCGCCGACACGCCGCGACCGGATTTGCCGCATTGACAGCTCCCGTGCACCGCATATCATTATACTCCATACGATTTGGAGGGCGCGTCATGACCGAAAGTATCGATGAACCCGTGTTGCTGCACAGGCCGCTGAACGGCATCAGGGAATGCAGCGAGGCACTCGACTCCCTGATCGGCACCGCCCGCCGCCATTTGCGGATTTTCGATTACAACCTGGAAGACGGCGGCTACAACAGCCCGCACCGTTTAGAACTTTTGCGCGCCTTCCTGCTCGAAAAACGCGGCAATCGGCTGGAAGTCGTTTTGCACGACACCGATTACCTGACCCGATTCTGCCCGCGCATGCTCGGACTGCTCAGGCAGTTCAACCATGCCGTCGAGATCAGGGAGACAACAGCGCAAGCCAAAAGCATCTATGACCCCTTCGCCGTCGCCGACCAGGCGAATTATGTGCACCGCTTCCATTACGATGCGCCGCGCGCCTTGTTCGCTTTGAACGACGTGGCCGGCAGCCATGCGCTGATCAAACGTTTCGAGGAAATAAAACCGGCTTCCGAGCCGATTTCGGCTACAATGCTCGGGCTGTGACCCATTCATTTGGCATGACGCCGTGTAACGCAAGCCTCGCGGATGCATCAACCGGCTGAAAAACAAATATTAAACTTGGGGAATTAGCGAACCGCCACTAGAATTATTTTGGAATCCTGATAAAATTAGCGAGTCGGTTGGACATGTTGATGTGGAAGCCGATTTGCATCAATATTTTTTTCGTCAATACTCTATTTTTGGATAAAGGGAATAATAATGAAACATTCCGTACTGCTCGCCGCCTTGCTGGCCCTGACCTTGACTGCCTGCGGTAAAAAAGAAGAAGCTCCGGCTCCTGCCCCGGCCGCTCCCGCTGCCGAAGCTCCGGCTCCTGCCCCGGCCGCTCCTGCCGAAGCTCCTGCTGCTCCCGCTGCCCCTGCTGAAGCGCCTGCCGCTCCCGCTGCCCCGGCCGCTCCTGCTGAACCTGCCAAGTAATTCCGGCAGTCCGCATGAAAAAAACCGGCGCGTTGCGCCGGTTTTTTTTCGCCAAAATTCCGTCAGACACCACCTAAAAAAACAGTTGACCGCAGAGAACACACAAAGAAAAACAAAGGGTTGCCGCCGCTATCCGCCCACCAATCAGGTGAGTGGGCGATTTACCGAAAACCCGCGCCGCCTCTGCGATCTCTGTGGCTTGAACCCGGTTTTGGAGGTTAAAACACCTGGCGCCAGCCGAATCCATTGAGCTGGTCCGCCACGCCGACCCACTCCGGCGCGCAGCCCAGAATCGGGCTTAATGCCGCTCGCGCCAGTTCCGGTGTATTGTTCTTTTCACTCAGGTGGGCGGCGATCATGTGCTGCAGACGGCGGTTGTCCAGCTTCGCCAGCAGCCTCGCCGCAGCGCCATTGTCCAGATGGCCGAAACGCCCCGCCACCCGCCGCTTCAGCATGGGCGGATAAGGCCCGTCGCGCAGCATGTCGGGGTCGTGATTGCATTCCAGCACCATCGCATCGCATCCGCTCAGGAGCGCTTCGATGTGGGGCGTGGAATTTCCGGTATCGGTCAGCACGCCGAGCCGCTTGCAGCCGTCGCCAAAAACATATTGCACCGGTTCGCGCGCATCGTGCGGGACGGGAAAAGGCTGCACTTCGATATCGCCGATCTGAAATACGCTATGGCCGTCGATCATGCGGGCATCGGGCAGGTTCTCGGCGTGGGAATGGTTCTTGAAAGTGCCGTGCGTCAGCCAGACCGGGATTTCATGGCGGCGGGCAAACTTGACCGCCCCGCCGATATGGTCGGTGTGCTCGTGGGTGATGAGGATGCCGGCGATATCTTCCGGCTGCAAGTCGAGGCGGGACAGCCGGGCGGTCGTTTCGCGGATGCCGAAACCGCAGTCGAGGAGCAGGCGGGTGCGCCCGACCTCGACCACCAGCGCGTTTCCCCGGCTGCCGCTGCCCAGAGAGGCGAAACGCATGCCGCGCCCGCCGTTTACTTCAACTGTTCAAACAACAGATTGAGGATTCTCGAGGCGGTGTCGGATTTCTCCACCGCGCCGTCCTTGTTCAGGACGTTGACTTCGCTGCCGCCGCTTGCCGCCACGATCTGAATGCGGTATTGATCCAGCTTGTCCTTGTTGATGCCGTCGCCCTTCCAGAACGCCAGCTTGGAAAGCAAGCCTTTTTCATCCTTCTTGCCGTCGATGTCCGGATCGACATAACGCACGAAATACAGCCCCCTGGAGCGGTCGCGGTCTTCCACAGTAAATCCGACCCGGTCGAGCGCCAAGCCAACACGGCGCCAGGCACGGTCGAAGGTGTCATCCAGCGCGAGGTTGCCCGCTCCTTCCCGTGTGCGGGTAACCTTGGCCCGCTCGCGCTTGCCATCCGCCGCCAGCAAGGATTGTGAACGCGCATCCTCGACCCCGAAACGCACCATCAGGCGGCGCAGCATGTCGGCTTCCAGCTCCGGGTCGGCCGGCCGCGGCTGCCATACGGTACGTTTACCGCCGTCACCGCCTTCGATCACTTCATACATGCCGCGATGGCTGACATAGATTTCCACGGTGCCCTGCTCGGCGCCGCGCTCCAGCCGGGTGCGGAATTTGTCGCGCTCAGAGGTGGAATATAGCCCGTCCACTACCTTGCTCAGCACGCTGCGGATTGCATCCTGCGGAATCTTGGCGCGGTTTTCAGCCCAATCGGTTTCCATCACGCCGGATTCCGGCACTTCCAGGTTGATCAGGAATCCATTTTCCTGCCAGAACTCCTTCACCACCGGCCACACCTGTTCCGGCGTCGCGTTCACCACCAGCCAGCGCTGCGAGCCCGCGCGCTCGACCCGGACCTTTTCCTGCGAGGGCAGCAGGGTCGTGCCCGCGACGGCGGCCTGGGGCTGGCCGGCCCTTTCCTTGTTGTAGACCGAGAACGTGGCGCTGCCCTGCGGGCCGACATCGGGCACCGCAAAACGGTTGTCCGCGGTCGGCGAGGTCAGGTCGGGCGGAATCTCCAGCGGCGGCAGTTTGCCGGCCGACTTGTAATCGATTTTTTTACCTTCCAGTAACGAGGTCGAGCCACACCCGCCTAGCGCCGCGAGCACCGCCATCGCGGCGGCCAAAGAGACAAACCGGTTATTTCTCATAAATGCCCTATCTGTATGAACTGCTTTACTGCATCACGCCGGCCTGACGCATCGCCTGCCCGAGCGCATCGTGATGGACGGCGGACAGCGGAGTCAGCGGCAAGCGGACGCCCGCGCCGATCAGCCCCATTTGCGCCACCGCCCATTTGACCGGAATCGGATTCGCCTCGACGAACAGCTTCTGATGCAAGCCCAGCAGCTTGTTGTTGATCGCCCGCGCGACAGCCAAGTCGCCCCTGAATGCCGCCTCGCACATCTCGTGCATCGCACGGGGCGCCACGTTGCTGGTCACCGAAATCACGCCATGGCCGCCCAGCAGCATCAGGGCGAGGCCGCTGCCGTCATCGCCGCTGTACACGGCGAAATCCCGCGGCGCACGCAGCAGCAGGTCGCTGCCGCGTTCGATGTTGCCCGTCGCATCCTTGATGCCGACGATGTTCGGGATCTGCGCCAGACGCAGCACGGTATCGTTGGCCAGGTCGCACGCGGTGCGGCCGGGTACGTTGTAGAGAATCTGGGGGATATCCACCGCCTCGGCGATCGCCTTGAAGTGGCGGTACAGCCCTTCCTGAGTGGGCTTGTTGTAGTATGGCACGACCGACAGGCTGTATCCCGCGCCGGCTTCCTTGGCGCACTTGGTCAGTTCGATCGCTTCGCGGGTGGAGTTGGCGCCGGTGCCGGCGATGACCGGGATGCGGCCGGCGGCATGATCGACCACCGTGCCGATCAGACGGCAATGCTCTTCGAAATTCACCGTGGGCGACTCGCCGGTGGTGCCGACGACGACGATGCCGTCAGTTCCTTCCTTGGCATGAAAATCGACCAGGGCGCGCATACGGTCGAGGTCCAGACCGCCATCTTCGTGCATCGGGGTAACGATTGCGACCAGGCTGCCTTTAAGCATGAAAAACTTCCGCAAAAATTTGTAGTTTACCCGATTATCCGGTCATGGGAAACGCACCGCCGCTCAATCCGGCTCACGCTCGATGGAACAGCATTGTTTTTCCGGCATCGCAGTTTCTTCCGCAACCAGCACTTCGCCGGTCACCGGGTTGGGGCGAAAAGTGGTGCAACCCTTCAGCCCCTTGGCGTAGGCTTTTTCGTAAATGGAGCGGAAGGCGTCGAAATCGTAATCGCGCGGCACGTTGATGGTCTTGGAGATCGAACTATCGACGTATTGTTGCAGCGCCGCCTGCATTTCGAGGTGCATTTCCGGCGCGATTTCGCCGGCGCGGACGAACGCCTCCGGCAGCGGAACATTTTCACCATACCGCAACCTGAACTGGCGATAGGCGTAGTCGCTCACCCTGGCTTCGCTGAAGCTCCCATCCGCCTCGCGGATGCGCCGCGTGAATTCGAAATCGAAAATCGGCTCGACTCCGCTGGACACGTTGTTCGCCAACAGGCTGATCGTGCCGGTCGGCGCAATGGCGGTCAAGTGACTGTTGCGCAGGCCATCGCGGCCGATGCCCTCGACGATGTCCCGCGGCAGGGAACGGATGAATTCGCCGGATAAATATGGGTCGGCCTGAAACTCGGGGAAAGCGCCCTTTTCGCGTGCGAGGCCGATCGATGTCCGATAGGCACTATGGCAGATTCGCCGCATGATCTCCCCGCCCAACTCGAACGATTCGGCGCTGTCATAGCGGATGCCCAGCATCGCCAGGGCGTCGGCCAATCCGGTCAAGCCGAGCCCGAGCCTGCGCGAGGCGCGCGCCACTCGAGCCTGCCTCTCCAAAGGGAAGCGCGACGCGTCGTAGACATTGTCGAGCAGACGCGTGGCCGTCGCCGCAATCTCGGCGATCCCATCCAGATCCAGGGTGGCGTCCGGCGTGAATGGCGCGCGCACGAACTGGGTCAGGTTGATCGCGCCGAGGTTGCAGGCGCCGTAATAAGGCAGGGGAATTTCGCCGCACGGGTTGGTGGCGCTGATTTGCTCGCAGTACCACAGGTTGTTCATGCGGTTGATGCGGTCGATGAAAATCACGCCGGGCTCGGCGTAATCGTAGGTTGCGCGCATGATGCCGCCCCACAGCTCCCGCGCGCGCACCTTGCGCCGCACGCGGCAACGGCGCGGCTCGTCGCTGCCGGACCAGCGTCGCTCGACAATCTGGCCGGACGCCGCCTCGTTCCCGGACAGCGGAAAGACGAGAAGCCATTCTTCATCCTGCCGCACGGCGCGTATGAAATCGTCGGACACCAGCACCGACAGGTTGAAATGACGCAACACGGACGGGTCGTGTTTGGCCGCGATGAAAATTTCGATATCGGGATGGTCGCAGCGCAGCGTCGCCATCATCGCACCCCGGCGAGCACCGGTGGATAGCAGCGTGGCGCACATGCTATCCCAGATATGCATGAAGGAAACCGGGCCGGACGCAATCGCGCCGACGCCAGAAGCCGGCTCGCCGCTGGGGCGCAGGGTGGAGAAATCGTAGCCAACGCCGCCGCCATGCTGCATGGTGAGGGCGCCTTCCTTCAACGCCTCGAAAATGCCATCAAGCGAGTCTTCAACCGCGCCCATGACGAAACAGTTGAACAACGTGACTTTGTGCGAAGTTCCCGCTCCGGCGAGAATCCGCCCGCCGGGAAGAAAGCGGAATCCCGCCAGGATGTCGTGAAAACGCTGCTCCCAGACCCCCCGGTCATGCGCTTCCGTGCCGGCGAGCGCATACGCGACGCGGTGCCAGGTATCCGTCACCGACTGGTCGATAATTTTTCCCGCCTGGCGGTAGCGGTAGCGAATGTCCCAGATGCGGGAGGATATCCCGTTGCTGGCGTTTTCTTCAGTCACGACCTGGATCTCCCGACAAAAAAGGCGAGCACCGCCAAGCGGCCTCGCCTAGTTTTGGATCGTCGGTTCCGAACTATCTCTGGGAGGCGTACATCCGCTCCAGGAAAGCCTCGACATCCTGCCTGGCCACTTCCGCAGGCATGCCGCAGTCATGCTGCGATTGATGGTGGATCAACTGCATCGCGAGTTCCGCCGCCTTGCCCTGCAAAGTCGCGATGTCCGGGTTCCAGCCGGCGCACATCACTTCCGAAGTATAGTCGTCATCCGCCTGGCAAGAGCACATTTCCATTGTCACTATCATGATAGACCTCCGTTTGCCGCCGGCTTCATTTCCGGACACCCGTAAGCTTTATATCGGGCGCCCCGCGAAAAAATAAAGGGGGATTTTCCAAAAAACATATCAATAAGTAACGCCTGCCGTCCGGCAAGGTTTACATCGGCGAATGAAAGCAGTCAGGGGATCGCCGGCTTCGCCAGGCGCACGACTTGAAGTGCCATTTCCAGGCCGTCCTGGAGCAGGCGTTCGAACAGGGGAGCAAAATAAGGCAGGGCGATGGCCAGCACGATAAAACCAACGCCCAGCGTGATGGGAAAGCCGACCGAAAAGATATTGAGCTGCGGCGCAGCACGGGTCATGATGCCCAGGGCGATATTGGTGATCAGGAGCGCCGCCATCACCGGCAGGGAAAGCAGCAACCCGGCGAGAAACACTTCTCCGCCCCAACCCGCCAAAGCTCGCCAGCCGGTAGCGGAAAACGGCTGCGCCATGATCGGCAGCGTCTGAAAACTTCGGGCCAGCACTTCGAGCATCAGCAGGTGGCCGTTCAGTGCGAGGAAGGTGAGCGTGCCGATCAGTCCGAGGAACGTCCCGACCACGGGAATTTGCGCCGCATTCTGCGGATCGAAAATGGTGGCGAACCCCAGCCCCATCTGCATGCCGACGAGCTGGCCGGCCATGTCCACCGAGGTAAAGACGATCTGCATGGCCAACCCCATCGCGACGCCGATGACAATCTGCTGCGCCAGGATCAGCAGTCCGGTGGCGGACCCCGGCTCCACCGCCGGCATCGCGCCGAGCACCGGCGACAGCACGAAAGAGACGGCGAAGGCCAGGCCGATTTTCACGCGCAGCGGGATGGCGGGGTTGCCCAGGATCGGCGCGGTGCTGGTCAGTGCGAGAATGCGGGCGAACGGCCAAATGAAAGCCGCCAGCCAAGCGCTCAGCTGCGCGGAAGTGAAGCTGATCATCGCTTAACTGTCGCCCGAATCCCGGCACCAGGTGCGGCGTGGCGGTCTCCCTCAAAAGGGACGCGGGCGCGCTTCGCGAGGTTCACCTTAAAACGCCCCGCATTTCACCCGATCAGACCTGGAATGCTGGTAAACAGGCGGCGGGTGTAGTCCATCATCAAGGTCAGCATCCAGGGGCCCGCAACTCCCAGCACGAGAAATATCACCAGCAGCTTGGGGATGAACGACAGCGTCATTTCGTTGATCTGGGTCGCGGCCTGAAACACGCTCACCAGCAAACCGACGCCCAGCGCGGCAAGCAGCAACGGCGCCGAAAGCAACAGGGTGACTTCGAGCGCCTGCTGACCGATGGTGACGACGCTTTCCGGGGTCATGTGTAAAAGCTCTGCACCAGAGAACCGATCAGCAGATTCCAGCCGTCCACCATGACGAACAGCATCAGCTTGAACGGCAGCGCGATGACCACCGGCGAAAGCATCATCATCCCCATCGACATCAGCACGCTGGCCACCACCATGTCGATAATCAGGAACGGGATGAAGATGACGAAGCCGATCTGGAATGCGGTCTTGAGTTCGCTGATCACGTAGGCCGGCACCAGGATTTTCATCGGCACCGCCTCCGGCCCCGGCAGCGGTGCGCTATTGGAAAGCTTGACGAAGAGCGCCAGATCGTCCTGCCGCGTCTGCCGCAGCATGAAGGCCTTCAAGGGAACCGAGCCCTTTTCCACGGCTTGGGAAAAGTCGAGCTTCTGTTCCGAAAAGGGCTTGTACGCATCGACATAGATTTTGTCGAATACCGGCGACATCACGAAAAAAGTCAGGAACAGGGACAGGCCGATCAATACCTGGTTGGGCGGCGCCTGCATCGTTCCGATCGCCTGGCGCAACAACGACAGCACGATGACGATCCTGGTGAACGCCGTCATCATCAGCAAGAGGGCGGGAAGAAAAGTCAGCGCCGTCATGAACAATAGCGCTTGTATGCTGAGGGTATAAGTCTGTCCGCCGCCCGGCGCGGGTGTGCTGGTCAAGGCGGGTAGCCCCGGATCGGCCGCCAGCGCCGCCCATGGCGCCAGGAAGCCAAGCAGCGCGAACAATGCGATCAGATACGCTTTGCCCGGACGCCGGGTGTCCATAGGCTGCTCAACCAAGTTTGCGCCCCTGCATCGCTTGCTTCAGCCACGCGGGGAAGCCGTTCCCGTCGGCCGTAGCCGAATCGACAGCGAACGCCCCGCCCTCCGGGCGCGACAGGGTATGCAGGGCATTCACCCGCCCCGGCGCCACGCCCAGCACCAGCCAAGTATCGCCGATCTCGACCAGGACCAGGCGCTCTTTCGGCCCGACCGCCACGCCGCCGATCAGCTTGACGACACCGCCGGCGCCGATCTGGCCCGGAGCAAAACGCCGGAGCAACCATGCCGTACCCGCCACGGCGGCTAGGACGAGGCCCAAGCCAAACAGCACCTGCAGCATGCTACCGAACGAAACCGGGGAAGAAGGCGGGGGCGATGCGGGTGCGGCTCCCAACGCGGCTTGGCACGACAAAACAAGGGCAAGAAACGTAAACCAGATGCAAAACCGCGCGGCAACCGCTCCCATCAGTTTCATTTGTGCAATCTGCGGATGCGTTCGGCCGGGGAAATGATATCGGTCAGGCGAATCCCGAACTTGTCGTTCACCACCACCACCTCGCCCTGAGCGATCAAACAGCCATTAACCAGCACATCCATCGGTTCGCCCGCCAGGCCGTCCAATTCCACGACCGATCCCTGGGCAAGCTGCAGCAGGCTGCGGATGGCAAGCTTGGTGCGCCCCAGCTCAACCGTGAGATTGACGGGGATATCCAGGATCATGTCGATGTTGTTGGGGGAACCAGGGGCGGTGTGCGAGGGCGATAACTGCTCGAACTGCGCTCTGGGCGGGGGAGGGCTGGACGCGGACGCCTGCTCGGCCAGCGCCGCGCCCCAATCGTCGGCGGCGGAAGCGCTGCCCGCCGCATCGACGGAAGCCTGTTCGGCCATCGCCGCAGCCCAATCGTCCATACCGACCGGGTTGTCAGCGCTGTCATCCGCCATGTTGGCCTCCATGGCCGGACTCGTCGTCCGAACCGGCAATGATTTTGTTCACCTTGAGGGCGTACTGTCCGTTGAGAACGCCATAGTTGCATTCCAGAACCGGCACGCCGTCCACTTCCGCGATGATCGCTTCGGGAATATCCAGGGAGATCACATCCCCTTCTTTCATATTCAGAATCTGGCCCAAAGTAACCGGAGCCTGGCCGAGAGTCGCGACCAGATGGACCTCCGCCGTCTGCATTTGCGCCGTGAGCAGCCGCGCCCAGCGTTCGTCCACTTCCATGCGCTCGCCCTGCATGCTGCTGTAAAGGACATCGCGGATCGGTTCGATCATAGCATAGGGCATGCAGATGTGAAAATCGCCGCCGCCGGAGCCCAGCTCGATATTAAACGTGGTGACGACCACCACTTCGCTGGGTGTGGCGATGTTGGCGAACTGCGTGTTCATTTCCGAGCGGATGTACTCGAAATCGACCTGGAACACCGATTCCCACGCTTTTTTATACTCCGTGAAGACCACCTCCAGCATACGCTGGATGATGCGCTGCTCGGTCGGCGTAAAATCGCGCCCCTCCACCCGCATGTGAAAGCGTCCGTCGCCGCCGAACAGGTTGTCCACCACCAGGAACACCAGATTCGGGTCGAAAATGAACAGCGACGTTCCGCGCAGCGGCTTGATGTGCACCATGTTCAGGTTGGTGGGAACCACCAGGTTGCGGACAAACTCGCTGTATTTGAGCACGCGCACCGGGCTGACGGAAATTTCCGCGGTACGGCGCATGAAGTTGAACAAGCCGATGCGAAACAGACGGGCAAAACGCTCGTTGATGATTTCCAGCGTGGGCATGCGCCCGCGAACAATGCGCTCCTGCTTGGCCAGGTTGTAGGGGCGAACGCCCCCCTCGCCGCCTCCTTCGACGGCGGCTTCGTCCACCTCGCCGGTCACCCCCTTCAGCAAGGCATCGACTTCATCCTGAGACAGTATGTCGTCAGCCACGTGCGCCCTTTAGTGTTGCGTCTGCATTTTCTTACTGAATGACGAAGGAGGTGAAATACACCCCGGTCACACCCTTCCCGGCTTCCTTGACATTCAGCGGCTTGTTGACCTGTTCCTGTATTTCGGCGCTTAGCGCCTTTTTGCCCTCCAGGCTGGCGATCTGCTCGGCGCTCTTGCTCGACAGCAGCAACAGCATGCTGTTGCGGATCTCCGGCATATGCAGCTTGACCAGATCAACCACGGCCTGATCGGCCACCTTCAAATCAATCCCCACCTGCAGGTAATGATCGCCGCCGCCGTCGGGCTGAAGGTTGACGGTAAACGTTTCCAGCGTCACAAAAACAGGGGGAACGGATTTTTCTTCCTTCTGGTGCTCGGCATGATCGCCGGCCGACCGGGTAAAATACCAAGCCGCGCCGCCGCCCGCGCCGCCCAGAAGCAGCAGAATCCCCAGAATCAAAGGCAGCTTGCCCTTCTTTTTCGGCGGTTCCTCAGCCCCCTTCGCTTCCTCTTTTGCTTTGTCCTTAGCCATTCCCGCTCCCTTTGGCGCGCCTGCCGCGGCCCTGTTTTTTGCCTACATCCGAAGAATATTGGTTAAATGACATTAAAAACAACCAGTTTCGGAAGATAGTTTATGTTCTTTATAACCTCAAATCAAATTTAATTCAAGCAAAACCGCAAGTTGCGGCCGACGCGCCTTCCCCTCGCTGTGCGCCAAAAACGAATAAAGCAGCTATATCATTGATATAGCTGCTTTATTTTTACACCCCAATGCGGCAAATCAAGCGAAGATATCGACCATTCCATCATGCGCCAAGCCGGCCGCCAGGGGCTTATCGGCAGCCCGGCTCGCGAAGCGGTCCGTGGCGGGCGGTCCGTTGCCGCCATCTTCGCGGCCACTCCCTTTCCGGTCGAACGCCTGTTGCTGCTGACTAAAGGATTCGGCGCCCACCGAGACATTCCCCAGCATGATGCCGCTGTCCGCCAGCATCTCGCGCAAGCGCGGCAACGCCGTTTCGATCGCCTCGCGCACCGCCGCGTGATGGGACACGAAAAGGGCGCTGGCCTGGTCGTTGCTCACCGTCAGCCGCACCTCCAGTGGCCCGAGGCTGGGCGGATTAAGGTGCAGCTCGGCGACCTGGCGGCTCTGGCCGGCCATCCATAATACCTTGTCGCCGACCGCGCCGCCCCATTCGGCGGAACCCACCCTGGGCAACACGTGCTGCGCCGGCACCGGCTCGGGCCGACGCAGCGCCGCCGACACATCGGCCGGCCCGACCACCGCGAGGGGCGCGCCAGGAAGCGGGTCGGGCAAGACGGCGGGCGCGTCAGCCTTGCCTGCTACGGCAGCAGCAGGAACACCATCCGTCAGCGCCGCCAGCTTTTCGGAGAAACGGTTGCCCGGCGGAATCGCCGGCGGCAAGTTTTGGCTCGCTTCGGCAATTTCTGCCGCCTTCGCCTTGCCCGCCGCAGCCAAATCCAAAGCCGCTTCCGCGACGCCTCCCTTTTTCGCCGGCAGACCGGCCGCTTCCTCAGCGCCTCTCTTTTTTTCCGACAAACCGGCCGCTTCCTCGGCGCCAGGCGCCTTCGGGGCAAACGGCAACGCCGGCGGCAAAACGAGCGCCGATGCCTGCAGCGCGGACAGGTCGAGAGGGAGCGCCGGCGCGGACGCGGCATTACCCGTAACCGGGACGTCTTCGCCTTGATCGTTGTCTCCCGGCGCGCGGGAAGATTTCGAGCCGTCGGCGCGGCCTTCGAAGAGGGCGGCAAGCCCCTTGATTTGCCGGGCGAGCAGCGCGGCGAAAGGCAATCCCTGAGCCCCGCCCTCGATCGCGTCGCCGCCGTCCGCACTAAACGCCGACGCGGATGCAGGTCCACTGGCGGCGCCGGTGCCGGGCAATTTAGACGGGGTCGGCGAGACAAGAAACAGGGACATCGGTCATCCTTTAAATTATCGCGAATTCGCCTGAATGCCCAACCAAGAGCAAAACACATGCCAATCGTGGATCAAACGGGGCCTTCCGGCTCCTTGCGCTCGAAATCCCGGCCGGACAACTCGTCCTGCTCGCGCTGTTCCTGCTTGTCCTCGCGCTTCAGTTCACTGCGCAAATGGCGCTGCGACAGGGTGTCGAACGCCTTGAGCTTGCGCTGCCTGGCCTGCCACACGAGTTTTCCGTCGTCCCAGCGTTTCTTGCAGCGTGCGACTTCCTCGGTTTGATGGCGTATGGCGGTTTCAAGCTTGCCGAGAAACAGGTGAAAATCCTTGAGGGAATTCGCTTGCATGCCCACTTTCGTCGCCTGCAGCAATCTGTTCCGATAGTCCTCCCGATAGGCCGCAAGCTGCCCGAGCTTTTCCTCCGCCTCCTGCCAGGCCGCCTTGAGTTTGTGCAGATCGCGCGCCGCCGCGTCGGAATGGTCCTGCGCCAGTTCGAGAAGGGGTTGAAGCGGGAAGCGCCGCGGCATGCCGAATCAGGCGCCGGTCAGGAATGGAGCAGCGCGGCCAGTTGGCTGCGGCTATTCGCATAGTTTTCGCTCTGCTGCATCCCTTGCTGCAAAAAAGCCTCCAGCCTCGGATGGAGCAGGATGGCTTCGTCGAGCAGCGGGTCACTGCCTCTCACGTAGGCTCCGACGCTGATCAGATCGCGGCTGCGCTGATAGCGGGAATAAAGCAGCTTGAACCGGCGCACCATGGCCAGGTCTTCGGGCCTGAGCAGCTCGGTGATCGCCCGGCTGACAGAGGCCTCGATGTCGATGGCGGGGTAATGGCCTTGATCGGCGAGGCCGCGCGACAACACGACGTGCCCGTCGAGAATGGCGCGCGCGCTATCGGCAATCGGATCCTGCTGGTCGTCGCCCTCCACCAGCACGGTGTAGAACGCAGTGATCGACCCGCCGCCGGCCAGGCCATTGCCGGCGCGTTCGACCAGCTGCGGCAGCTTGGCGAACACCGAGGGAGGATACCCCTTCGTCGCCGGCGGTTCGCCGATGGCAAGCGCGATTTCACGTTGCGCCATGGCAAAGCGGGTAAGCGAATCCATGATCAGCAGCACGTGTTTGCCCTGATCGCGAAAATATTCGGCGATCGCGGTGGCATAGGCCGCGCCATGCAGCCGCAGCAACGGTGGGGTGTCGGCCGGCGCGGCCACTACCACGGCGCGTGCCAGCCCCACCGGGCCCAAAATGTTTTCGATGAATTCCTTGACTTCGCGGCCGCGCTCGCCGATCAGGCCGACCACGATCACGTCGGCGCTGGTAAAGCGCGCCATCATGCCGAGCAGGATGCTCTTGCCGACGCCGCTGCCGGCGAAAAGCCCCATGCGCTGGCCGCGCCCGACAGTCAACAGCGCATTGATCGCCCGCACGCCGACATCCAGCACCTGCCGGATCGGGGCGCGGCTCAAAGGATTGCAGGGGCGACTGTGGAGCGGCACCTGATGCGCCAGCTGCAACGGTCCGAGCTGGTCGAGCGGGCGCCCCGCGCCATCCAGAATGCGGCCGAGCAGCTCATCGCCTACATACACCTGGCGCGCGCGGTCTTCCGAGCGCCGGCCGCGGGCTACCGCCCCGCCCTGTCCGAGCCGGACCGAGACGTCCACCGGCGTCACCCTGGCGCCGGGCACCAGGCCATACACATCGGTGGAAGGCATCAGGAAAAGTTTTTCGCCGGAAAAGCCGACCACCTCGGCGTCCACATCGTGGCCGTCGGGCAGGTGGACCGTACAGCTGCCGCCCACCGCGAGCTTAAGCCCCACCGCTTCCATCACCAGCCCGGCCACGCGTGTCAAGCGTCCGGTCACCATCCACGGATTGACCGCGGCAACCGTCTCGCCGCATTTTTGCAGATAACCGCACCAGCGATCGGAGGAAGTCGCCATATTCAGGAAAGGTCGCCCGCGGACAGCCGGGCCGGATACGGCCGCAGCAACGGCATGAATCGGCAAAAACAAGCTCTAATCAAGCCAGGAACCTTCGCGCCCCAGCGCGGCAAGCGCCCTTTTCCAACGGCTTTCCAGGGTGGCATCGATCTCGCTGTTCGCCGTTTCCACCCGGCAGCCGCCGCGTTCCACGCGAACGTCCTCGATCAGCTTCCAGTGATAGTGATTCAGCTCGTCTTCCATCAACGAGCGCACCAGATCCGCGTCGTCCGGATGCAGCCTCAGGTGCGGGTGCTGATTGGCGTGGGGGAGGCTGCCCACCGCCTCGCGGATGACCGGCAGGACCAGTTCGGGCCGCGCTTTCAGCGCTTCGCGCAGCATTTGCTTGGCGATATCCAGCGCCAACGCCAGCAAACTTTGCGCGATGACCTCGTCGAAATTGTTCAGCGAAGCGTCCAGCGCGGACATCACCTGCGCCAGCCGCGCCAGTTCGGCATCGGCCTTCTGCTTTCCCTCCTGGTAGCCGGTCGCGTAGCCCTCGCGGCTGGCCTGCTGATGGATATGTTCCACCTCCTCCGCGGTCGGCAGCACCACCGCAGGGGACGACACCGTTTCCGCTGCGGCCTCGCCCAATGAGGTCAGCTCCCAGCGCTGGTAGGCGCTCAGCTGCTCCTTGGGAATGATATTAGACAAAGCCTTCCTCTCCCTTGCCGCCTAGCACGATCTGGCCCTCGTCGGCGAGCTTGCGTACGACCTTGAGAATTTCTTTCTGCTCCGCCTCGACTTCGCTGATGCGCACGGGTCCCTTGGCTTCCAGATCGTCGCGCAACATTTCCGCGGCCCGCTGCGACATATTCTTGAAGATTTTTTCGCGCAGCTCCTCGCTCGTGCCCTTGAGCGCGATAATCAGCGATTCGGATTGCACCTCGCGCAGCAGCAGCTGAATGGAGCGGTCGTCCAGGTCCAGCAGGTTCTCGAAGACGAACATCTCATCCTGGATTTTCTGCGCCAGTTCCGGGTCGTAGTCGCGCACGCTGGCGATGACCGAGGTTTCGTTGGCGGTGCCGACATAATTCAGAATCTCGGCCGCCGCCCTGACGCCGCCCAGCGCGCTTTTCTTGATATTGCCGCTGGCACCCGAAAGCAGCTTGCTCAGCACATCGTTCAGCTCCCGCAGCGCGGCAGGCTGGATACCGTCCAGCGTGGCGATGCGCAGCACCACGTCGTTGCGCAGCCGCTCCCCCAAATGGTTCAATATCTCGCTGGCCTGGTCCCGGTCGAGATGAACCAGGATGGTGGCAATGATCTGGGGGTGCTCGTTCTTGATCAGCTCCGCCACGGAGGACGCATCCATCCACTTCAGGCTCTCGATGCCGCTGGTATCTCCGCCGTGCAGGATGCGATCGATCAGGTTTGCCGCCTTGTCCGTACCCAGCGCCTTGTTCAGCACGCTGCGGATGTATTCGTCCGAAGCGCCGCCCAGGTTGGTTTTATCGCCCGCCTGATGCATGAAGTCGTGCAGCACCTGGTCCACCTGGTCGCGCTTGATGCTGTTCAGGTTGGCCATCGCCATTCCCAGCTTCTGCACCTCCTTCGGGGTGAGATACTTGAAGACTTCCGCCGCTTCCTCCTCGCCCAAAGTCATCAGCAAAATAGCGCTCTTCTGGATGCCCTCGTCACTCATTGCCGCCGATCCACTCCTTGACCACGCTGGCCACCACCTTGGGCTCCTGCTTCGCCAATTCCTTTGCCGCCCTCAGACGATCCTCGTAGCCAGCCTGCATCTCAGGCGCCATCATCCCCTCGGCGCCACCTTCCACATGAACCACCTGGGGCTCCGGCGGCGTCGCCAGTTCTTTCAGCAGGGGGCGCAACACCTTGAACACCAGGAAGAAAACAATCCCTGCAATCAACAGGTTCCGGAATATCTCCTTGACCAGCGCGACGGTTGCCGGATCTTTCCAGATCGGCGTTGCGGCGATTTCCTCGGTTACCGTGCTGAACGAAGCATTCACCACGTTGAGCGTATCGCCGCGATCCTGCCGATAGCCCATGGACTCCTTGACGAGATTGTTGATCTGCGCCATCTCGGCAGCGGTCAACGGCTTGGCGCTGACTTTCCCGTCCTTTTCGGTAATTTTCTTGTAATTCACCACCACCGCCACCGACAGACGCTTGATCCCGCCGACCGGCAGTGTCACGTGCCTGACCGTCTTGTCCACTTCATAGTTGACGGTCGATTCCTTATGGCTGCTGCCGCTGGAAGGCTGGACCGGCGCCGCGGTGGAAGCCGTCGGCGCGGTAACCGGCGCGCTGGCCGTGCCGGGAGGCTGATTGGACAAGGCGCCGGGCACACCGCCGGCTGCGCCGCTGGTGCCACTGCTTTCGTTGAGCTGCTGGCTGCGGATCGCGGCCTCCGCGGGAAGCGGGTTCGGCCTGAAGGTTTCGGCAGTCTGCTCGGCCTGCGAGAAATCCAGCTCAGCCGTCACTTGCGCCCGCACGTTGTCCATCCCGGTGATCGGGCTGAGTATGCTTTCAATGCGCTTGATGAAACCCTGCTCGACTTGGTGCAGATATTCCAGCTGGCCCGGATCGAGACCGGCATTTTCCTTGCCGTCGGCCGACGCGCTCAGCAGGTTGCCGTTCTGGTCGAGAATCGCCACGTTCTTGATCGGCAGATCCGGCACGCTGCTGGAGAGCAGGTGGGCAATGCCGCTCACCTGGGCCTTGTCCAGCGTCCTGCCCGGATGGAGGCTGACCAGCACGGAAGCGCTGGGCTTTTGCTGTTCGCGGGTAAACACCGAAGGCCGCGGAATGGCCAGATGCACGCGCGCGCCCTGAACCGCGGACAGCGACTGGATGGAGCGGGTCAGCTCGCCTTCCAGAGCACGCTGGTAATTCACCTGTTCGAGAAACTGGCTGGTACCCAGTTTCTGGTTTTCCATCAACTCGAAGCCGACCACGCTCCCCTTGGGCAACCCTTGGGACGCCAAGCGCAGGCGCACTTCATAAACCTCGGCGGAAGGCACCAGGATGGCGCCGCCGCCTTCGGCCATCTTGTATTGAACGTTCATCTGCTGCAGGGAATTGATGATCGCGCCGCCGTCGCGGTCGGAGAGATTGCTGTAGAGAACGCGGTAATCCGGCGTCTGCGACCACATCCAGGCGCCGGCAATCAGCGCGATAGCCGCGGACAATCCGAGCATCAGGCCGACCATCTGCCCGCTGGATAACCGCCCGAGATCTTTTAAGCGCGCAAGAAAGGATTGCTGCGGTGCGACGGCCATCTTGTTTTACACCTTGCCGCCAATTTGTGAGTGATTGAGCCTTATCCCCGAGTAGAGGCACCTGACCATGACAAGCGGAATATCCTGCATCCTTCTCACACTTGCATGTTCATGACTTCGTGATAGGCCGACACCAGCTTGTTGCGCACCTGCACCATGGTCTGAAAGGAAAGATTGGCCTTCTGCAGCGAAACCATCACTTCCTGCAGATTCGTATCGGGATTGCCCTGTTCGAACGCCTTGGCCAGATTGGTGGCATCCTGCTGCGCGGCGCTGGTCTGATCCAGCGAAGACTTGAGAAGCGACGCGAAATCCGCGCCCTCCGCCGACGCGGCCGGCTCGGCCCCCGACGCCAGCGCCGAAGCGGCGCGCAATTGGCCGAGTAGTTGGTCGATTCCCTGGGTATTCATCGTTCATGCCTCCAGCTCGAAATTATAGCTGTTTATCCGTCTCGGCGATGGTTTTTCCTCGCCCCAGGTCAAAAAACAAGCATATTTCATGCCGATAACCGCACCACCCCGGCTAGCCGACCCGGCGTTCGGCCTCGCCGCTTTCCTCCCGATACTGCTGTAGCTTGTAACGCAGGGTGCGCTCGCTCATTCCCAGTTTTTCCGCGGCAAGCCTGCGCGACCCACCGACCGACGAAAGCATTTCCAGAATATGGTTTTTTTCCAGCGACTTCATGTCCACCGCCGTATCGCGGGCGGCAATTTTTGCCTGTCTTGCCGCTGCCGGCAAGAGCAAACAGTCCGGACCCAGGGTATCGTCCTGTGCCAGGATCAAGGCACGCTGAATCACATTCTCAAGCTCCCTGATGTTACCCGGCCAGGCATATTGCGTCAATTGCGCGACCGCCGCGGAGGACAGGGCGATCCCAGGCCGTCCGAGCACGGCACCCAAACGGTCCGTCAGGTGCCGGGCCAAGGGCACGATATCCAGCGGCCGCTCGCGCAACGACGGCAACGCCAGGGGAAACACGTTGAGCCGATAGAAGAGATCCTCGCGGAAGTCGCCACGCCTGACGATTTCACCCATGTCGCGGTTGGAGGTGGCGACGACGCGAATATCGAGAGGAATCGCCCTATGCCCCCCCACCCGCTCCACCTCGCGCTCCTGCAACACCCTCAACAGCTTGGCCTGGAGCGGCAGCGACATTTCGGAAATCTCGTCCAGCAGCAGCGTGCCGCCCTGCGCCTGCTCGAACTTGCCGGCATGCGACTGGGCCGCGCCGGTGAAGGCGCCCTTCTCGTAGCCGAACAAGGTGGACTCGAGCAGATTTTCGGGGATCGCGGCGCAGTTGATCGCCACGAAAGGCTTGTCGGCGCGCGGCGAATTGCGGTGAACGAAACGCGCCATGACCTCCTTGCCGCAGCCGGACTCGCCGGTAATCATCACGGTAGCATTGGTGGCGGCGACTTTCCGCGCCAGCGCAAGGACTTCCATCATGCGCGGATCTTCGGCAATCATTTCCGAACCGTCCGCCGATTGCGCCGACAGCATATAGCGCGCCACTTCGGCGAGCAGCATGTCCGGCTCGAACGGCTTGGTCAGGTAAGTGCACGCGCCGGCACGCATCGCCTCGACCGCCTTGTCGATCATGCCGTAGGCGGTCATCAGCATTACCGGTGCATAGGGGTAGGCCGCCTTGATTTCGCGTAGCAGCGTATGGCCATCCATCGGCTGCATCTGCACGTCCGTCACCACCAGGCCGACCCGTCTTTTCTCCAGCAGCGCGAGTGCGGACGGGCCGTCGGCGGCGCTCAGCGCCTCGTATCCGGCCAAGGCCAGGGTATCGCAAAGGGCCTCGCGCAGGTCTTGGTCGTCCTCGACGATCAGGATGGGCAATGTTTTCATGGGTTCGCCATTATAACCGGCAAGCGCAGGCAAAACTCGCTGCCTTCGCCCGGAACCGATCTGACCTTGATCGAACCCCGATGCGCCTCCGCCACGCCGCGCACGATCGCGAGCCCAAGGCCGGTGCCGTCGGAGCGGGTAGTATAAAAAGGTTCGAACAGGCGTTCCTGCACTGCCGCATCGATGCCCGCACCGCTGTCGGCCACGGCCAGCGCAACCTGCCCGTCGTCGCCGAGAGTCGCCCCCAGGCTGATGCGCCCGCCTTGCGGGCTGGCCTGCATGGCATTCTCCAGCAAGTTGAGCAAAGCTCCGGTCAAGGCCTTGCGGCTGCCCAACACGGCCGCGCCCCGGCTGCCGTCCTCGACGTTGAACGCCAGGCATCGTTGCGCCATTTGCGGTTCGATGACCTGCTGCAAATCGGCCAGCAGCGAAGACACCTTCACGGCCTCCTGCCCGCCGCTCTCCCCTTTCACGAAAGACAGCATGTCCTGGATCAGGTGTTCGAGATAGCGCAGCCGCGCCAGCACCTTATCGGCAAAGCGCACCCGGTCCGCCTCGACGAGGTTGGGCTTGTTCAGGTTTGCCGCGTAAAGCACGGCGGTAGCGAGCGGCGTGCGCAACTGGTGCGCCAATCCGGCCGCCATCTCGCCCATCGCGGAAAGCCTCTGGTGCCGCTGCATTTCACGCTGCATGGCATAGGTTTCGGTGATGTCGTGAATCAGCAGCACGCGCCCGCCGGCGGCGTCCAACGGGCTGCTGTTTATGCCGACCCGACGCGTCTCCGGCGTGCCGGCCGGGGCCAGCTCCCATTCGTGCGGCAAACCGGTCTGAACCAGGGCCGCAGCCGATATCTCCGCCCACGACCCATTCGCCAATCGCTGGCCGAGCATCGCCTCGGCGGCCGGGTTGGCTTCCATGACGATGCCTTGCCGATCCAGCACCACTACCCCCGCCGGCATGGCCGCGAGCAGGTGGCTCAGGCGCTGCGACAGCGCCTCTTTTTCCAGCAACTGGCGGCGCAGCTCTCCATTGGCGACCGCCAGATCTCCGGTGAGTCGCTCTACTTGCTGCTGAAGTTCCTGATAGGCGTCGGTAAGCTGAGCGGAGGCTTGATTAAACAGGGAAAATGCCTGCTCCAGCTCTTTCGGATCGACCTGTGGCGGGGTGTTCGACAATACGTTGCGCTCCATTGGCCGCTACTGGCAGAAATCATACCGCAATTGGTCCGGTCGTTGGCGAATCGATATACTGCCACTCGTAAAGAACGGATGCCCGCATAAATTATGCACTGGAAACAGCGGCTAACCGGGCAATTTTACCGAACGGTCGTGGCGAATCGCCGCCCCGAATCATGAAACGGCGATCCATGGGGCACTCCTTGCGGGTGCAGCCTGACTGTATCGCTAAAGCCATCCCCACAACAGCTCGCGCATCCTGTTTCGCGAGTTTTGCGCTGATGCAACATCGCCATATTGAGGTATGATAATGAAAATTGCCTGCCCTGCCCGTCCCTGACCGCGGCACGGGGCCAGGACTTTTCTCGGAGAGCAACCACATGTCAGAACTGCTGAAGAACGTCGATGCCCGCACCAAGCTGGCCGGCACGAACAAGCTGGAGATCCTGCTGTTCACGCTGGGCACGGACACCCGGACCGGCCGCAGGGAAACGTTCGGCGTCAACGTATTCAAGGTGCGCGAAGTCATGCGGGTGCCGGAAATCACCCACGCGCCCGACATGCCGTCCTCGGTGGAAGGCATGGTGAGCTTGCGCGGCGTGCTGGTGCCGGTGGTCGATCTGGTGAAATACGCCGGCGTCGAGACCGATCGCAAACCGGAAATCATGATCGTCACCGAATACAACGGCCATACCCAAGGTTTTCTGGTGGAAGCCGTGGACACCATTTTGCGTCTCGACTGGTCGGCGATGCGCGTCCCGCCCGACATGCTGACCGCCCAGATGGGCGGCCTGGTCACTGCGGTGACCGAACTCCCCGACGGCCGCCTGGTCATGATGATGGACGTGGAAAAGGTCCTTTCCGAAACCAGCCGCTACGACGACGAATACCTGTTCAACAATATCAAGCCCCTCGACCTGCACGATCGCACGGTTTTTTTTGCTGACGACTCGTCCGTCGCCAGAAAACAGATCCAGCGCACCCTGGACGCGATGAACATCCGCCACATCAGCGCCAACAACGGGCGGCAGGCATGGGACGAACTGCAAAAAATCGCCTCCCAGGCCGATGCGGGCCATTTGCCGGTAAGCGACTTCATCCAGCTCGTCCTGACCGACGTGGAAATGCCCGAAATGGACGGCTACGTCCTGACCAAAAGCATCAAGAGCGACCCGCGCTTCGCCGGCATCCCGGTCATCATGCATTCCTCCCTGAGCAGCACGGCCAACCAGCAGCTTGGCCGCACGGTCGGAGTGGACGACTACGTCCCTAAATTCGAGCCGCAAAAACTGGCGGCCATCCTCACCCAATTATTGAGCGGCCACATCAAAGCGAGCGGGGCATAGCCATGGAAAAAAGCAATGTACTCCTGGATACGGTGGATGCCAGAACCAAGCTGGCCGGATCCAACAAGATGGAAATCCTGCTCTTTTCCCTGGGAAGCGGGGAAATTTTCGGCATCAACGTGTTCAAGGTCCGCGAAGTCTGCCAGACGCCCAAAGTCACCAAATCGCCCAACATGCCGGCGGGCGTCGAAGGGGTGATCTCCCTGCGCGGCAACATCATTCCGGTGATCGCCCTGGCCAAGTTCATCGAGCTGGACGAACTGCCGGAAGACACCGGACACACCATGATCGTCACCGAGTACAGCCGACACACCCAGGGGTTCCTGGTACACGACGTCGATCGCATCATCCGCGTCGACTGGGACAAGGTCAAACCGCCGCAAGCCATGCTGGCCGGCCACGAAGGCATGATCACCGCAATCACGGAACTGCCGGACGGCAAACTGGTCTCGATTCTCGACGTCGAGCAAATCCTGGCCAACGCCATCGGCATCGAGCCGGTGCCGGATCTCGCGCCGGTCGAGACGGACAGGGAACAATCGATATTCTTCGCCGACGATTCCGCCGTGGCGCGCAAGGAAATCGTCATGGTGCTGGACAAGATGGGCGTGAAATACCAGCAGGCCACCAACGGTCTGGAAGCCTGGGAAAAGCTCCAGAGCCTGGCCAGCCGCTCGCAGCAGGACGGCACGGCTCTGCATGAGCAGATCAAGATCATCCTGGTGGATGCGGAAATGCCGGAAATGGACGGTTACGTCCTGGCGAAAAACATCAAGGCCGACAGGCGGTTCGAAGGCATCCCGGTGGTCATGCACTCTTCCCTCTCGTCGGAAGCCAATCGCGACATGGGCAAGCGCGTCGGCGTGGACGCCTATGTCGCCAAATTCGATCCGGGTGTGCTGGCGGAGACCCTGCGCCCCTTGTTACTCAGATAGGCAAAGCAATGCACAACGAGGAATCAACCCTACGAAACGCGTTCGACCGGACGGCGCCATTTTATGCCGTGATGCTGGCAAGACAGACCACCCGCGGAGCAGCCCATGGCCGATAAGAGCATGAAATTCCTGATCGTCGACGATTTCTCGACGATGCGGCGCATCCTGCGCAACCTGCTGAAAGAACTGGAGTTCACCAACGCCGACGAAGCGGAAGACGGCGTCGCCGCGCTCAACAAGCTGCGCGGGGGCCAATTCGATTTCGTCATCAGCGACTGGAACATGCCGAACATGACCGGCATCGAGCTGCTCCAGGCAATCCGCGCCGACGCCGCGCTGAAGCACCTGCCCGTACTGATGGTAACCGCCGAGGCCAAAAAGGAAAACATCATCGCGGCCGCCCAGGCCGGCGCCAGCGGTTACGTCGTCAAGCCCTTCACAGCCGCCGTGCTCGAAGAAAAACTGAACAAGATTTTCGAAAAGATGGGGAAATAATGAGGAGAACTACGCGGTGAGCAACCTTACTTCAGGCAGCGGGGATTCCGACGAACTGGAAGCCCTGTTCGACAGCATCGTCATGGCCAACAGCGTGCCCGCGGCCGAACCCGAACCGCAGGCAAAACCGGCCGAGCCGGCCGCCTCCCCCGACGAAAGCCTGTTCTCGCAAATCGGCCACCTGACGCGCAAGCTGCATGACACGCTGCGCGAACTGGGTTACGACAAAAAGCTGGAACAAACCGTCGAAGCGATACCCGACACCCGCGAGCGCCTTGCCTATATCGTCGCCATGACGCAACAGGCGGCGGAGCGCGCCTTGACGGCAACCGAGACGGCGCAGCCGCTGCAGGACAAAATCGAGGCCGGTGCCGTCGCGCTCGGCAACAAGTGGCAGCGCCTGTTCGACAACCAGCTCAGCCTGGAAGAATTCAAGCAGCTGGCCAACGAAACCCGCAGCTACCTGAAGGAAGTGCCTACCCATACCAGGGCGACCAATGCGCAACTGATGGAAGTCATCATGGCGCAGGACTTTCAGGATCTGACCGGCCAGGTCATCAAGAAAGTCATCGACATGGCCCAGCAGATGGAGCGGGATATGTTCCAGCTGCTGGTGGCAACGACCCCCGCCGAAAAGAAAGCCGAGGTGGACAGCACCCTGCTGAACGGCCCGGTGATCAACGCCGAGGGCCGCAGCGACGTCGTCACCAGTCAGAGCCAGGCCGACGAATTGCTCGAGAGCCTGGGGTTCTGACGCCAACCATTCCGATCCTCTCAATCGCCGGAGAAAACCATGAGCCATTTTGCAGGAATGGAAGAATTACTCCAGGATTTCCTGACGGAAGCCACTGAACTGCTGTCCGACGTGGACAACAAGCTGGTCGAACTGGAAAAGCGGCCTGACGACAAGGCGCTGCTGAACGACATCTTCCGCGGCTTCCACACCATCAAGGGTGGAGCCGGCTTCCTCAATGTCAACGACCTGGTCGAACTGTGCCACCGCACGGAAAACCTGTTCGACAAACTGCGCACAGCCGAACTGGTTTTGACGCCCGAGATCATGGACGTCATCCTGACCGCAACCGGGGTGGTGCGCGACATGTTCGGCTCGCTGGCCCAGGCACAAATGCCGGACTCAGCCGATGCCGCATTGCTGAAAGCCCTGGATGCGGTGCTGGCGGGCGAAAAAGCCGCCGTCGCCGCGCTCTCCGCGCAGGCGAAACAGCCCGCGGCCGCCCCCCGCGCCGAAGCCCCTTCCCGCGACGAATCCGGCGGCCCCGACTGGCACGCGCTCTACCATGGCATTACCGGAAAACCCGTGGAAATCCAGATCGCCAGCGAGGCGCCCCCATTGCAGCCGCAGCCGGCACCGGTTGCGCAGCCCCTGCCCCACGCCGAGGTAGCGCCGCGCGCCAAGCCTGCCGCCATCGCCCAGCAAGCCGCCACCAAGGAAACCACGATCCGCGTGGACACCGCGCGGCTGGACATGGTGCTCAACCTGTCCGGCGAAATCGGTCTCACCAAGAACCGGCTGACCTGCCTGCGCGCCAACATCCTCCAAGGCAAGACCGATGGGGAAACGCTCAAGGCGCTGGACGAAGCGGTCAGCCACCTGGATCTCCTGGTCGGCGACCTGCAGAACGCCGTGATGAAAACCCGGATGCAGCCGATCGGGCGCCTGTTCCAGAAATACCCGCGTCTCGCCCGCGACCTGGCGCGGCAGCTGGGCAAGGACGTCGAACTGGTGATTTCCGGCGAGGAAACCGAAATCGACAAGACCATGATCGAGGACCTCAACGATCCGCTGGTTCACTTGGTGCGCAACGCCGTGGACCACGGCGTGGAAAGCACTGAGGAGCGCATCGCCGCCGGCAAGCCGGCCAAGAGCCTGGTCCGCCTGAGCGCGATGCAGGCGGGGGATCATATCGTCCTGGAGATTGCCGATGACGGCAAGGGCATGCGGCCCGACACCATTCGCCGCAAAGCCGTCGAGAAAGGACTGATCGACATCGAAGCGTCGAATAGCCTGGACGACAAACAGTCGCTCAACCTGATTTTCCTTCCGGGTTTTTCCATGAAGGACCAGATTTCGGATGTTTCCGGGCGGGGCGTCGGCATGGACGTGGTGCGCACCAATATCCAGAAACTCAATGGCCGTATCGACATCAATTCGATCGTGGGCCAGGGCACGACCATCACCATCTCGCTGCCGCTGACGCTGGCGATTCTGCCCGTGCTGGTGGTGCGCCTCGGCGACCAGCCTTTCGCGGTGCCCTTGTCCATGGTGCGCGAGATCATCCCGATCAATTCGAGCGAAATCCAGCGCGTGTCGGGCCGCGCCACCATGGTGGTGCGCGACGAGGTGCTGCCGGTGCGCTCCCTGGCCAGCCTGATCGGCTGGCCGCAGAATGGCATGCCGGCCTTCGGCGTGCTGATGCAAACGACCGTCACCACCTTTATCCTGGCGATCGACGGCTTCATCGGCCGCGACGATGTGGTCATCAAGCCGCTGCATGACATCAAACCGAAGGGAGTCGCCGGCGCCACCCTGTCCGGCGACGGCCTGGTCGTGCTGGTTCTGGATATCGAAGAACTGCTCGACATGAGTACCGAGCAAACCCGCGCCTCCCTGTTCACCGCCTAGGAAATCTCGCCGCCCCGATGCATGATCACGTATTTATCGGCCGCCAGCCGATTCTCGACAACCAGCAAAAGATAGTCGGTTACGAACTGCTGTTCCGCCGTCACGCGGAATCCACCGATGCCGCTTTCAGCGACGACATGCTGGCCACCTCGAAGGTACTGGCCAACACGCTCAGCAACATGGGGGCGGAATGGTTGCTCGGCGACAAGCTGGCGTTCATCAACGCCTCCTCGTCGATGCTGATGAGCGATTTCCTCGAACTGCTGCCGGTCGAACGCGCGGTGCTGGAAATCCTCGAAACCGCGCGGCCGACGCCGGAATTGCTGGACCGCTGCCGCGACCTGCGCGACCAGGGATTCCGCCTCGCCCTGGACGACTTCGAGCTGTCGGATGCGACCGCACCCTGGCTTGAAGTGGCCGACTTCATCAAGCTGGACGTCCAGAAACTGAACGCGGAAGGCAAGCTCGAAGCCCACGTCCGGGCACTGGCGAAACATCCGGGCAAGCTTATCGCGGAAAAAGTCGAAACCAGGCAGGAACACCAGCTATGCAAAGAGCTGGGCTTCGCCTATTACCAGGGATTCTATTTCGCCCACCCGGAAACGCTGACCGCCAAAGTCATCCATCCGGCTTACGCCGTGGTGCTGGAATTGCTCAACAAGGTACGCAGCAACGCCGAAATCCGGGATATCGAACTGTCGTTCAAACGCGACGTGGCGCTTTCGTTCAAGCTGTTGCGCTATATCAATTCCGTCGGCTTCGGCCTGTCGTGCGAAATCCAGTCTCTCCGCCACGCCCTGGCGATTCTTGGCTACAAGCAGCTTTACCGCTGGCTGACCTTGCTGCTGGTGACCGCCGGTGAAGGCAACACCTCGCCGGCCTTGATGAAAACAGCGGTTACCCGCGGGCGCCTGACGGAGTTGCTGGGGAAGGAAATGCTCGAACCGGCCGACCGCGACAACCTGTTTATCGTCGGCGTGTTCTCGCTACTCGATGCCATGCTGGAAATGCCGATGGAAAAGGTGCTGGACAATCTCGCCCTGCCCGAATCCATCACCGACGCCCTGCTGCACAGGCAAGGCATCTATGGCCCGTTCCTGGAACTGACAAAGGCATGCGAAGGGGGAGATGCAGGCAATATCGAGAAGCTCGCGCTTTCCCTGCAACTCGAGCCGGAGAGCATCAATCAGGCTCACCTTTCCGCGCTGGCCTGGGTAGAAACGCTGGGAATATAGAAAAATCCCGGCTGGGAGGTGGTGAAAAAACCGCGCAAGCGGATTTTCACACCTTTTCAGGCGTTGGCCGGCTCACGCTTCGCACCGGCATCTTTCATGCGGTCCAGATATTGCTGCCACAGGCCGGCCTGATTGACGCCCAGATCGTATAGATAATCCCACGAATAAAGCCCGCTGTCGTGGCCGTCGGAAAACACCAGCTGCACGGCATAGCTGCCGACAGGACGGACGTCGGTGATCTCGACATTCTTCTTGCCCACCTGCAGCACCTCCTGGCCGGGACCATGGCCGCGCACTTCCGCGGACGGCGAGTAAACCCGCAGGAACTCGCAGGGCAATTCGAAACGCTTGCCGTCCGAAAACGCAACTTCCAGCATGCGCGACTTCTGGTGCAACTTGATCTCTGTCGGCACCGGAGTGCTGCCGTCCAATCCAGCCATGTTTTCTTTTCCTTTCGACGCAGAGGCCGGTCATCGAACCGACTTCATCAATTGATCTGATTGATGAATATTATACCCTATTTGCTGCCATCCCCGCCCACCGCGGCCAACAGCCGGTCCATCCAGCCGCCCGGTATCAGCCGTTTCAGCACCGCGAACAGATGCGTCGGCGCCGTCACGTAATAACGCATTCGCGGATGCCGGCTCTCCAGGGCATGAATCACCTTTTCCAGCACCGCCTCGGGCGGCAGCGTGAACGGCACGGCTGCACCCGCTTTGACCAGACGCCGCTCCATGGCGAGGTAGCGTTCGCGATGCACGCTGTGCTCCGCATCGATATTGCGCCGGTAGGCCTGGTAGGAATTCGCCCGGAAGCGGCTCTCTATCGGCCCCGGCTCGATCAGGCAAACATGGATGCCGCTACCGCGCAATTCCAGCCGCAACGTGTCGGTAATCCCTTCCAGGGCATATTTGCTGGCGGTATAAGCGCCGCGGTAAGGCAGGGCGACCAGGCCCAGCACCGAACTGTTCTGGATTATCCGCCCGCCGCCCTGGGCGCGCATGACCGGAATAATCCGGTTGGTCAACTCGACCGTGCCGAACAGGTTGGTTTCGAACTGCTCGCGCAACACCTCGCGCCGCAAGTCCTCGACCGCGCCGGGCTGCCCGTAGGCGCCGTTGTTGAACAGCGCATAAAGCTGCCCGGCGGTGCGCGACAAGACCTCGTCCACCGCCCGGTGGATCGATGCGGAATCCGCGAGATCGAGCTCTACGCTTTCCAGCCCGATGGCTTGCAGCGCCCGCACATCATCCGCCTTGCGTGCGGCGGCGAAAACGCGGTAGCCGCGCCTCGCCAGCCCGAGGGCGACACAGTGGCCGATCCCGCTGGAGCAGCCCGTAATCAAAATGCTGCCATTCTTAAGATTCATTTTTTCATCCGCCAATTTTTTGTGGAAAATCATACCCGTTACCAGCACAAAGGAATATAGTGGCAAAATTATTAAAAACCTCGTCAAGCCCGACGAGGCGAATTTATACATTAGCTAACGGCCGAGGCACGATGTCGCTGAATCTTGAAAACGCTCTGGCGCGGATCGCCGAACTGGAAAGCCGCGTGGTCCGCCTGGAACAGTTGGTCATCGGCAGCTCCGAACTGGGGATCAAAACCCATCCGCCCGGTTCCCCGCCCCAGTTTACCGACGTGCTGCCCACCCTCACGCAGACCGACCCGCCCCTGCCCCTACTGGACTCGGCGCTGATCGAAACGTTCCTGATCGCCGGGACGAAGCCCTCCCTCCAGCCTCAAGCCATCCGCGTCAAGTCGGCCATCGAGGAGGTGTACCCCAAAATCATGGAAAAAATCGTCCTGATATGGGGCCACCCGGAATGCGCAAAATTCCTCAACAACCTGATGATCGACGATCGCGGCAACCGCCAGGGTTTCAGCGTGGATGTCATGGGCGAGTTGATGCTGCTCGCCGCCCTCGCCGAGCATGGCGAACCCGACATGTGGGCGGATTTCATTAAAATCGGCGACCGCCGCTAGCTCGACAGCCGCGAATCCCCGGTATACCGCGGGTTTCCGGCCAACAAGAAATTCCGGCACAGAAGAATCGTTGTTATAATGTCCTGGTACCACAACAACTTCCGGATCTGGAAAAAATGCGCGCACCTTCCCTCAAACTCTCCATCGCCGTTCTGCTGAGCCTCGGTCTGCTCGGCTGCGCCACCAATGGCGACCGCCATGACCCGCTGGAACCGCTCAACCGCGGCATCTACAAGTTCAACGACACGATCGACAAGGCCGTGATCAAGCCGGTCGCCACGGGATACAAGGAAGTCATGCCGGGCCCGGCGCGCACCGCCGTCGGCAATTTCTTCTCCAACCTGGACGACGTGCTGGTGCTGCTCAACGACCTGCTCCAGTTCAAGCTCGACCAGGCCGCCTCCGATTTCAGCCGCCTGACGTGGAATACCACCGCAGGGATCGGCGGCCTGATCGATATCGGTAGCTCGTTCGACCTGCCCAAGCACAATGAAGATTTCGGACAAACGCTGGGATATTGGGGAGTGGAAAGCGGCCCTTACCTGGTGCTGCCCTTCTTTGGCCCCAGCACGTTCCGCGATGCCGTAGGACGCGCGGTGGATGGCTACTACGATCCGCTATGGCGGCATAAGCCGGTTGACGAACGCAACACGGCGATTGCCGTGGAAACCGTGGACACCCGGTCGCGCCTGCTCGACAGCGAAAAGGTGCTGGAAGAAGCCGCGCTTGATCGCTACATCTTCCTGCGCGACGCTTACCTGCAGCACCGCCGCGCCCTGGTTTACGACGGCAAGCCGCCGCCCGAAGACGATGACGACGACGATGCGCCGACTGCATCGTCCACTCCGGCTCCCCGCTGAGAGGTTGTGAAAAATCCTGCTGCGCTCGCGACGGATTTTTCCGCAACCTCTGAGTTCGAGTGTCCGACGCGGCGGGGCTACGAATCAAAAGTTCGCGGCCTCGACTTCGAGATAGGCGCGGTTGATGTTGCTCCCCATGGTGACCTCATACTCTTTCAGCCCCTTCCAGGCATCCAGATCAAGCGTAGCGCGAACCTCGCTGTCGCTTAGGCCTTTCTTGTAACCCGCCTCGACCCCCGCATAGAAATCGGCCATGATCCGCTGCAACCGGGCCACATCCGGCTTGGTCATCAGCGGCCCGTGGCCGGGCACAATGGTGACCGCATCGAAATCCTGAACCTTGGCCAGCGCGGCAATCCAGTTGCGGACGTTTCCGTCGCGCATGTTCGGGATGATCGTGTTGACCAGGATATCGCCCCCGATCAGGATTTTGTCGTCCGGCAGGTAAACCATCATGTCGCCCGGTGTATGGGAGCCGCGCGGCACCCACAGCAATACCCTGACGCCCTGCAGGCTGCGCTCGGCGCTGCTGTCCTCCGCGAACGTCAGGCTCGCCGGCACCGGCCGGGTATGGGGAAGCTTGTGCCCGATCATGCTTTCCATGATCCGCACCCAGTCCATGCCGGTCTTTTCGACCAGCGCCCGGCACTGTTCTGAGCTGAGAATTTCCGCCCCCTTGAACACCACATTGCCCAAGGTATGGTCGCCGTGGTGATGGGTATTGATGACATGGGTCACCGGCTTGGGGGTAATCCGCGCAATCACCCGTGCGATCTGGTTGCCGACCTCGTCGGTGCCGCCGCTGTCCACCAGGATGACGCCCCGGTCGCCGATGATGACCGTGCTGTTCACCATGTAACCCTGGTTGTGCGCACTCGGCTGCCCCAGCGGCCCGAGCAGGGCATAAACGCGCTCGTTGATTTTTACGACCTTGGGCTCGGGCATTTTGCCGCCGGCGCCAGCCGTGCTCGAAACAACCAGGATGGCCAGGAACAGAAACATTTGCTTCATGATTTTCTCCGTATTAAGAAATCGTTCAGGAAATCGCCTGATAATACAGATTTTGCGGATGGTTGGCCTGCGCGAAGAAAAACCAGCGCTCGGCCAGCAGACCGGCGTACTGGGTCAGGAAGGCCGCAGAGAAGAAGGCGCCGGCCGCAGAACTCAACCCGCCGCCCAAAAGCAGCAACGGCATGGCGAACGCTGCCAGCAAAAACAGCCACTTGATCGAGCGCAGCAGACTTGCGGGTTTGCCGTGGAAGAACTCGCGCGTATTGAACGAACCGCCCATGAAGCCTTGCGCTTTCTGGGCGACCTGGACATGGCGCACGCCGATCGCCGTCTGCAGAGTGGATTTCGGCTTCAGGCGGGCGTTGCGCAGCAGCGAGGCGGAGCGTGTCACCAGACCGGCAAAAGTGATGATCATCGCCCAGGTGCCGTAGAACCTCACCATCTCCGGCGCGGAATAGACCGAAAAGGCCGCGGCCAGCGTGAAGCCCGAGGCGCTGCCCAACAGCAGGTAATTGATGACGGTCAGCGGGCTATGCCATTCCTGCAGGAATTTCAGGCACGCGTAAATCATCGCCGTGCAAATGAACAAGGCAAAGCACAGCGCCGTTCCCGCCGCACCGATCACCAGGGAAAGATCGAGCGGCAGCGACTCGCCGAGTGTCGCGACCTGGGGGTTCCAGCCGGTGTAATGCACCGCGGCGTAAAGAAACACCGTGCCCATGAACGACGGCAGCACGATCACCTCGCGCGACAGCCAGGACGTGCGCCATTTCGCGGCGGAGCGCCAGGCCCGCTCGGGGTGGCCGAGATGAAAGAAGGAAGCGACCAGCCCGGCGATCAGGAACAGCAGCGCCAGCGCGCTGCCGCCCGCGTAAAATCCGCCCTCCGCCTGGGTCGGCAGGACGTGGATCAGCGAATACACCTGTCCCGTATACAGCGCCAGGAACAGCCCCTGGCCGACGCCGATCAGGGTGGTGAGGAAGATGACGGAAAAAGCGGGATGCATATAAAAGTCCTAAGTTACCCGTAGGAGCGGCCTCCCGGCCGCGATGCTCAACAGCGATCGCGGCCGGGAGGCCGCTCCTACAGAAAGTTACCAGCTGGTCACATCGTCCAGCGAAGGCTCGTTCTTGTCCGGCTGCGGCAGCTGGCGCTCCTTCTTGAGCGGATTGTCGGCGCGGATCAGCTCGTCGGTGTGGATCCTGATCTGGGTCTTTCGTCGCGGCAGATAATGGTTGGACGGCTTCGTCCCCCACTCCGGCATGAGCTGGTAGCCGCCGCTTTCCCGGATCGCTTCGGACACCGCAGATTCCGGATCGTGCACGTCACCGAACAGGCGCGCGCTGGTCGGGCAGGCCATCACGCAGGCCGGCTTGCGCTCGGCTTCGGGGAGGCTGAGGTCGTAGATGCGGTCGACGCACAGCGTGCACTTCTTCATCACCTTCTGGTGCTCGTCGATTTCCCGCACGCCGTAGGGACAGGCCCAGGAGCAATACTTGCAGCCGATGCACTTGTCGTAGTCCACCAGCACGATGCCGTCTTCCTTGCGCTTGTAAGACGCGCCCGTCGGGCACACCGGCACGCACGGCGGCTCCTCGCAATGCAGGCAGGACTTGGGGAAATGCACCGTCTCGGTTTTGGGAAAGCAGCCCACCTCGTAAGTCTGCACCCGGTTGAAGAAAGTGCCGGTCGGATCGGCGCCGTAAGGCCGGTCGTCGGACATGGCGCCGGCCGGGCCGGAGGTGTTCCATTCCTTGCAGCTGGTGACGCAGGCATGGCAGCCGACGCACACATTGAGATCGATGACGAGAGCGAGTTGGGTCATTTCCATTCCCCCTTGCCCGCAAAGAAACCAAACCAACCCTTGCGCCTCTTGACCATGCCGGGCGCCACCGGCACCGGCTTGAATTGCGGGAAGGTCTGCTCCGGCTCGCCGGCTTCGGCTTTGTAAATCTTCACCTTGACGTCATACCACGCCGCCTGGCCGGTGACCGGGTCGGAGTTGGAGAGATGGGGGCCGTCGGCATGCGGCGGCAGCTCCTCCGAAATCAGGTGGTTGAGCAAAAAGCCTTTTTCCGACTCGTTGGCTTCCGTCGCCAGGTTCCACGCGCCCTTGCTCTTGCCGATCGCGTTCCAGGTCCACACCGTGCCGGGCTCCACCGCCTCGGAATAGCGGCACATGCAGCGCACCTTGCCATGCATCGACTCGACCCAGATCCAGTCGTCGTCGGCGATACCCTGCGCCTTGGCGGTGAGCGGATTGACGAACAGGTAGTTATGGGTGTGGATCTGGCGCAGCCAGGCGTTCTGCGAATCCCACGAGTGGTACATCGCCATCGGCCGCTGGGTCACCGCGTTGAGCGGGTATTTGGCATTGTCGCTGAGCTGCATTTCGAGCGGCTCGTAGTAGAACGGCAGCGGGTCGAAATAGGTCTCGATGCGCGCTTTCAGGCGCTCCGGCGGCTGCTTGCCCTCCGCCTTGCCCTGGGCGGCGAGGCGGAACTTCTGCAGCACCTCGGAATAAATGTGGATCAGGATCGGCTCGGCATAGCGCGTGATGCGGTTGCGCTGCGCCCATTCCAGGTAGCCCTGGTTCCAGTTGCGCATGTACTGGTAGGAACGCGGCAAGTGGTGGTGGTAGACGCAGTTGTTCTTGGCGTACATTTCCCACTGGCGCGGATTGGGCTCGCCGCGCATGAACTTCTCGCCGCCCTTGCCGCGCCAGCCGGCCAGGAAGCCGATGCCGGAACCCGGTTCGGTCTCGTAATTGGTGATGAAATCGGGATAGTCGCGATACTTGCGCGTGCCGCCCTGGTTGACGAACACCGGCAGTTTCAGCCGTGAACCGAGCTCGATCAGCACCTCCTGGAACGGCTTGCACTCGCCGCTGGGCGGCAGAACCGGAATCCGCACCGAATCCACCGGACCGTCGAACTCCGAAATCGGCCGGTCGAGCATGGACATCACGTCGTGGCGTTCGAGGTAAGTGGTATCGGGCAGCACCAGGTCGGCGAAGGCAGTCATCTCCGACTGAAAGGCGTCGCACACGATGAGGAAGGGAATCTTGTATTCGCCATCCTCGCGCTTGTCCTTCAGCATGTCGCGTACCTGCACCGTGTTCATCGCCGAATTCCACGCCATGTTGGCCATGAAGATCAACATGGTGTCGATCGGGTAGGGATCGCCGCGCCAGGCATTGGTGATGGCGTTGTGCATCAGGCCGTGGACGGCGAGCGGGTATTCCCACGAGAACGCCTTGTCGAGCCGCACCGGTTCGCCTTTTTCGTCCACGAACAGGTCGTCCGGCTCGGCCGGCCAGCCCAGCGCCATGCCGCCCAGCGGTGTGTCGGGCTGCACGCCCTCCGGCCCCTTCGGCGTCTTGGCGCAGGGCGGGATCGGGCGCGGGAACGGCGCCTTGTGGCGGAAGCCGCCGGGGCGGTCGATGGTGCCGAGCAAGCTCATCAGGATCGCCAGCGCGCGGATGGTATGGAAGCCGTTGGAATGCGCCGCCAGTCCGCGCATGGCGTGGAACGCCACCGGATTCCCGGTGACGGTGTCGTGCTCCTTGCCCCAGGTGTCGGTCCAGGCGATGGGCAGCTCGATCTTCTGGTCGCGCGCGGTGACGCCCATTTCGTGGGCGAGGCGGCGGATGGTCGCGGCGGGTATGCCGGTGATGCCTTCCGCCCAGTCCGGGGTGTAGTCTTTCACCCGATCCTGCAGCAACTGGAACGAGGGCTTGACCGGCGTGCCGTCGGACAGGGCGAATTCGCCCAGCAGGAAAGGATCGGCGCCCTCGGTCCGGGTCACCACCGCCTTGTCGGAGACGCGGTCCCACCACAGCTTGTTCTGCGGATCGAAGCAGCCCTCCTCCGCCGGCACCTCGGTGCGCACGAACATGCCGAATTCACTGCTCTTTTCGTCCAGGTTCACCAGTTCGGCGGCGTTGGAATACTGCACCAGGAAATCGCGGTCGTAGAGGCCAAGACGGATGATTTCGTGAATCAGCGCCAGGAGCAGCGCACCGTCGGTGCCGGGACGGATCGGCACCCATTCGTCGGCGATGGCGGAATAGCCGGTGCGCACCGGATTGATCGAGACGAAGCGGCCGCCGCTGCGCTTGAATTTCGACAGCGCGATTTTCATCGGGTTGGAATGGTGATCCTCGGCCGTGCCGATCATCACGAACAGCTTGGCGCGCTCCAGGTCCGGCCCGCCGAATTCCCAAAACGAGCCGCCGATGGTGTAGATCATGCCGGCGGCCATATTGACCGAGCAGAAACCGCCATGGGCGGCATAGTTGGGCGTGCCGAACTGTTTGGCGAACAGGCCGGTGACGGCCTGCATCTGGTCGCGGCCGGTAAAGAGCGCGAACTTTTTCGGATCGGTGGCGCGGATTTTTGCCAGGCGCTCGGACATCACCGAAAACGCCTCGTCCCAGGAAATTTCCTCGAACTCGCCGTCGCCGCGCTCCGAGCCCGGTTTGCGCCGCAGCGGTTTGGTCAGCCGCGCGGGAGAATATTGCTTCATGATGCCGGACGAA
>JAQTMN010000006.1 GCA_028714315.1 Sulfuricella sp. | reverse complement strand
TCGAAGCCTTCCTCGAAGCCCACCCCGAGTTCCGGCTGGTCGAGGCATCCGGCATACTGGCGCAGCAACATATCGTCCTCGACACCGGCAAATACCTCAAGCTCGCGCCTCATGTGCATGGCACGGATGGGTTCTTCGCCGCGGCGATGGAAAAATCCGCATGATGGTAATAGTCAGTCGGAAAAAAAAACGGCAGGATGCAGTTATGTGGGTACGGCTCTTGTGCCCTTCAGGGCGCAGCCGTACATGTCAGGCTGAAGCCTGACCCACAGACCGAAGGGTGCAATAACCGAAGGGCATTGCACCGAATGATTGCGGGAGAGGGAACGGTGCAATGCGCTGCGCTTCGCACCCTACATTGATTGGCCTTTCAGCCGGTCCTTGAACTTCTGCCTCAGTTTCGCCACCTTGGGCGCGACCACGATCTGGCAGTAGGGCTGCTCGCCGTGCAGGCGGAAATATTCCTGGTGGTAGTTCTCGGCCGGGTAGAAAATCCCGGCGGGGACGATTTCAGTGACTACCGGCGCGACGTCCAGCCCGGCGATAATCTCCTCCGCAATCGCCTTCTGTTCGGCGCTGTGGTAAAAAATGGCGGAGCGGTATTGGCTGCCCACGTCGTTGCCTTGGCGGTTCAATGTCGTGGGATCGTGAATGGCGAAGAAGACTTCCAGCAAGTCGCGGAACGAAATCACAGCCGGATCGAAAGCGATCCGCACCGCCTCGGCGTGGCCGGTGGCGCCGCCGCAAACCTGCTCGTAGGTGGGATTGGGCTTGCCGCCGCCGGTGTAGCCCGACTCAACCTTTTCCACGCCGCGCAGCAGTTCGAACACCGCCTCCAGGCACCAGAAGCAGCCGCCGGCGAGCGTCGCGGTTTCCTTGCCCGTTCCCTGATTCATCGCCTCTCCTCGCGCCGCATCCACGGCGGAAAGCCGTTCATATCATGCATAATAGCCGATATTCGCTCCACCTTCGCCGACAGGACTCCAACATGAACCGCCCTTTCCGACGCGCCTTTCTGCTCGTTTCGCTGACTTTGCTCGCCCCGGCCGCTCCGGCCTTCGACTTCTCCTTCCACGGCAAAGGCAATACCCTCGCCGCGAGCGGCACCGTGCAGGTGCTGTTCACGCCGGAAGACGACGCCACCGGCCAGATCGTGCAGGCTGTCGAGCATGCGCAAAAGCAGGTGCTGGTGCAGACCTTCAGCTTCACCAGCAAAGAAATCGCCCACGCGCTGATCGGCGCCAGGCAGCGCGGCGTGGATGTCCAGGTGATCGCGGACGCGGAGCAATTGCGCAAAACGGGAAACGGCAAGGTGCCGGAAATCGCCGCCGGCGGCGTGCCGGTGTTCGTCGATAGCCGGCACGACAGCGCCCACAACAAGATCATGGTGATCGACGCCGGCGGCGGCAACCCGGTGGTGATCACCGGCAGCTTCAACTTCACCCACGCGGCGCAGTTCAGGAACGCGGAGAACCTGCTGATCTTCCGGCAGAACCGGGAATTGACGGCGGCTTATCTGGAGAACTGGCGGCGGCACCGCGAGCATTCGCGGGAGATGGAACGATGATTGAGCGCTCTTCGCGTTCGATCATCCTCGCTTTCGCGAGAATGATGTTTTAAGTCCGACAGGCTCCTAGGGAGGCGCTGATCAGCAAGTCCATGTCGTCGTTCCCGCGAAGGCGGGAACCCAGTCAAATCAAAATCCTGGATCCCCGCCTTCGCGGGGATGACGGCTTATTCGACACTTCCCTGGAGACTACTTGAGCGCCGCCTCGATCCGCTCGCACAAGGTTTTCAATATCTTGATCCGGGCGAAATTCTTGTCGTTGGCTGCGACCAGCGTCCACGGCGACATCGCCGAGCTGGTGCGGTCCACCATGTCGCACACGGCCATTTCGTAGGCATCCCATTTCTCGCGGTTGCGCCAGTCCTCGTCGGTGATCTTGAAGCGCTTGAAGCCGGTTTGCTGGCGCTCCTCGAAGCGCCTGAGCTGCTCTTCCTTGCTGATGGAAAGCCAGAACTTCACCAGAACGGTGTCGTTCTTCACCAGCTGCTCCTCAAAATCGTTGATTTCGCTGTAGGCGCGCATCCAGTCGACGTTGGAGCAGTAGCCCTCGACCCGCTCGACCAGCACCCGGCCATACCAGGAGCGGTCGAAGATGTTGACCCGGCCCTTGCGCGGCACATGGCGCCAGAAGCGCCACAGATAGGGCTGGGCGCGTTCTTCCTCGGTGGGAGCGGCGATCGGGGTGACCTGGTACTGGCGCGCGTCGATCGCGCCGGTCAGGCGGCGGATGCTGCCACCCTTGCCGGCGGCGTCGTTGCCCTCGAACACCACGACCACGTTGATGTTCTTGAATTTCGGGTTGCGCGTGAGCAGGTTGAGCTTGCCCTGGTATTTTTCCAGTTCCTCGTCGTATTTCTTCTTGGTCAGCTTCTGGCCGAGATCGAGGGTTTTCAGGATGTGCAGATGGTCGATGGACGGCAAGAGCGGCGGCGCATGCACCGCGTGGACCGGCGCCGCCGTTTCGTCGAGGCGCTTGCGGATCGCCTCCAGGATGACCTTGCCGATGGTCAGGCTGCGGTAGCGCTCGTCCTCGCCCTCGACGATGATCCACGGCGCCTCGGCGGTGCTGGTCTGGCGGATGACGCGCTCGGACACCTTGCGGAAGCGGTCGTACATCTTGAAATGCATCCAGTCGCGCTCGGTCACGCGCCAGCGGGTCTTGGGATTTTTTTCCAGGGTTTTCAGCCGCTTTTCCTGCTTGTCCTTGGACAGATGCAGCCAGAACTTGAGAATCAGCGCGCCTTCGGCGCTGAGCATCTTCTCGAAGCGCACGGTGCGTTCCATGCTCTGGTCGAGGTCGGCGTTCTTGATGCGGTTGAACACGCGGTTGAGAATATCCCAGGTGTACCAGGAGCCGAGAAAAATGCCGACCTTGCCCTTGGGCGGTAGCGCGCGCCAGAAACGCCACATGATCGGGCGCTCCAGCTCCTCGTCCGAGGGCGCGCCCATGCCGTGGCTCTGGACGAAGCGCGGGTCCATCCACTCGTTGATCAGGTTGAGGGTTTCGCCCCGCCCGGCGCCGTCCACCCCGCCGATCAGGATCACCACCGGGAAATTCGCCGCGCGCGAAAGATCCATCTGCGCTTCGAGCAAGGCTTCGCGCAGCGGCGGCACTTCCTTGTCATAAGTGGCCTTGTCGATCTTGTGGCCCAGCTCGGCGGATTCGAACATTTATTATTCTCCCCAGAAGACCTTGCAGCGACGAAAACGCTTCCACACCCGCGCCATGCCGGCAAGCCGTGTCCGGGTATTGCAGGCATTCCAGCCGATTATCACGCCGACTGCGCGTTCCCGCAACAAATCTCCGCCGCCCGCCTCGATTTGCGCCAGCAGCCGTTCGGTCACGGCCTGGTCGTTGAGCACGCCCAGTTCGTCCTGCAGGCCCGCCAGCGACTGCACGTACGCCCGAGCCGCCTTGGTCGGGTAAAGTTCGGAAAAGAACTCGGCGGCATAGCGCACTTTCTTGGCCGCGATGCGCAATTCGTGGCGCTCATCCACGCTCAGCCGGTCGAGCCGGCGGCCGCGCCGGCGCAAGCGGCGGTGGCGTCTGGCGAGCATGGCGGCGGCAAACGACGCCAACGGCTGGTCCAGCAGCGCCAGCGTTTCCGCGGACGCGCCCTCCCGCCACGGCGCGCGCCAGAGCCAGCGCCCCAGCTCCAGCAGCAGACGGTAGTAGCGCGCCGAAGCCGCCGCCGCGCACGCCCGCGTGCGCGCGGCCTGGCACATCCCGACGGCGGCCTGGCGCAGCCGCACCAGCCCGGCATCGTCGGGCCGCGCCTCGATCGCCGGCGGCAGCGTTTCGGCCAGGAACACGTCCCAATCCCGCGCCGGGCCCAACTCGCCGACCAGCCAGCGCAGCTCGCCGGCCAGCGCGGCGTCCTTGATGGCGGGCGCGGCGGAGGAAAACAGGTTGAGCGCGGAGCGCAGGCGCCGGACGGCGACGCGCATCTGGTGGATATATTCGGCATCGTAGCCATGCTGAAGACGGGCCTGGTTGTCCTGCAACTGGCCGATGCAGTTCCAGGCGATGGCGCGAAATGCCGCCTCCGCCGTCATCTCCGGCCCCACCTCCGGCGTTGCCGCCTTGACCGCGGGCAGCATCGGCGGCGGCGCGCCCAGGGCATAGCCGCGCTCGGCCTTGCTGGCGTTTTCGGGCCGCAGCGGAACAACTTCCAGCAGCGCCAGCGCCAGTTCGTAAAGCGCGGCCGGATCGCCGGCCTTCAGCTCCAGCTCGACTTCGGAAATCGGCGCGCTGCCTTGCTCGGCGCGGACTTCGCCCCGATCCAGCGCCATCTCGACCTGGTCGCCGGCTTCGGTTTCAAGCAGCCAGATGGTGCGGGTGAATTCGGTGGTGAACACGGGATGCAGGCGCCGGCGCAAGGTTTCGTCGGCGAACAGCCTGACCACGCCGGCATCGGCGAACTTGGTGAAATCGGGCTGGTTATGCGCCACCGGCGCTTCCCACTCGTCGCGCTGGTGCAGCCCGGCCCGCACGCTGCCGCCGCCCTTGACGGTCTGGATCCAGCGGCGGCCGTCGCGGCGCACGCGCAGGGCGATGTCGCGGTTTTTCAGGAGAAAGTCGTCGGTGTCGAAATACGTGCTGGACAGCTTGCGCGCTTTCGGCCCGGCCGGGCACAGCGCCTTGAGCAGCGGGTGGCGCCTCAGCCGGGGAACGTCGGCGGGATCGATCAGGAGCTTGAGCTCGATTTCGGTATTGTTCATTTTTGAGTTTTGAGTTTTGAGTTTTGAGTTGTGAGTTGTCAGTTTTCAGTTTTCAGTAAAAACACGCGGCGCAGCCGCTCAAAAAACTGACAACTCACAACTGACAACTGAAAACTGACAACTGACAACTGAAAACTACCCCAGCCAGTCCAGCAAAGGCTGCCACTGCTCCATTTCACGGGCGGTGCGCGACGGCGCCATGTCGAACAGGCTCAAGCCTTCGCCGGCGGCCTGGACGTAGATTTGCGCGTCGCGCAGCAGGGTCAGCACCGGGAAGCCGGCTTCGTCGAGGAAGGCGGACAGGTCGGCGGCGGCGCGGGTGCGGGCATCGACCCGCATGCCGATCATCGCCACCCCGATTTTCTCCTTGCGCACCGATTTTTCCGCGCGCAGCGCGTCGAGAAAATGCCGCGTCGCCGCCATGTCGAAGGCCGACGGCTGCACCGGCACGATCACCCGCTCCGCCCGCTTGAGCGCGTTGGTCAGTTTGTCGCCGTGCATGCCGGCGGGCGAATCCACCACCAGCCAGTCGGGGCGGGCGTCGCCCATGGCCTTTTTGTCGCTCTGGCCGTTCCAGCCGCGAATCGCCGGCAGCGCGTCCGGCCGCCGCGCCAGCCAGTCGGTGGCGGAACGCTGGCGGTCGAGATCGACCAGCAGCACGCGGCTGCCCCGGCCGGCGAGATAGCCGGCGAGATTGGTCGCCAGCGTGGTCTTGCCGCTGCCCCCCTTGGGATTGGCGATCAGGATGGTTTTCACTTATCAAACCCTTGTTAGCCGCGAAAAGGCGCAAAAGACACAAAAAAACTGGCTTAGCCACAATGTTCAATGGAACGTGTAGGAGCGGCCTCCCGGCCGCGAATACCGGCATCGCGGCCGGGAGGCCGCTCCTACGCTCCAGCACTTCGACACGATCCATCCTTCAAGCTTAGGTTGGTGGCTAAAATCAGGAAAATCCCGGATCGAGGACGCCGTATTTATTTTGCGCTTTTTGCGCCTTTTCGCGGCCAATAGTTTTTATCGGCTCACAAGAACTCCGGCGACATCACCGCCTTCAAGACGGTTTCGGCTTCGCGGCGGCCGAACCACCACACCGCGCCTTTCTTGATGCTCCAGCTGTCGCGGCTATCGGCGAGCAGGTAAGCCGCCACTTCTCCCAGCGTTGGCTGATGACCCACCACCACGACCGTCCCTTGGGCATCCGGCCAGCCGGCGGCGGCGAGCACGGCGGCGGCGGAGGCGCCGGGTGCGACCGCCTCGGCGATACGGCAATCCTCGGTCAGCGCGGCCGCCGTTTGCCGGGTGCGAGCCGTGGGGCTGACCAGGATGAGGGCATCGGCCGGCAGCTGCGCCTTGAGCCACGCCGCCATTTTCGCCGCCTGTTTACCGCCCTTGGCGGTAAGCTTGCGCGCCTCGTCGGGGAAGCCGTCCTCGGCTTCGGCGTGGCGCCATAGAATCAGATCCATCGGGTCCGTCCTTTCGCGTGACAGGCTATCAGTTTTGATAGAATCATGGAATAATTCATTGATCAATCCAATAAAAATCGATAACGGCCGGGCAGCGCAATGAAACGATCGTTCTGGAAAGCCGACTGGTTCCTGGGCCTGCTCATCGCCCTCGCCTTCCTCTTCGCCGCCCACTCCAGCCTGCTGCAGAGCCTGGAGCGCAAGGCTTACGATCTGGGCGTGCAGGCGTCGAGCCGGACTCCCAGCGACAAGATCGCCGTCATCGCCATCGACGAGCAGAGCATCGCCAACCTCGGCCGCTGGCCATGGCCGCGCGACATCCATGCAAAAATGGTCGATCTCCTCTCCGCCGCGCAGGCCAAGGTGGTCGGCAATACCGTGCTGTTTCTCGAACCCCAGGTCGATCCGGGACTGACCTATATCGACCGCCTGCTCCAGTTCTACGCCGGCTCCGCCCTCAAGAACACCCCCGCCCTGCAAACCGAGACCGCCAGCCTGGAGGCGCTGCTGCACGAAGCCGAGCTGAAGCTCAATACCGACCGCACCCTGGCCGAAAGCCTGGGAAAATCGAAAAACGTGCTGCTGGCGATGCTGTTCCAGCTGGGCGAACCGCAGGGCAAGCCGGACAAGCCGCTGCCGGACTACATCCAGGCCAACGCGCTGGCCGGCGTCAACGGCGACCAGTCCGACCAGCCGCTGCCGGCGCAAGCGCTGATGCCGCCGATTCCGGCCATCGGCAGCCAGGCCGCCGCCATCGGCCACCTCAACGCCAATGCCGACGTGGACGGCGCCATCCGCACCGAGCCGCTGGTGCTGCGCTACTACGACCAGTACCTGCCATCGCTGTCGGTGATGCTGGCGGCGAAAAGCCTGAACCTGGCGCCGAAGGACATCAAGGTCAGCCTGGGCCAGGGCATCAGCCTCGGCAGCCTGAAAATCGCCACCGACGCGGCATTGCAGATGCACACCTACTTTTACAAGGACAGCGGCGGCAAACCGGCGTTCCCGGTGGATTCCTTCTACGACGTCTACAGCGGCAAGATCCCCGCCGAAAAGTACCGCGGCAAGATCGTGCTGATCGGCGCAACCGCCGCCGGCGTCGGCGCCGCCCAGGTCACCCCGGTTTCCCCGGCGATGGCGCCGGTGCTCACCCTCGCGCACTCGGTATCGAGCATCCTCAAGGAGGATTTCTACATCGTGCCGAGCTGGGGGATAGGGGCGGAATGGGGGGCGTTCCTGGCCGTTGCCCTGTATCTGATTCTAGCTCTGCCGCGCCTCAAGGCCGGCATGGGCGCGGCCATCACCGCCGCGCTGTTCGCCGCGCTGCTGGCCGCGCATTTCGTGCTGATGACCACCCAGGCGATGTGGCTGCAATTGATGACTCCCGCCAGCCTGCTTCTGGTCGGCCACCTGCTCCTGACCACCAAGCGCCATCTGCTCACCGAAAAAGGCAAGGACAAGTCCGAAGCGGAATCCGCCGAATCCAACCGCATGCTCGGGCTGGCCTTCCAGGGCCAGGGCCAGCTCGACATCGCGTTCGAGAAATTCCGCAAATGCCCGTTCGATGAATCCCTGCTCGACGTGCTCTACAACCTGGGCCTGGATTTCGAGCGCAAGCGCCAGTTCAACAAGGCGGAATCGGTGTTCCGCTACATGGCCGACTTCAAGCCGGATTTCCGCGACCTCAAGGCGCGCATGGAACGGTCGAAGGCGATGCAGGATGCGGTGCTCCTAGGTTCGGGCGGCGGCCGCACCAACGCCACCCTGATCCTAGACGGCGGCACGATGGAAAAGCCCATGCTCGGCCGCTACCAGATCGAGAAGGAGCTGGGCAAGGGCGCGATGGGCGTGGTCTATCTCGGCAAGGATCCCAAGATCGGGCGGGTGGTGGCGATCAAGACCATGGCGCTGGCGCAGGAGTTCGGCGAGGACGAGCTGGCCGAGGTCAAGGAACGCTTTTTCCGCGAGGCCGAAACCGCCGGCCGGCTCAACCATCCCAACATCGTCACCATTTACGACGCCGGCGAGGAGCAGGATCTCGCCTATATCGCGATGGAATTCCTCAAGGGCCAGGATCTCACGCCCTACATCAAGCCGGGCAAGCTGCTGCCCCTGCCGGTGGTGTTCTCCATCGTCGGCCGGGTGGCGGACGCGCTCGACTACGCCCACGCCCAGCACGTGGTGCACCGCGACATCAAGCCGGCCAACATCATGTTCGAGCCGGACAGCGACAGCGTCAAGGTCACCGACTTCGGCATCGCGCGCATCACCGATTCCTCCAAAACCCGTACCGGCATGGTGCTGGGCACGCCGTCCTACATGTCGCCGGAGCAGCTGGCCGGGAAGAAGATCGACGGGCGCTCCGACCTTTTCTCCCTCGGCGTGGCGTTCTACCAGCTGATGACGGGCCAGCTGCCGTTCCAGGGCGAGTCGATGGCGCAGCTGATGTTCAAGATCGCCAACGAGCCCCATCCAAAAATCCTGGCCATCGACCACACCCTGCCGCCTTGCGCCAGCGCCATCATCGACAAGATCCTGCACAAGGATCCGGATCACCGTTTCCAGACCGGCGCCGACTTCGCCCGCGCCATCCGCGCCTGCGCCGCGTACGCCGAAAAAACCCGGAAAGACAAGGAAAACCATGGACCTGCGGCCAGCGCTTGACATCGCCAGCCTGACCGACCCAGGCAAGGTGCGCTCGCACAACGAGGACAGCCTCGCCGTCGATGCCGAAGCAGGTTTCGTCATCCTCGCCGACGGCATGGGCGGCTACAACGCCGGCGAGGTGGCCAGCGGGATCGCCGTGACGATGCTGTCCGACAGCCTGAAATCGGCGCTGCGCGACGGCCTGGCGGACGGGGAAACGAGCCCGCTGGTCCAGACCGAGATCGAGCGAACCAACGCCGCCATCCACCAGGCGGCGCAAAGCCAGCCCCAGTTTTCCGGGATGGGCACCACGCTGGTGTTCGCGCTGTTCCACGACAACCGCGTCACCGTGGCGCACATCGGCGATTCGCGGCTGTACCGCTACCGCGAGGCGCGGCTGGAGCAGGTCACGCGCGACCATTCCCTGCTGCAGGAGCAGATCGACAGCGGCATGGTGAGCCGCGAAGAAGCAAGGCGGTCGCACAACAAAAACCTGGTCACCCGCGCGCTCGGCGTCGACCCGACGGTGGCGGTGGAAATCCAGGAACACGCCGCGCTGCCGGGCGACATTTACCTGCTGTGCTCCGACGGCCTCAACGACATGGTCGCCGACGAGGACATCCGGCTCACCCTCGGCACCTTCGGCGCCAATCCCAAGCTGGCCGCGAACCAGCTGGTGCGGATGGCCAACGACAACGGTGGGCGCGACAACGTGTCGGTCATCCTGGTGCGGATCTTGCGTGACTTTCCGGCCAGGCGGGGCGTCCTGGCCCGGCTGCGCACCTGGCTGAAATAAGGGGGATAGACTGATGGCGAAACTGATCGTAACCCTGGACGGACAACCGATCACCGAGCTCGAACTCGGCAAGGAGCGCGTCACCATCGGGCGCAAGCCGCACAACGATATCGTCATCGACAACCTGGCGGTGAGCGGGGAGCACGTCGCCGTCACCACCCTCCACGGCCAGTCCTACGTGGAAGACCTGGGCAGCACCAACGGCACCCTGGTCAACGACGCCCCAATCGGGCGGGCACCGCTTCAGCATGGCGACGAGATCGAAATCGGCAAGTATCGCCTGCGCTACGCCAATCCCGAGGCCATCGGCGCCAGAAAAGAACCGGCCGATTTCAACAAACCCGCGATTCCAGACAAACCGGCGATCGTCCCGACTCAGGGCGGCAGCGATCTCGGCGCGCATACCATTTCCCTGGCCGAGCACCGCGAACCCATGGCGGAACCGGCCAGCCAGGAGGCCGCGCCGCCGGCGGAAATCCCGCCGGAGCCGGCAAAACCGGAGGAAAACCGCGCCGCGATCCAGATTCTCAATGGCCCGAACGCCGGCAAGGAACTGGACTTGAACAAGACCCTGACCTCGCTCGGCAAGCCCGGCGTGCAGGTCGCGGTGATCACCCGGCGCCCGCACGGCTATTTCGTCACCCACGTCCAGGGCGACCGGCGGCCGGCGGTGAACGGCCAGGCGCTCGACGCCCATCCGCGCCAGCTGGCGGATCACGACGTGATCGAACTCGGCGGGATCAAGATGGAGTTCTATCTCCGGTGAAGCTGGCCCCGGCGCTGAAAAAACACGTCATTCCCATCGCGCTGGGCGTGGCGATGCTGCTGCCGTTCCTGCTGCACGCGGCGAAAATCTTTGAAATCCCCCTGATCCGGAGTATCGAGGCGATCAGCTACGACGTGAGGCTGCGGCTCACCATGCCGCAAACGCTGGACCGGCGCATCGCCATCGTCGATATCGACGAAAAGAGCCTGGCCGAGGAAGGGCGCTGGCCGTGGGGGCGCGACAAGCTGGCGGCGATGCTGGACCAGCTGTTCGAGCGCGACCACGTAAAGGCGGTCGGCTTCGACGTGGTGTTTGCCGAAAAGGACGAAAGTTCCGGCCTGAAAGTGCTGGAGCGGCTCGGCCAGAAGGAACTGAGCGACCTGCCCCAGTTCCAGGCCCGGCTGGCGCAGCTGCGCCCGCAGCTCGACCATGACCGCCTCTTCGCCCAGAAGCTGGCCGGGCGTCCGGTGGTGCTGGGCTACTATTTCACCAACAACCAAAACCGGGTATCGGGGCAGCTGCCCGCCGCCTCGCTGCCGTCCGGCGCGCTCAAAACCAGCAACACCGCCTTCATCGACGCCAGCGGCTACGGCGCGAACCTCACTCAATTCCAGCAGGCCGCCCACGGCGCCGGCCATTTCAACCCGATGACCGATTTCGACGGCGTCGCGCGGCGGGTGCCGATGCTGATGGAATACAATGGCGCCTACTACGAAGCGCTTTCCCTGGCGATGATGCGCACGCTGGCCGGCGACCAGCCGTTGCGCCCAGGCTTCGAAACCGGCGCCGGCAACGTCGGCGATGCGCTGGAATGGCTCGGCGTCGGCCAGCTGAAAATCCCGGTGGACGAAAACGTCAGCGCGCTGGTGCCGTATCGCGGCAAGCAGGGCAGCTTTCCCTATTTTTCCGCGACCGACGTGCTGCACGGCCGGGTCGACGCGCGGGAACTGGCCGGCGCCATCGTCCTGGTCGGCACCACCGCGCCCGGCCTGATGGATCTGCGCTCCACCCCGGTCGGCACCGTGTATCCCGGCGTGGAAATCCACGCCAACCTGATCGCCGGCATGCTGGACCGCAACATCAAGGAAAAGCCCGCCTACATGCTCGGCGCCGACCTCAGCGAAATGCTGCTGCTCGGCCTCCTGCTTGCGGTTGCCCTGCCGCTGCTCAGCCCGATACGCGCCACGCTGGCCGCGCTGGCCGCGCTGACGGTGGTCGTCGGCATCAATCTCGCGCTGTGGCAATACGCCAACATGGTCATGCCGCTCGCCGCCACCATGCTGATGGTCGCGGCCCAGTTCATCCTCAGCATGTCCTACGGCTTTTTCGTCGAATCGCGCGCCAAGCGCCAGATCACCGGACTGTTCGGGCAATACGTGCCGCCGGAACTGGTGGACGAGATGAGCGAAAATCCGGAAAACTTCACCATGGAGGGCGAAAGCCGGGAAATGACGGTGCTGTTCTCCGACGTGCGCGGCTTCACGAACATTTCCGAAGGGCTGGACCCGAAGCAGCTCAGCCGGCTGATGAACGAATATCTCACGCCGATGACGCAGATCATCCACAAGCAGCGCGGCACCATCGACAAATACATCGGCGACGCGATCATGGCGTTCTGGGGCGCGCCGCTCGCCGACCCCGACAACGCGCGCCACGGCGTGCTCGCGGCGCTGGAAATGCAGGCCGCGCTGGCCGCCCTGCGGGAAAAGTTCAAAGCCGAAGGCTGGCCGGAAATCAGGATCGGCGTCGGCGTGAACACCGGCAGCATGAGCGTCGGCAACATGGGCTCGGAATTCCGCATGGCCTATACCGTGATGGGCGATTCGGTCAACCTCGCCTCGCGCATGGAAAGCCTGACCAAGCAATACGGCGCCGGCATCATCGTCGGCGAAAACACGCAGAAAATCCTGAACCAGGAGTTCGTGTTCCGCGAGCTGGACCGGGTCAGGGTCAAGGGCAAGGACAAGCCGGTTGCCATTTACGAACCGCTCGGCCTGACCGGACAGGTCGAAATGCCCGCGCTTGACGAACGCGCGCTATTCCAGACGGCGATCGGGCTGTATCGCGCGCAGGACTGGGACCTGGCGGAACTGCATCTGCTCAATTTGCGGCAGGCCGAAGCACGCCCGGTTTATGATCTGTACCTGGAGCGGATCGCCTATTTCCGCGAGCACCCTCCCGGCGCGGAGTGGGACGGCGTGTTCGTGTTTCACGCCAAATGAGCGAATTGCAACAGCAAGCCGATAGCCGCGAAAAGGCACAAAAAACACAAGAAAATAGCGGGTAGCTGGCGACGCACTCGCTTTAGCTACCCGCTGCAAGCTACCAGCTACAAGCTGTCTTTTTGTGTTTTTTGCGCCTTTTCGCGGCCAACGATTTCCGGAAAACCAAATATGAAACTCAAAGTACTCGGTTGCAGCGGCGGCATCGGCAAGGATTTGCGCACCACCTCGTTCCTGCTCGATGACGACATCCTGATCGACGCCGGCACCGGCGTGGGCGACCTGACGCTGGAGGAACTCCGGCGCATCGACCACATTTTCATCACCCACGCCCATCTCGACCATATCGCCAGCATCCCGTTCCTGGTGGACACCGTGGGCTGGCTGCGCGACAAGCCGATCACCCTGCACGCCACCGCGGAAACCCAGCTGGTGCTCAAGCAGCACCTGTTCAACTGGCACATCTGGCCGGATTTCAGCGTCATCCCCAGCGCGGAAAAACCGTTCATGGCGTATCGAACCATCGCCCTCGGCGAAACGGTGGCACTCGGCGGCCGCAGGATCACGCCGCTGCCCGCCAACCATGTCGTGCCCACCGTCGGCTTTCACATCGACAGCGGCGCGCACAGCTTGGTCTTTTCCGGCGACACCACCACCTGCGACGCCTTGTGGGAAGCGGTCAACCGGATCGAAAACCTGCGCTACCTGATCATCGAAACCGCCTTTTGCGAACGCGAGAAGGAACTCGCCGTCCTCGCCAAGCACTATTGCCCCAGCCTGCTCGCCGAGGATTTGCGCAAGCTGCGGCGGCCGGCGGAAATCTACATTACCCACTTGAAGCCGAACGAGATCGAGCTCACCATGAAGGAAATAATGGCGTCCGCGGCGGAATTCCGGCCGCGCATGCTTTCGAATGGGCAACTGTTCAATTTAAAAGCCTGAATGCCATGACTGTCGCCCAACCCATCGAAACGAAATCCAGCGACCCGGTGGCCGAAATCAGCCGCAAGCTGGTGTTCACCAAAAAGCTCCAGGCGGTCACCAACAAGATCCACGCCACGCGCAACATCGACGAAATCATGCTGGAGCTCGGCGCCGACATCTGCGCGCTGTTCGAGGCGGACCGGCTGACGATTTACGCGGTGAGCGACGACGGCGCCGCCATCGTTTCCAAGGTCAAGACCGGGCTGACCGGCTTCAAGGATCTGAAACTGCCGATCTCGCCGGCCAGCATGGCCGGCTACGTCGCCTTCCACAAGACGGCGATCAACGTTGCCGACGTGTACGACGAACAGGAACTCGCCAGCTTCAGCCCGAAAATCCGCTTCCTCAAGGAAGTGGACCAGAAAACCGGCTACCGCACCAGGCAAATGCTGGTCGCACCGATCGTCAGCGAAGAAGGCGAACTGCTCGGCGTGGTGCAGCTGATCAACACCCTGTCCGGCCTGCCGTTTCCGCCCGCCGCGCTGGAAGGATCGGGCGAGCTGGCGAAGACGCTGGCCATCGCCTTCGAGCAGCGCCGGGCCCCGGCACCGGGGATCAGGACCAAGTTCGATCACCTCATCGGCGAAAATCTTCTTTCCGTGGGCGAACTCGAACTCGCCAGCCGCGCCGCGCGCAAAAAGGGCGAAAATCTCGAAGATGTGCTGATCGACGAGTTCCAGGTCAGGACCGGCGATCTCGGCAAATCCATCGCTGCGTTCTATCAGGTGCCCTACGAACCGTTCCGCGCCGACCGGATGAAGCCGATGGACCTGCTCAGGAACCTCAAGCGCGAGTACGTCGAAAACAGCCAGTGGCTGCCGATCGAGGAGACGACGCAAGGGCTGGCGATTCTGACGCCCGACCCGGAAAAAATCAAAACCTCGCGCATCGCCGCCAACGTGTTCCCCAAGCACAACCTCGTCTACCTCACCACCACCCTGCGCGAATTCGAGCAAACCATCGACCTGTTTTTCGGCGAAGGGGGCGGCAGCGCGTCCATCGGCGACCTGCTTTCCAACCTGGAGGAGGACGGCACGGAGGAAGCCGCCGCCGACGAGATCAGCGCTGCCGCCGACAACGAGCTGGTCAAGCTGGTCAACAAGATCATCATCGACGCCTATCACCAGGGCGCGTCCGACATCCACATCGAACCCGGCGCCGGCAAGGAAAAAATCGAAGTGCGCTTCCGCCGCGACGGCACGCTCGGGCCTTACATCGAAATTCCCGCCAGCTATCGCAACGCCCTGATCGCGCGGCTCAAGATCATGTGCGACCTGGACATCTCGGAGAAGCGCAAGCCGCAGGACGGCAAAATCAAGTTCAAGAAATTCGGCCCGCTCGACATCGAGCTGCGCGTCGCCACGCTGCCCACCGCGGGCGGCGTGGAGGACGTGGTGATGCGCATCCTCGCCGCCGGCGAACCGATTCCGCTGGAAAAACTGGGGCTTTCCTACTACAACCTGAAAACGCTGAAGGAAGTGGTCGCCAAGCCTTATGGCCTGTTCTTCGTGTGCGGGCCGACCGGCTCCGGCAAGACCACCACGCTGCATTCGGTGCTGAAACACCTCAATACGCCGGAAACCAAGATATGGACCGCCGAGGACCCGGTCGAAATCACCCAGAAGGGCCTGCGCCAGGTACAGGTGAACCCCAAGGCCGGACTGACCTTCGCCATCGCCATGCGCGCCTTCCTGCGCGCCGATCCGGATGTGATCATGGTGGGCGAAATGCGCGACAAGGAAACGGTTTCCACCGGCATCGAAGCCTCGCTCACCGGCCACCTGGTGTTCGCCACGCTGCACACCAACAGCGCGCCGGAATCGATCATCCGCCTGCTCGACATGGGCATGGACCCGTTCAACTTCGCCGATGCCCTGCTCGGCATCCTGGCGCAACGCCTGGCGAAGCGGCTGTGCGCGAAGTGCAAGAAAGCGCGCGTCGCCGGCGCCGACGACATCAAGCACCTGCTCAACGAATACTGCCTCGAACTCGCCAATATCGATTCCTGGAAAAAAGACCCCAAGGCCGCGATGGAAGCCATTTACAAGGACTGGGTCAAACAGTTCGCCAACGACAAGGGCCAGTTCACGCTCTACGACCCGGTCGGCTGCGAGGCCTGCAACAACACCGGCTACAAGGGCCGGCTCGGCCTGCACGAACTGCTGGTGGGCACCGACGCCATCAAAAAAAACATCCAGGAACACGCCCGCGTCGCGGAAATGCTCGCCACCACGCTGGGCGAAGGCATGCGCACCCTGAAGCAGGACGGCATCGAGAAGGTGTTGCAGGGCATCACCGACCTGAAGCAGGTGCGGGCGGTGTGTATTAAATAGCGGCTGTCGCCGTCATGTGGAGGCTCCAGCCGCAACACTTGTAGGTCAGGCTTCAGCCTGACATAGGCGCGGCACCCGTGGGTCAGGCTTCAGCCTGACTGTACGGCTGAAGCCGTACCCACAACGATATCCAGGTTGGGATCGCCATCATGCCCTACACCGATCTGTTAAAAGGCCGTGCCTCCCTGCCAGGTCAAACCTACCTGGTCACCGCCGTCACCCATGGACGCGCCCGCCGATTCGAGGATTTTGGCAACGCCCGCCTTTTGGTGGCGGAAATGCGCTTGCTGGACGAGACCAAGGTCGTGCAGTCCTTGGCATGGGTGATCATGCCCGACCACCTTCATTGGTTGCTGGCGCTAGGCGAAGGATCGAAACTTGGCGATGCGATGCGTCTGCTAAAGGGTCGCAGCGCAAGAACCATCAACCACCGCTCCCGCGAGAATGGCGCTGTTTGGCAACGGGGTTATCACGAACATGCGCTGCGCAGCGAGGAAGATATTGTTGATATTGCGAGATATATCGTTGCGAATCCATTGCGGGCAGGCCTTGTGGCGCGCCTTGCGGATTACCCGCTGTGGGATGCGATGTGGTTGTAGCTTGCTCTCTGTAGGTCAGGCTTCAGCCTGACATGTACGGCTGAAGCCGTACCCACAACAACCATGGCCGTGGCTGTAGCTTCATTGAAAAAGCAAATGCACTCTCGGTGGGTCAGGCTTCAGCCTGACATGCACGGCTGAAGCCGTACCCACAACAACTATGGCCGTGGCTGTAGCTTCATGGAAAAAGCAAATACACTCTCTGTGGGTCAGGCTTCAGCCTGACATGTACGGCTAAAGCCGTACCCACAACAAGATAGCTAATGGGTGACCCACAACGGCGCACGAAGGAAAGATCATGAACAACTCGAACAACGACCTCCTCGACCGCCTGGAGCAGCTGAACGCCATCGGCGTCGCGCTGTCCGCGGAAAAGGATACCAACCGGACGCTCGAAGCGATCCTCCTCGCCGCCAAAAACCTCACCAACGCGGACGGCGGCACCTTGTACCGCATGGCGGAAGGCGGCCGCTGCCTTCGTTTCGAGATCATGCGCAACGATACGCTGGGCATCGCCATGGGCGGCACCACGGGGACGCCGATCCCGTTCGACTTGCTGCCCCTGTATGACGCGAAGGGCAATCCCAACAACTCGATGGTGGCCGTCTACGCGGCGCTGCACGACAAGACGGTCAACATCGAGGACGCCTACACCACGGAAGGGTTCGACTTTTCCGGCACGCGCGCGTTCGACCGGAACACCGGCTACCGCTCGCAATCCTTTCTCACCATCCCGATGAAAAACCACGAAAACGAAATCATCGGCGTATTGCAGCTGATCAACGCCAAGGACCAGAGCAGCGGCGTGATCGTCCCGTTTTCCCACGCCGACCAGCGCCTGACCGAGTCCCTCGCTTCCCAGGCCGCCATCGCGCTGACCAACCAGTTGCTGATCAAGCAGCTGGAAGACCTGTTCGAGGCTTTCATCAAGCTGATCAACATCGCCATCGACGAAAAATCGCCCTATACCGGCGGCCACTGCGAGCGCGTGCCGGTGCTCACCATGCTGCTGGCGGAAGCGGCCAGCACCACCCGCGCCGGCCCGCTCAAGGATTTCCGCATGACCGAGGCGGACCGCAAGGAGCTGAAAATCGCCGGCCTGCTGCACGACTGCGGCAAGATCACCACGCCGGTGCACGTGGTGGACAAGGCCACCAAGCTGCACACCCTGTTCGACCGCATCCACCTGATCGACACCCGCTTCGAGGTATTGAAGCGCGACGCCCGCATCGAACTGCTCAACGCCAGGATCGCCAGTCTGGAACAAGGGAACAAGGATGACCTCGACGCGCTGGAGCAGGCCTACGCGCAACGCATCGGCCAGCTCGACGCCGACCGCGAATTCCTGCGCAAGTGCAACATCGGCGGCGAATTCATGACACCCGAGCAGCAGGAACGGGTAGAAGCCATCGCCCGCCACGTCTGGGTGGACGAAAACGGGGGAAACGCTCCCTTCCTGTCGGACGACGAGGCGAACAACCTCAAGATCGCAAAAGGCACGCTGACCGACGCGGAGCGCGAGATCATCAACAACCACATCGTCGCCACCATCAAGATGCTCGAAGCCCTGCCCTGGCCCAAGCACCTCAAGCGCGTGCCGGAATACGCCGGCGGTCATCACGAACGCATGGACGGCAAGGGCTACCCGAAAGGGCTGACGGGCGGGCAGATGTCGATCCAGGCCCGGACCATGGCCATCGCCGACATCTTCGAAGCCCTCACCGCCCGCGACCGCCCCTACAAGCCGGGCAAAACCCTGACCGAATCGCTGCGGATACTGGGGTTCATGAAGGAAGAGCACCACATCGACCCGGATTTGTTCGACGTGTTCATCCGCGAGAAGGTTTACCTGAAGTATGCCGAGCAGTTTCTGGAGCCGGGGCAGATCGATAAGGTGGATGTAGCCGGGATACCGGGATTTATGGCTCCATTGAGCCGGGCTTCAGCCTGATATCGCCGCAAAGCCGAGATGTGACGAAAAACGTCAGTTTGTGCCGGAGTCGATCACCAAGCCATAAAACCATGCGACCCGCCTATCTTCATGCACTGAATTTTAAGAAAATTTCCAGATACCCACCCACCATTCCGTTGCTGGCATACCGATTGCTTTTGTAACGAGCAGACACTTCCGAGTGTTGCTGTTACATTCACCAAAGGAGCTCGACATGAAAACAATGCAACAAGGTTTCACGCTTATCGAACTGATGATCGTGATTGCGATTATCGGCATTCTGGCCGCTGTGGCGCTGCCCGCTTACCAGGATTATACGGTTCGCGCCAAGGTCAGCGAAGTCGTGTTGGCCGCGACCGCCGGCAAGGTTCCGGTAGCGGAATTTTTCCAGACCAAGGGGGTAATGCCGGGAACCGGATCGGTAGGGTTCGATACCGCGACCAACAAGGTTTCCTCGGTGACCTGGACCGGCACTAGCAGTACTGCCGGTTCAATTGCCGCTTTTGCGCAAAACATTAATACTGCAGTAAATGGCAACACGGTTACCTTGACCGGCGCCGGCGACACTGCCACCGGCACGGTAAACTGGACTTGCGGTGGCACCATCCCCAAGAAATATTTGCCCGCCAGCTGCAAATAATTTTGTAGCGGTTTAGTTTAAGACGCGCCCCACGAAATGTGGGGCGTTTTTAATTGTGCATCTCCCAACAGGCGTAATCGTCGATTGAACCGCCCTTCCTTTGTAATTTTCTGGTTTGCTCTTGTTTGGCCACTACTTGCGGTTGCAATATACTGGGCAGGCCTTGGCGGTTCGTTCTTTTTCGATGACGAGGCCAACATACTCCGGCGCACGGGTCTACGCATGGACTTCTTCACCATCGAGTCCATCCGGTCGGCGCTGTCCACCGGCACATCCGGTCCGTCCGGCCGCCCCGTCAGTCAGCTTAGCTTCGCGCTTAATTATCTTTGGACTGGTTTCGACCCGTTTGCCTTTAAACTCACTAACGTCATCATCCATTGCCTGAACGGCATTCTGGTATTTTTGGTCTCGGAAAAGTTAATCTCGGCGGCTTATCCAAGCTACGGCAAGCGGGATCATTGGCTGTTCGCCGGTGCTGTTGCGCTTGCATGGGGATTGCATCCGATACAGCTTACGTCAGTACTTTACGTCGTACAGCGGATGACCAGCCTCTCCGCATTCTTTTTACTGATCGCATTTCTACTTCATATTACTGCTCGCCGGCGGGAGATTTTCGGAAAAACCGCCATACTCCAGGTGACGGCGGCTTGGCTGGTTTGCTGGCCATTGTCGATCGCCTGCAAGGAAACGGGGGTGCTGTTCCCTATATTTGTTGCAGCATATGAGTTTATTCTCCGCAAGGATGCGCAAGGCGGCCTGGATAAATTTGGCCGGACCTATCTTATTTTGTTGGTCGGAACAGCCTCAGGTTTGGCGCTCTATATGCTTTCGCCTCTGGCAGACTGGCTCTGGGCGGGATACGAAATCCGCAGTTTTACGCTCACTGAACGCCTGCTGACCGAAAGCCGAGTCATCTGGTCGTACTTGGGGCTTATCCTAACACCCGGATTTGAAGCGTTCAGTCTTTATCATGATGATGTGGCCGTTTCCACCGGGCTGCTGCGTCCTTGGACGACGCTCGCCGCGCTTATCGGCAATGCCGGGTTGCTGGCGGCAATTTGGTCAATGAGAAAGCGATTTCCGCTCGTTGCCTTCGGAGGCGCTTTTTTCCTGATCGGACACGGTTTGGAGTCAACCGTGTTGCCGCTCGAAATTATGCATGAGCACCGGAATTATCTGCCTCTACTGGGCTTGTGTTTTATGTTGGCTGGTTTTGCCGCAGATTTCTTGCGAACAGCCGAAAAACAAAAGAAGATCGCCATTACACTTTGTGCCGTCATCATTGCATACCTTGGTTCCATTACCGCCTTACGCGCCCATCTATATGGCAATGAATGGAATCGAACGCAAATCGAGGCACAACACCATCCGGACTCGACAAGAACCATCTATGACGCTGCAATAATGCTGGATGCCGCATTCGACGCAAACAAGGACAACCAGTTTGCGTATGTGCTCGCGCGCAATCATTATCTGCATGTCGGCGATCTCGATCCCAACTTTAAACTGGGATTGTTGGGGCTGATACATCTGGACTGCATGCTCGGCAAATCGCCCGACCACAAGTTCATCGACGAACTGGCCCGCAGATTACGGGAAACCCCTCTTGCACCGGCGGACCGAAATATCCTGTTCAACATAGTAGAAATGTCGCGGACAGGGGCGATTTGCCTGGAAAAAAACGATGTGGATAAACTCTTTGAATCGACGCTCGCCAATCCGGGCGCGCAATCGATGCGGACGTTGTTGCTGTCGTGGCAAACCGAATACCATTCAAATAAAAAGCCGTAGAGTGGAAAAATTCAACCGGTTGCATCCGTAAACATTTTCCTGATTAGCCATAATGTTCAGCAGCATATGTAGGAGCGGCCTCCCGGCCGCGATACACACTATCGCGGCCTGAGGCCGCTCCTACGTTGCAATATTTCGACACCGTTCATCCTTCAGCTGAGGTTGGTGGCTAATCAGGAACTTTTTTAATCAGGCGCAACCGATCGGAAATCGTGCTGTTTTAAATCTTGTGCAGCCATTGATAAAACCGAGTTCCAATCTCCTATCTCTTTTTGTCGAAATAGCTTCATGGAAGGATACCAGGGAGAATCCGTGCGCCCTAACATCCACCGCCAGTCGGGGTTAAACGGCAACAGCAACCAGACTGTCTTGCCCAATGCCGCTGCCAAGTGCGCCACCGAAGTATCAACGGAGATCACCAAATCCATGTTAGCGATCAAACCGGCGGTATCGGCGAAACTATGCAATTCCCTGCCAAAGTAAGCTATATTTTTTGTGTCCTCCAACACCCGCTGATCAAGCGGCCGGACTTCTTTCTGCAAGCTCACAAATTGCACGCCGTCCGATAAGAACGCGGTCACTTCATTAAGCGGAATAGATCGATTGTGATCATTTTTATGCGTTTGACTTCCAGACCAGACCAAACCAACCCGAGGCTGGGTTTTATTGCCCAACTTTTCGGCCCATTTTGACGCATGATCAGGGCCGTAGCGCAGATAGGAGTCCTCTACCGGGATCGTATTTAGCCCGGTAGAAAACGCCAAAGGCAAACTCATCAGCGGACAATGATAATCAAATTTGGGCAATGTTTCGCCCTCGGCCAACACCTGGCTCGCCCCTTCCAACTCGGTCATGAGCGACTTGAGGGGCTTTGGCACCAATAACAAGACCGTTGCTTCCAGTCCGGCAACGAGCTTGGCGTATCGGCAAAACTGAATCGTATCTCCAAACCCCTGTTCATGATGGAGCAAGATCGTCTTGCCCCGTAAAGATTCCTTTCCCAGCCAGAGCGGTTGCTTGTAATTATATTTTATCGCCTGCATATGATCGCTTTGCCAACGCCATTCATATTCAGCCCAACCCTGTTCAAGAGACCCCATCAGTAATTGGCTTAGGCTCATATTTAGATGTGCATTGACGAAGTCTGGACTAACCGAAATGGCATCCTGGAAACATCGGATTGATTCCTGGAGCATCCCCTTCTCGGTATATACCAAGGCCAAGTTATGATGCGCGTCCGCAAAATCCGGATTGAGTAAAATCGCCTGCTGATATCGGTCGATTGCAGCGTCGAGGTTGCCTTGCGCTTTTAAGGCATTTCCCAAGTTGTAATGAGTTTCCGCAAAGTCCGGCTCAAGCGCTAAAGCGCGGCGATAATTTTCAACCGCCACATCCAGTTTTCCCTGGGCCTGAAACACGTCGGCAAGCCTGCTATAGGCTTGTGCGCAATTTGGATTAATCGAAAGGGCCTTTTCACAGCTTTGGATGGCACCCTCCAAGTTTCCCTGCATCCTTAGCGCTACCGCCAAATTGCTGTGTGCTTCGACATAAGCCGGGTTGATCGCGAGAGCTTGTCGAAGGTGTTCTACCGCTTGCTCCAGCCTATTCTGAGCCTGGAGGACGCTAGCCAAATTGTTATGTACCGCCGCAAAGTTGGGCTTGATGGCGAGCGCTTTCTGGTAATTTTCAAGAGCCTCGTCCAACTGGCCTTTTCTCTGAAGCGCAAATCCTAAATTGCCATAGGCCTCTGCATAATCCGGTTTGAGTGACAATGCTCTTCGATAACTTTCAACAGCCAAATCCAGCTTCTTGTCCGTCTGGAGGGCTAGCCCCATGTCGTGGTGCGCCTCGGCAAATTCCGGCTGGATTGTTAGCGTTTTTGCAAAACAATCAATCGCCCGATTAATGTCCCCATCGCTGACGAATAATTTCCCCAAGTGATAATGAAAATCCGCGTTGCCCGGGGAAAAACCGATTGCCGTCACCAAGAGGCTCTTGGCCTCCTCTACTCGCCCGCTTTCAAAAAGCGCACGGCTCATATCGTCGTAGGCCATTTCGAAATCAGGCTTCAACCTGATGGCGTTGGAATAATTGATAACTGCCTCATCAAGGTTGCCCAACTCCCGCAAAACCGTTGCGAGGAGATAATAAGCATCCTCTGACTCAGGGCATAACAGAATTGCCCGTCTCAAGCTGCATTCTGCGTCTTCATACAGCTTTTGCTCTTTTAAGACAAACCCGAGGTTGATAAATCCTTCGGCATAATCAGGGCTAACCTCGATTGCTTTACGATAACATTCCGCCGCATTCGGCAAATCACCCTGTGCCAGATATTCATTGCCTTGTTTTTTGTAAGCAAGACTTCGACCGGGCGCATCAAACTGGCCGGGCAAAATTTGGTCTGAAGTACCGGTTACCGAAATGGGGCCAGGGGAGTTTTTTCTTACCGATGTAAATATTTGGCCAAGGAATTTGAACATAGCGTACAAAATTTGACTTGATTAAGGATCAATCACTATGCCTGCATGGAATTGGCGAGTTGCGATTTCTCTTGCCACATGTCTCGAAGTGAATCTTCCAAATTACGGGCAAAGCGGGGAGCGTCAAACAGCGGTGAAGCAAGCACCTTCTCGCGCAGTTCAGAGCGTAGTTGAGCCAATCGATCGATGTCGGCGGAGTGCTCCAAAGCAAGCTCGATATATCCGTCTTCATTGTCGGCAATCCATTCGTCAAGCCCGGCACAGATCAGCATGCTAGCCCCTTGACGCGCGAGCAATACATCCCCCGCGAGCGTCAGCGTAGGCACTCCCATCCACAATGCTTCGCACGTAGTCGTCCCTCCCGGGTATGGGAAAGTGTCCAAAATGATGTCGACATCAGCATGCGCGGCCAAATAGTCCTCCCGGGACATCGGCCCTTCGATTACGACACGTTCTTGCGATATTCCAACATAAGCCAACCGCTGCAGCAATTTCTTACGTGCTTCCGGGCAGTCCATCTGCTTGTTTTGCAGCCTCAGTTGGGCCTGCGGCAAAAGATGGAAAATCTTCCCCCATAAAGCCAGCACGGCATCGTTGACCTTCCCGACATTTTGAAAGCAGCCGAAAGTGACGAAGCCGTTACGTACCGCGGGCAGCGGAGTAAGCGCTAGCCTTGGATTGGCGGCTGGCGGCGTAAAGCAAAGCCGGGTGTCCGGTAAATACCACACTGTTTCGGAAAACTGGTTGCGGTGAGATTCTGGTACCGACACTCGATCTGCTAGCAGAAAATCCATTCCGGGCACCCCGGTACTGGCAAAATAGCCGAGCCAACTCACTTGTACGGGGGCGGGTTTCCACGCAAATACCGGGAGGCGGTTATATGTAGTGTGACCTGAAAGGTCTATGAGGACGTGAATTTCATCGTCGTGTATTCTATGGGCCGCCGCTTCGTCGTCCAGGCCTGCGATAGTGTTCCACGCCGCAAAGCAAGGCCTGATACGTGCAGTGAGCTCATCTTCTTGAGTTTGCGTAGGATACGCCACCAGCTCTATTTTGGAGCGATCCAGATGCACGAGAATACTTTCCAGAAAAAACCCTACAGGGTGGTTTTTTAAATCCCCGGAAACCAAGCCCACCTTCAATGGCGGCAAATTGCCTTCTGAGCGGTGGCATGCATGCCAGTATGTATATGGCTTTGCTTTGGAAATCGCCTTCTTTCCATAGCTCAAGGCGTCTTTCAGACGCTGGGCGGGCGAACATTTTGCGTTGAAACTCTGGATAAAAAGTAAGCAGCTCTGTGAGTTCAGGTCGGAGGGATCCAGACTGAGCGTCTTTTGATAGCATCTAACGGCCTCGTCTATATTGCCCAGTTCTATATATGCCTTTCCCAGATTAGAATACGTCAAGGCATGATTTGGTTGAAGCGATAGCGCTTTTTGATAACAAGCAATCGCCTTCTCCAACTGCATTTCATAAACATATAGGTTCCCTAATGAACCATGAAATTCGGCAATCTGAGGATATACCTGAATTCCTTGTAGAATGATTTTTTTCGCTTTATCGATCTGCCCATTCAGGAATAACAAATGGCACAGATCAACATAAATATTTTGGAAATCAGGTTTTAATTCGATGGCTGTCTCGTAACACGAGATAGCTCCGACTGAATCTCCACGCTCTTGAAGAATGGAACCTAAAATGTAGTAAGCATCTTCCAGTTTTGGGTTGATCAGGATCGCCCGCCTGAGATGGCGTTCCGCCTCAACACTAACACCTTGTTCCTTAAGTACGAACCCGAGGTTCAGGAAGCCTTCGGCATAGTCCGGATTGATCGCAACAGCTTGGCGGTAGCATTTCTCCGCACCCGCCAGGTTTCCGTCAGCCAAGAATGCGTTTCCTCTTTTTTTATATGAGACGCATTCGTCCAATAAATCGACTTCCGACATTAAACTATCGTTCGACACTTCTACGACGTCTGGGTGCCTTAAATTTTTTAAACGAGTTTTAAGCCAATTTATCATAATGCTTTGCGAAGAGCTTAGAGTTTCAACATCAATTCTTTGGTTAACTGATCCACAAACACTGGATCGTATCCGGCATCTTTCAATGTCCACTTAAAAACATTTCCAACCTGTGCTTTCTTGTAGATATTGAGTTTATGTTCGGCGCGGAATCGCACCGCCTGCTGCAATAGTTTGCCAATAACTTCGGGGCCCTTGGTTCTCGTCTTTTTTTCATCAGAGTCAGGAGGCATTCTTTCCATATAAAAACGGGCTAGAGAGCTACCGAATTTTTTTGCCTCTGTCGCATCAAACCAATTCAAAATCATTTATCCCTCCAGCCAATTTTTATTCAAGATGCTATAAACATCATTAATCCATGATTACCCGCTGGCTACCGATGATCGCGATGGAGTAATATTGATCCGTTGGCGGCTGATACTGATGAGCTTCTCACAATATTTTGCCATCGAAAGATCATTTCGCACGACGATATTCTAACTTACTGGTAGCGCAATGCTAATAATATGGGAAACAAGCACGACACTTCCCCGACAACAAGAAAACAACCGCTGAGCGTAATTATTCCTGCTCGTAATGAGGCGGAGAGTTTGCGTCGCCTGCTCCCCGAATTAAAAAACATGTTGCCGTCTGCCGAAATTATTGTCGTCAATGACGGCTCAAGCGACGATACGCAGACGGTCTGCGAAAAACATAACGTCACCGTGGTCAACCATGCTCACCCAAAAGGAAACGGTGCGGCGATAAAAAGCGGTGTCCGCGCCGCGGCAGGCAACACCCTGATTTTTATGGACGCGGATGGACAGCACAGACCGGAGGATATTCCCTGCCTACTTGAACGATTCAATACCGGCTATGACATGGTAGTTGGAGCGCGCACCAGCGGCTCCCAAGCAGGCGTGCATCGGGCAGTGGCCAATGATCTGTTCAGCCGCTTCGCATCCTGGATGGTGCAGCAACCAGTGGAAGATCTGACCTCCGGGTTTCGCATCGTCAAGGCGGCCAAGTTTCACCGGTTTCTTTACCTCCTGCCCAATGGTTTTTCTTACCCGACCACCATTACCATGAGCTTCTTCCGCGCAGGATTTGACGTAAGTTATGTGCCTATCCACACACCCAAACGCTCGGCCGGGAAAAGCCATATCCGGCCATTACGCGACGGCGTGCGGTTCCTTTTGATCATCATCAAGGTCGGCACGCTCTACTCGCCGCAAAAACTGTTTCTGCCCATCAGCGCGGGCTTTTTCCTGACCGGGTTGGGCTATTATCTTTACACTTATCTGAGCGCCGGGCGCTTCACCAACATGAGCGCGCTGCTGTTCATCTCGGCCATTCTCACCTTCCTCATCGGCATCGTGTCGGAGCAGATATCCGCGCTGCATTACAAGGATATCGACCCCAACGAAGAACGCGAAGGCGAATAGTTTGAACGTCTTGATGACGAGCTCCTCCTATCCTGAAAACAGTCAGGACTGGCAGGGACGCTTCATCGCCAACCTGGCCACCTCGGTGGCAAATACGGAGGGAATCAATCTGTCTCTGTGGGCACCGCCCGGGGAGTTGCCTTGTCAGGTCATGAGTGCAGCCACACCCGAAGAAGCCGCCTGGCTCAGACAGTTATCCCGCGATGGAGGAATTGCGCATCAGTTGCGGAGCCGCGGCCCACTTGCCGCCGCAACCGTGATCGGTTTGCTAAAGCGGTTGCGCAGTGCCTATCGGCGCGCCCCGGCCGATGTGGTCCACGTCAACTGGCTGCAAAATGCGCTGCCGCTGTGGGGCACAAAAACGCCCGCCGTCGTCAGCGTGCTGGGCAGCGATTTCGGGTTGCTGCGCCTGCCTGGCATGAAAGCGCTGCTGCGCGCCGTCTTCAAACAGCGGAAGGTTATCCTCGCCCCCAATGCGGAATGGATGTGTGCAGAGCTGGAAACCAATTTCGGCGATATCGCCGAAATCCGGCCCATCCCTTTCGGCGTGGATGCAGCCTGGTTTGGTGTACAGCGTAAACTGCCGCATGACGGCAAGCACCTTTGGCTGGCCGTCACTCGCCTGACCAAAAACAAAATTGGCGACCTGTTCGCCTGGAGTGATGGCCTGTTCGGTCAAGACCGCCAGCTGCATCTGTTCGGCCCGATGCAGGAAGAGATGACTTTGCCGTCCTGGGTTCGTTATCACGGGCCGACCCATCCGATGCAACTGCTTAATGACTGGTTCCCTCGTGCCGCCGGCCTCATCAGCCTGAGCCGCCACGACGAAGGCCGCCCGCAGGTGATGCTGGAAGCCATGGCGGCCGGGCTCCCCGTCATAGCTTCCGACCTGCCCGCCCACCGGACTCTTGTGCGGCACGGACAAACCGGCTGGCTGGCAGATTCCGCGGATACCTATCGTGAAGCGCTGGCTCATTTTGAAATTCCGCAACATAACCGCCAGGCCGGAGATATTGCGCGCAGTTGGATCAGTGAAAGCATCGGCACCTGGGGCGACTGCGCCAACCGTTATGTCGTCGCCTACCGTCAGCTGCTGGAACAACAAACATGACTCGCGATGGCATTCTACTTTTCGGCGGCACAGGCTTTATCGGCAGCGCGCTGGCGCAGCGGCTTTGCCGAGAAGGATGTAAAGTGCATATCCTTGGCCGGCACAATGCCGACCAACTGGCGTATTTGCTGCCGCAGTGCGGCACTGTAGTACATCTTGCCTCGGCAACCACCCCTGGCTCATCGAGCGGTCATCCTGGCCTGGAACTGAACAACTTCGCCCCCACCCTGCGATTGCTGGAGGCTATGCAACATCGACCGGAAACGCACCTGATCTTCTTTTCTTCCGGCGGCACCGTTTACGGCAACCCGGATCGGTTGCCCGTGCCTGAGAGTGCGCCCCTCGCCCCGCTTTCCTATCATGGCGCCGGCAAGGTAGCGCTGGAAACCCTGCTCCAGGTTTTTCGCCGGGAACGCGCAGTGACCATACTGCGGCCAGCCAACGCCTACGGGCCGGCACAGACTCTCCGCGCCGGCTTCGGCCTGATCCGTGCCATGCTCGAACACGCCCGTCGCGGCACAACGCTCGAAATCTGGGGTGACGGCGAGAACGTGCGGGATTTTGTTTACGTGGACGACGTGGTCGAAGCCTGCACGCGCTTCATCGATTTGCCGGCCGATTCCGGCACCTACAATATAGGCAGTGGACGGGGATATACCCTCAAGGAGGCGGTTGCCACGGCAGAGATGGTATGCGGTGTGCAATTGAGCACCGCATATAAACCGGCACGGGGCGCGGATGTGCGTGGTGTCGTGCTCGACGTATCGCGGCTCCGCGTGACTTTGGACTGGCAGCCGGCAGTTGGGCTGGAGAAGGGATTGCGGCTGACATGGGCATGGATGCAGCGAACGTGAATCAACCCATGGTTTCCGTGTGCATCGCCAACTATAACGGCATGGGCATCATCGATGCCTGTATCGCGTCGGTACGGGCGCAGGATTGCGATTGTTTAGTCGAAATCATCGTTCACGACGATGCGTCAACAGACGGCTCCGCGCGGTATATTCGCGATAGGCATCCAGACATCATCTTGATCGAGAGCGATGAAAACGTTGGCTTCTGCGTTTCCAATAATCGTATGGCATCATCCGCACAAGGAGAATATCTATTACTGCTCAACAATGATGCCGAACTGTTTCCCGACGCCCTTAAAACTCTGCTTTGCGAAGCGCTGCGGCTCGGGCAGTCGGCCATTCTCGGCCTACCTCAATACGACGCCACTACCGGCGAGTTGATCGATATGGGCAGCACGTTCGACCCCTTCCTCAATCCGGTCCCCAATCTCGATCCGAACCTGCAGGAAGTGGCGATGGTCATCGGCGCATGCCTATGGATTCCGAAAGTTTTGTGGGACGAACTGGGAGGATTTCCGGAGTGGTTTGGCTCCATTGCCGAGGATATGTACCTTAGCTGCAGAGCACGGTTGGCGGGCCATACTGTCCGGGCGCTGAGTGTGTCAGGTTATCGTCATTGGCAGGGGAAAAGCTTCAGTGGCAACCGCGTAGCGGATAACCGCCTTTCTACCACCTTTCGCCGCCGTGCCCTGTCGGAGCGCAACAAGAGTTTGGTAATGGTCATGATTTACCCAGCGCCATGGATATATCCCATGCTTTTCCTGCATCTGCTGCTCTTGCTGCTGGAGGGAGGCCTGCTGACGATCGCAAAAAGGGACCGCCGCTTCTGGCATGAAATTTACGCGCCCTGTTTCCTGGCTCTGTGGCGCAAGCGCCATCATTTGCGAAAAATGCGTGGCAATATCCAAAAAAATCGCTGCATTAGCGCAATGAGGTTTTTCTCAGTTTTCACTTGGGCACCTCACAAGCTGCGCATGCTGCTGCGTCATGGGCTACCACAAGTGCGCTAGCTTCCTAGCAACAAATGGGGAATCTCCTCCTGGGCACGCTGGTAGTCTTCGGGAATACCTATGTCAATGAAATAAGCGGCGGAAAGAAAAGCGTGGGGAGCGAGTCGCTCCGGGTATTGCTGCAGGAAATCCTGCTCGAAGGAGAAGGTTTCCGGCAATTCGTAGGCGGCAAATATATCCTGATTCAACAGATAGATTCCGCCGTTGATCCATCCGCCCCCTGCCTCGCCTTTTTCCCGAAACGATATGATACGTTTCTTTTCCACTTCCACCCGACCGTAGCGGCTGGTATCGGCGATGTGTCGCAATGCCACAGTGAGTTTAGCTCCGGTTTCGCGATGTTGGGCTAGCATAGCCTGATAATCGAGAGCAAAGAAGGTATCCCCGTTGAGAGCAAACACCGGGGAATCCGAGGCCTCAGACAGCGCTTTGCGCAGGGCACCGCCGGTACCGAGGGGAAACTCTTCGGTGACATAATTGACATCGATGCCGCCATGGCACCGACCGATGGTATCCATGATTGCTTGTCGGCAATAGCCGACGGAGAGATGAACACGACGAAAGCCCTGTCTGGCAAGATAACCCAGCAGCAGCGAAAGAAAGGGACGACCGCCTACAAGGGCTAGGGGCTTGGGGCGGTCGGGCACGACAGTTTGCAGCCGGGTACCACGCCCTCCCGCCAATATAATGGCTTCCATCAGCCTCCCAGCTTCACGGCAGACGCCAGCCCTGGGTGCCGTATTTGGTGAAGTGACAATTGAAAACCTGCCCACCTTGGCCATGGAGGGCACCGATCACCTCCATACGCCGGACAGGGTCGGTAAAGAACATCATAAAGCCGCCGCCGCCTGCTCCCGACACCTTGCCTGCCATGGCGCCCGCTCTGCGCGCAGCTTCATAGGCCATGTCGATGGCGTCGTTGGAAATGTTTTGGGCAGTACGTTTCTTAGATGCCCAAGAAGCTTCCATGGACTGAGCAAAAGAGGGGAAGTCGCCCTTGAGCAGACTTTCCTTCATCAGCAGCGCCTCATCCTTGAGAGCCAGCATTGCGGCGATGGACTCGACGTTACCCTCCTTGACATTAGCGGATTGCTCATCGATGATTTTTGCCGAATCGCGGGAAACGCCGGTGTAATAGAGCACCAGTGACGCCTCCAGTTCGGAGATGATCCAGTTTTTGATCCGCAGAGGGTTCACTAGCACGCGGTCGCCGGCGTAAAACTCCATGAAGTTGAAACCGCCGAAGGTGGCGGCATACTGATCCTGCTTTCCGCCGTTGAGGCCGATGTCGATGCGCTCTATGCCATAGGCCAAATTGGCGATCTCATATTCGCCCAAAGGCAGGTTCAGGAGCTCAGCAAAAGCTTTTACCATCGCCACTACCAAGGTAGAGGAGGAGCCGAGGCCCGATCCTGGCGGCGCGTCGGTGAAGGTGGTGAGGGTCAGACCGATGGGCCGGCCATCGTTGAAACGGGTAATGATGCTGTTGTATACCCCTTTGTGAAGGTCCAGGGTGCCGTCTGGTTCAAAAAATGATTGCGTGCCACCCTCCCAAGTCTTGCCTTGGTCTGCCGCAATGAAGCGCACCCGTTCTTCTTCGTTGGTTTCGATGATGGTGTAGGCGTACTTATCGATGGTAGCGTTGAGAATGTAGCCGCCATGTAGGTCACAAAACGGCGAGACATCCGTCCCGCCTCCAGCCAGGCCGAGGCGAAGGGGAGCGCGGGAGCGGATAATCATGGTTGGGCCGTGGAGTCCGCTTCAGCGGGTAAGAAAGTGGCGCTCGCCATGGACATTTTCCCGCCAGTAGTCGAGCAAATCCGCCATGGTCTTTTCGAAGGGAATTTCCGGCTTCCACCCGGTGTGGCGGGTGAATTTTTCAATATTCGGCACTTGCAGATCAGCATCGATGGGACGCAGGCGAGCCTGGTCTGTCTCGACGGTAATGCGGTCGCGGGCGGAAGACATGCCAATTAAAGTGTTGAGCATGTCGCGAATGCTGCATGAGTAGCTGCCGCCGATATTGTAGTACTCCCCGGGTATTGGATTGACGGTAACCAGCATGTGATATGCCCGCACCGCGTCACGCACATCGGCGTATGTGCGTAGGGAATCCAGGTTTCCAGTTTTCACCACCGGCGGGATCAGGCCTTCCTCGATCAGGGCGATCTGCTTGGCAAAAGTGGATTCGGAGAACACATCGCCCCGTCGCGGACCCGTGTGGGTGAACATTCGAGTGGTCATCACCTTCATGCCATACGCTTCGGCATAATAGCGCCCCAACAGGTCGGTGCCCACCTTGGAGATGGCGTAGGGGGAGGCAGGGTGGAACGTGCATTCCTCGTCAATGGGCAGCTTCTCCCTTGGCACCCGGCCAAACACTTCAGAGGAGGCGCAAACGTGAACAGTAGCGTCTATCTGGTTCAGTCTCATGGACTCCAGCACATGGGCCGTACCCTGGATATTAGTATCGAGAGTATCAAGAGGAGATTCGAAGCTGGTGCGGGGATAGCTCTGGGCAGCGAGATGGAATACATAGTCGGGCCTGGATTTCTGCACTACGTCGTTGACCGACAGATAGTCCCGCAGATCGCCGTAAAGCAGGAACACCCGGCGGTTGGCATTAACCAGGGGAATCAGATGGGATAAATTGTCTAGCGGACTGCGCCAGCGGCACATGCCGTAAATATCCCAATCGGTGTGCTCCAGCAAATAGTCCACCAAGTGGGAACCGACCATGCCGGTGACCCCGGTTATCAAAGCTTTTTTAACGGTCATGCTTGGCATCCTGAAGGCTCAATTCCTTTGCCAGGGCTTCCCGCAACGTGCGCGGTTCGCGGCCCAGCAAGGTGGAAAGATAGCACGATCCCATGTCGATTGTCTGCGGCCGAGCGGCGAAAAACTCCTGTCCCGGCTCTGTGACCCGAAAATGAAGGCGAGGGTCGATGCTTTGGAACAATTCGGCCATATCCACCCGGGACAGCAGTTCTGGACCGGCAACGTTGAGCACGGAAAAGTCGAGGCTGTCCCAATTCTGACAAACAGCGGCGACGGCATCGGCCAGATCGTCGATATGCACGGCGCGACGCCGTAAAGGGTGGAACACATTGGCTTCTTCGCCACTGGCGGAGCAATGATGCAAATAGGAGGTAAATTTATCGTCCAGTGACATTACGTAGGACAGCCGCAATGTCTTGAAGGCGGATTTCCCCTGGAAGCGGCTTTCCACCTCGTGCTTCATTTCGGCATAGGAACCAATCGGACGGCAGGGGCTGAATTCGTCAAATGGGCCGCCTCCACCATACACCGTGTCGCTAGAGAAAAATACTACCCGTGCACCCCGCTTCAGGCAATTGCCAACGAAGCGAATTGTTCCGTCCACATTCACGGAACGTGCATAGGCGAGATCATTCTGGCAAATATCCGGCGACGAAACCGCGGCGAGCATTAATACCCGGTCTCCATTTTTCACCGCGTCAAAATCGAAAATCTCGGGGTGTGCCAGATCCAATGGCTGCGCGCCGCCATCGCCACGAGATGAGGTAAAAAACAAATGATCGAGACCATGCAACCTAGCCGCCAACCGGGCGGCAATAAAACCACTTTTACCAACTAGGAATATGGCCATCTTTAAAGGCTGATCGCGCTGGCATAGGTGAGCGACACGCGAGCGCAAGACGGCGCCGACCCTCCGTCCAACGCAACCATCCTGAGCGAAATGCCGCTGCTGGAAGGCTCTCCTATTTCCGCTATACCCGCCAAGATGAAGGACTCGGACTGATGGACGTCCATCCGGGCCAGCTCCTGCCCCCGCACAAGCAACAAGATGCGGTACGGCTGGTCGCGATAAGCCCCATGACAACGAAGTAAAATCAGAGAGCGACCAGGAAGAAGGTGGAACTGAATTCTTCCCATGTCCGAACGCGAAATCAATGTGCGAATGCCGCGTTCTGCACTTTTTTCGACCCACTCTTCAGGCAGGACCCCCTGGATGGCTTTCCCAGGAGATGATGTTTCAATGATCCAATCCTCTGTTGGGAAAATAAGACGCACGTCCTCTTCTGGTGAGCTTTGCAGATCAGGAAAAAAAGAGCTGCACTGCCCCAGAAGGCGCAGCATGTCCGGCTCGAAGCCGAGCACCACCCCCTCTTTTTCCTGATATGAAGCTTGCAGCCTTCCTTCCGGGAGGCCTACTGTATCTCCAGATTTCCGGGCAACGATTTTGACGCTTCCGCCGAATAGTTGCGCCAATCCTTCCCTGTAGGGGTCGTCTGTGAAACTCACGGCTCTCGCGACCTGGTTTTGTAGCGCCGCTGGCACGCTCATGACATGAGTTAGGCGGTTACGAATAGCGGGCAGAGGAAACAACGCCAAGTATCGAAGAAGCTTCCTGCGTACTCGCGCCAGACGGAGCAATAATGCGACGGCCCGTTGTCGAAAACCAGGTGTTGGTGGCACAGGAAGGCTCGTCAGCAGTTCAGCGGCGCGATTGCATAGGGTAGCAACTTCATTTTTTTCCGGCAGGGAAAAACCCAATCCTTTTTCCGTTTCCCTCAGAAATGGAAGTGCTTGAGACAAAAGCCCGTCCAGTCTGGATGAAAGCCACACAGCAAGTTTGTCGGTGTCCATGGTGCGATGCTCGAGCATTTCTTGCTCTAATGAGCCCATGCAAACTTCCGGCGCGACGGAAAATTCGAGCAGGCGGCATGAGTTCTCGACCGCTCGTTTCAGTTCGTCCAGAGGGATGGCCTGATTTTCCACCATGCCGAACAGGGTTTCCGGGCGGCTGCCCAAGTAAGGCTCGGCAACCGTTCTGACGATACCTAGCTGGTCCAGCTTGGTTTCTAAAGGGGTAAAGTTATTAAGGCGGTTGGTTCGGAAACGGTAGCAGCAGAACTCCCGCCGACACGGTTCATTCTCCAAGAGCAACAAACCGCCTGGCGCCAGTACGCGGATGAGTTCGGCGAGCACTTGCTGCCAGTTCCAGGTATGGTGAAGGGCGGAGCAAATGTACACGATGTGGAATTGCCCATCCTCAAACGGCAGCGTATGGAAATCTGCCGCGATCAGGCGTGTCCGGTCGAGCGGCAGCCCCTGTTGGCGAGCGTTTTGGCGCCCCAACTTGAGAGTGCTGGCCGAGACATCAAGCAGGGTGGAGCGGGCTTCCAGGCGTTGAGCCAGGACATAACCGGTGGTATGGGCGTAAGCCGCGACTTCCAGGATTTGCGGGGCCGAGGGAAGATGTTGCCCGTGCCGCATCAGGATATCGCGGACGGAGTAAAAATGGCGGTCACTCACCTCCTGCAGGGTAGGGTCGACAGTGACGGTGTGCCAGACCGATTCTCCCAACAAGGGCCCGAAGCGCTCGTCCACGAACGCACTCATGCTTTGAATCCTGCAAAGACCACCTGTTCACCGCCCAAATAGCCAAGTTTATCTGACCAATAAAGATAAGCAGCGACCCGAACGAAGCCGATTGCCCGCAATTCGTCCAGCAATTCCCAACCGAAGTGACGGAAACACAAGCAGCCCTGCGAACTCAGGGGGTCGCCATGATATTCGGCGGGAAGCAGATGCTCCACATCGCCATTCCCGGTCAATCTTGCACGCACCAAATGCGCTGGGGAATCCAGTCGAAAAGGAACAGTAAACATCAGCATGCCGCCCGATTTGAGGCAACGCAGACACTCCTGAAAAGCTTTGGCATAGTCAGGCACATGCTCGAACACATCAAATGACAGGATGTAATCGAAACTGTTATCAGGGAACGTCAAGTGCGTGATGCTCTCGTTTCGCACACCATATGAGTTGGTTTTACCCCAAGGCCTGGATTCCCCCAAGTACTCGCTCCCGACCGTTAATGCATAATGACCATGCAGCCACTCGTAAAGGGGTGTGACCTGTTCGGTTACATAAATTCTGCTATCAAGCGTAGGCGAGCCCACGAGTTCGAACAATTGGATAGCGGCACGCATGCGGTTGTTGAGATTGCACCCAAGGCACACCAACCGTTCCCGCCAGTTGGGCATCCTCACGCCTTCTTTCTCCACTGCCCCATACTGAAAATCGCTCAGGAAATGGGATTGTCTTCCACAGACATAACAGGATGCAGCAATCTCAAAACGGGGCGTACCGCCCTTGATCAGGAGTTTTGGGTTCACCAGCAACTGCACCGCAGTTTTAAAGCTGAGTTTGCCCTCCTTGACCAAGGAAAACTCAAGGGCTTCGCGCCGGGCATACTCGTCCGCCATCAGAAAGCGATATTCGTCGTACTCCGCACCGGACGCCACCATTTTCAGATGCAGGGGCGGCATTTCAGTATTTTTCCCTGAGCGAAGAGAGGCCATGCTCATCCTTGACGGAGAACGCTTGGCATCCAGACGCTCCAGAATGGTGCGTAGCCGTTGCTGGCCAGCCTCCAAAGAATAGTGCCGGGAAACGAATTCCAACCCTCCTGCAGATAGTCGATTCCATAGGGTTTCATCCAGGTACAAGCGGGCGACGGCATCCGCAAAGGGCTCCGCACCATCGGCGAGAAGGACGTTTTCGCCGTCTTCAAGGCCCATGCCCTCAACTGCGAGCGAGGTGGCCACGCTGGGAACGCCGAAGCTGAGGCTGGTACCAATTTTTCCCTTGATACCGGCACCATAGCGCAAGGGAACGACTGACAGACGGCAGCGGTCGAAATAGGGCGCCAGTTTTTCCGTGTAACCGACGATATGGATGCCGTTGCCGTCCAGAGACCGCACCTCAGGGGGCGGGTCGCTGCCGATGACAAAGAACTCCAGATCAGGCAGCTCGCGGCGTAGCAGGGGCCAGATTTCGCGGCCGAAGAAAAGCACGGCGTCCACGTTCGGCTTGTGCATGAAACCCCCAATGAACAGAATGTCCTGCCGGTGGGCAAAATCCTGGCGACAGCCAGGAATTTCCAGCAACAGGGGAACAACACTCAACTCCAGGGCGGGGTTTTCGACATGCAACAGTTTGCGCTCTTCTTCGCTCAGCACGATGGTGCAATCCGCCGCCTCCATGGCATGAAGTTCCCTGGCCTTGGTCTTGTTTGCCTTGCGCAGCAAGCTGGCCGAGCGCTCAACCTCTGCCTGGCGTTGCTCCCTCAGGAAGTGAAGGTCGACGGTGTCGAATATCACCCGTGCCGACGGGCAATACCGGCGCACCGGCTTCAAATACTGTGCGGCATTGTCCACCCGGTATAGCAACACGAAATCGTAGTCACGACCATGGCGGCGTAGATGTCGGGTGACACTGGTGACGTAGGGGGCGTACAGACATTCCACGCCAATGCGTTGCAAAGCCGAGGTGTAGGGCTCTAGCTGGGCGAAGTTGGCGGCGGGGATAAAGGTCACCTTGTAGCCCAACCGGCGGAAAATTTGCATAAAGAAGAAGGCCGTGACCGAACCAGCGTCCCGATCAGGCATAGGTATGCAGTTGTCAAGAACCAGGATGCGGCCCGCCACTCCACGTTCTTTTTCCTGTTCCGCGTCATGGCCAGGCAAGCGATGTTGGGACAGTTCCGCCCCCCACTTGGCGAGGAATTTCTGACGGTTGGTCACTTGATAGGCTTTGACTCCCTTGGAAGTATCGGTACCCGAGCTGACCCCCTCGAAATGTACTACTTGTGACAACGGCTGGCAGAACACCTTGTAGCCGGCGCTTCGCATGGCGAACGCCAAATCTGCGTCCTCAAAGTAGGCGGGCACGAAGCGAGCATCAAAGCCGCCTAAGTCCTGAAACAGTTGTTTCGGCACCATGATGCTGGCTCCGGAGCAGTAATCCACTTCCCGCAGATAGCAGTACTTAGGGCTTTCCGGGTCGTCGTTGCGACCAAAATTCCATCCTGAGGCGTCGGACCAGATGATGCCCCCTGCCTCTTGAAGGACGCCGTTGGGAAATAGCAGCTTGGACCCTACCAGACCCGCTTCGGGAAATAGATCAAAGGTTCCACGTAGCTCATCCATCCAGCCCGGCAAAACGTAGGTATCGTTGTTCAAAAATAACAAATATTTTCCGCGCGCCAAGGCTGCTCCCTTGTTGCAGGAAAGTATGAAGCCCAAGTTGTGTTCGTTGGTAACCAACCGCAGGTTCTTCGCCTGTTGCATTACCTCCCGTGTAGCATCGCTGGAGCAATCGTCGACGACTATGATCTCAAAGTTGTAACGGCCAGAACTGGCCTGGATCGAGGCCAGGCAGCGGTGAGTGTAGCCAACCTGGTTATAGACCGGAATGATGATGGAAATTTCCGGGTTTTCCATGGAAGGGAAAGCCAGGGGGATGGAAAGGTCGATGGGCGCCATAAGCTGGGGAAATCGCCTCATTCGACCATAGTACTCATTCATGATCAGCCGCTTGATGCGGGATATGACGATTCTGTACTGACCGGTACTGAGATAGTAAAAGGTGCGCCTCATCCGCCAATCAGTGACGAGCTCGATGAGCTGGCGTGGTCGAGAAAGCAATCTAAAAGTAGATATCAACAAGCTGCTCATAGCATCCATTTATGCCTAACCGGCCGCTCCTGCGCCTCAATGGCGTCGCTTGCGATTAGGCACGAATCCTCTTACCCCCTTGAAACGGTATTTTCATAAAATCTCGAGTCATCAATCAAAATATCGCGCAACATGGTCCTTGTTTTTGCGTTGCATTCCGACTCGTCAGATTGCTTCTCTTTATTTATTCGATTTAGGTGCACATCGGCCACAATTGGAATCCCTAGTTTTAACGAAAGCACTTCCATATCTTTGGAGAACGTTTCAAAACAACCGATAAAATCGAACATACGCATATTTACATTACCGAAATAGTGATGAGACAACATATGTCGCAATATCGGCAGCCGGGCCATTTCAAGAACGTTGAGTTTATTTTTCAGAAAGTAGTCATGTAAAGCGTTATGTCCATAACCGAATGTCTGCCAGAACGTATGGATCGAAAGCATTGTATCGACCGGGTCTCGCAGGAATGTCATCCGGAAAGCGGGGTGTAGCGCTGAGTACTTATGGATATGAAAATGTCCATGAACCACCATAAACTCCGGCGGAGGAGTTACCGGGTTGGAAAAATATCCCTCGGGATCCAGATTACGCGGGCTTGCTGGATTGCACGGGTCATCTGCATTATCAACCAGTACCGCGGCGGAACCGACAGTTCTTTTAAGGAGGTGAAGCAGAGTCGTTCCTGCAGTTTTTGGTGTATGAACGGACAGGATGGGTCTATTAATAATAAGGTTCTCGCACTCTGCAATCATTCCATATAAGCCCTATGCAAAATATACGCGGAACTTGAGTATTTTATAGCGCAGACTATTTCTCGCATACCAATGCCAATGATTCAGGGCCATCCAGGGTAAATATACTGATTTTCTTGAAACCCGCTTCGATAGGCTGACGCCAAAAATCTGCACCATATTCTGTTTGCACCATCCAGTCCTGCTGCGATTGCCCTGGCGCTCCATGATGGCTGGGGGTCAAGCCTTGCCTAGTTCGCGTAAGCCGGCCGAAGACAATTGGTATGGTATAAATCAAAACTCCGCCGGTAACCAGAATCCTGTGGCACTCCCGCAATCCTTGCAGTGGGTTGGGAACATGCTCCAATACATCGGAATGAAGAATAATCTCCCAGCTTTCGCTATGATACGGAAGAGCTTGCATGTCAACCTCGGGATAACTGGCCAAGGTATGACGCCGAAAGTGGCTCAGCCAAGAAGAAAGACTGCCGGCTTCGTTCAGTTCCAGTAGTCGAAAGGACCTGGCTTGGCGCGAGGCCATGCAAAATTCACGCAAATTTCCTGTAAAGCCGAAATAATCCAGAAGTGCTGCGGCTAGAGTTCGGCTGCGCAAGTTGGACTGGCAGGCGACACAGATATGCCCCTGCTGCCGCTCAATGTAGGCCACTTCGTCATTGGTCAATTGCCATTCAGCTATCAGCTCGCTCCATAGCACTGTACGCTGTTCAAACGCCATGCCTCCGCATATGGGACAGCTTCCAGTAGGTCGGAAAACAGGATGGGAGAAAAGTCGGAGCAACACTTAGATTCCGGTTATCCGCTTTATTCCCTTACGCAAAAACCGTAAAGGGGCCGTGATACGCCAGTAAATCGAACCGTACACCGTGTTTAGCTCAAACTTAGTCTCTGCCAACGCTTGGCGCAGTGCGTTCGTTTCAAGAACCAACGCAAGGGTATCGTCGAAAAGACTGGAAGGAATGGCTGGCAGCGTATGGCGAGAAGCAACCGCGACCAAATACAATGGCACCATAACACTTGGGCTTCCTGCCAAACGATTACAATCGCCAGAGAACGAGGTGAACTCGACTTTCCCTGTAAGAGGGGCAACCAGAGAACCATAAACAACACGTTGACCATAAAAATCAGCATAAGCGAAATAACGCTGAATTAGTTGACGAAATTCGCTAGCATACAGTTCGCGCACATGGAAGGGATTGCTATAGTTGCGCTCGTCAGAATAATGCTGCCGATCTGGAGTTGAGATGATTAATACGCCAGTCGGTGAGAGTATGCGATACAACTCAGACATCATTGCATCATGTTCAGAATGGTGCTCGAGCGTCTCAAAACTGACAACCAAATCGATGCTTTGGTCATCTAGCGGAAGGGAGGTACAGTCCCCTTGAATAAACTTTAAGTTGGGAAGGGAATATTTTTCCTTGGCATGAATCACCGCCGTAGCATCGAGATCCACCCCTATAACCAAAACGGCTTTTTCAGCCAGCAGTCGGCTTCCATAACCTTCCCCGCAGGCTATGTCCAATACACGTTTTCCAGGTGCAAGCAATTGCGCCAATGCATAACGATGCAAATGCTCCAGTGCGGTTTCTCCTTGCACTCCAGGGACGAAGCGTTCACCTGTCCAAGGAAGGTCAGTAAGCGGTTTCATTCTTGCAGTGTGCAGTCAGGGTAATATCCAGCATAGGTAGACCCATTAGAGATTGGCCAATGCTGCTAGAGTGGGATTCAAAAGCAAGAGCCTCATGAAGTAAATAATGCGTAACCCATTGTGTTTGAGTTCCGGTAGCAATAGCCGCCGTGATGGTGTAACCGCCAACAGGCAGTCTTGGCATGCGAAAACGAAAGCGAGCTTCCATCAGCCCCTCTTTTTCTATAGTCAGTGGGGCATCGGCATAGCTCAAATAGGTATTATCCCCAAATAGCGCCTGCCCCAACCGGTTTTTGACCACAAACCCCAGAATGGGCGAAGCCAAATTTTCAAAAACTTTAGCACAAATAGTGAGTGTAGCCAGTTCCCCTCCCACTACCCATCCATATCGCTCTCCTTCATCGTTTGCCAGATAAACATCGGTAATTTGAGCGCGCCCAGATCCCGCCGCGTCAACCGTAGGATCAAAACAAAAAACCTCGAGATCATTTCGCAATATGCTGCAATTCATCAACTGCTGCCGCTGATCGGCAAGGCATTCAGTTATTATCGGAGCAACCACTTTCTCTCTATGAGGAACGCCGAGCATAGAGGAAAGATAGGCCTCGCAAGCCTCTTTTGCACTTCCAATAGCGTGGAGTTTCCCCTTGTCTAGCCACACCGCGCGGTCACAAAATGCGGCAATGCTGGCAAGGTCGTGGCTGACAAATATTACGGTGCCATGTTGCCGAAAGTTCACAAGGAAGCGCATGCATTTCTGTGTAAATGCTGCATCCCCGACAGATAACGCCTCATCAATGATTAATACTTCCGCATCAATATTCGCCATAACTGAAAATGCCAGCCGAACGAACATGCCACTTGAGTACGTCCGTACCGGCTGATCTATGAACTCGCCAATATCGGCAAAGGAAGCAATGTCAGGAAAACGCGCGGCCATCTCTTCCTTACTCAGTCCCATCAACGCGCCCTGGAAATAAACATTCTCCCGCCCCGTGAATTCCGGATTAAAGCCAGCTCCTAGTTCCAGCAAGGCGGAGATACGTCCATTGACCTGCACGGTGCCAGTTGTTGGCTTGAGGATGCCACAGATAAGCTGCAGTAAAGTGCTCTTGCCCGATCCATTCCGCCCGATGATGCCGACTGTTTCCCCCTTTTTTATTTCAAAGGAAACATCCTGCAAGGCGGTGAATTCGCGATGAAAGCGGACCCGGCCAAATGCTAGGGCCTGTTTGATGCGGTCGCCGGGGTGGCCGAAAATACGGTATTTTTTGGTGAGGTTCTGGACCGAAATGGCGATGTTGTCAGCCATCGTTTTTGGTGCCGCCGTTTCCAGTGATTTCGGCGTCTTCACGCTGCGGCGATAGCAACAGAATATCGCCGCCAACGCCTACACGGCCAATGGCGCCTTTGTGGCGGAGGTATTCCGCAGCCTTATCTGGGAGATCATATTCCAAGACCATCAGATCCAAGTCGGAAGTGTCGTCAGCCTCTCCGCTGGCATAGGAACCAAACAGTATGACATTGACTGGCGTGGCAGCTTGCGCAATCAGGCGCTGTGCGGCTTCCGAGATATGTTCCGGGCTTAGCATGATCTTCCTCGAATAATAGCCACATCAGTGCTAAACGATTTTACATCAAAGAGCATCGGCAAATTCCTCTCGGCTGTGCTGAAAGAAGGCATAGCCCAGCATGGCGGATACCAAACCAATAGCCAGCGCTGTAATCCAGGGCGCCCAGGCAATCGACATTCCCAGGGCGCCAGCCCGTCCCGCCTCTATCACTGCGCCAAGCGGGTTGTGCAAATAGATGGGGCGCAGGGCTTCGGGCACAGCGCTCACCGGGTAGAACACGGGCGACAAGAACATCAGCATCTGCACAAACAGCGGCACGATCTGGGTCATGTCCTTGATGAACACCCCCCAAGCGGCGAGAAACCACGAAAAGCCCAAAGCGAGCAGCAAAACAGGAATAAGCAGGAAGGGGAAGAGCAGTATTGGCCCATGCAGATTGCCCGTCCAGGCCAGCGCCGCCAGTAGAACAAGAAAATTGAATGCGCCATGCACCAGCCCTGCCCCAAGAGGAACCAGAGGCAGAATGTTCACGGGAAAGATGATTTTCTTTACGTAGCTGGGATAGCTGCGTACTGCGGAGGGCGAACGCGATACGGCCTCGGCAAAGATATTGAATATTATCAGGCCGCTATACAGGATCAGCCAGAAGGGCAACCCTTCCTGCTGCTGGGGCCAGCGAGCTTGAAAAATATGGCCGAACACAAACGAAAAAATACCCAGCATCAATAACGGGCTAAGAAAAATCCACAACACACCGAACATTGCGCCCCGATAGCGCAATAGAACATCCCGTTTGATGAGTTGGCCAAGCAGATAGCGATGTTGCCAGATATCGGCGAATATTCTCAGCGGGTTAAGAACCTCTGAACTCATCACGGCTTCCGAATCACCCCATGATCCTGCAAATAACTGACAACCTGATCGACACATTGATCAAGCGGCATACTGCCCGTATCAATGGACAATTCCGGCTGCACCGGCTCCTCATAAGGAGAAGAAATCCCAGTAAAATTCTTGATCTCGCCGGCACGGGCCTTTCGATAGAGCCCCTTCACATCGCGCTCTTCGCATATCTCGATCGGGCAGCGGCAGTAGATTTCGATGAAATCGCCCGATGCCACCAGGCTTCTGACTCTGCGCCGGTCGGCGCGGAATGGTGAAATGAAGGCGGTCAGCGCGATCACGCCAGCCTCTATGAAGAGCTTGGACATCTCGCCGATGCGGCGGATATTCTCCTCGCGGTCTCGCTCGGAAAAGCCCAGATCGCTGCACAAGCCGTGGCGCACGTTGTCGCCGTCGAATACGAATGTCCGGCAGCCCATCAAATGCAATTTTTCTTCGACGGCATGCGCCAGGGTCGATTTGCCGGAGCCCGACAAGCCGGTAAACCAGATGATCGCGCTGCGATGGCCGTTCAGCTTTTCCCTGCGCTCGCGGGTGATAGTGGCATGATGCCAGACGATGTTGGCGTTTTTATCCACGACAAACCTCGCAACCTGGCCACAAAATCGCGATTAAATTTACCCAGTTCTCCAAGTTCGCCACCACACTCTCCATTTTCCCGCTCTCAAACTCCCTAGTCTGAAATTGTAACAGGATGTGGAAGTGATGCGCATCGACAGCAAAGATGACAAGGTTTTAACTTGGCAATGCCGCCTGAAGGCTGATTAATTGTCGCTGCGCAAAGCAGGCGGGAATCCATAAGCGTATTTGAGCGGTATGGATTCCCGTGGAAATGACGTGAAAATTCAACGCCGGAACGATGGCTAATCAGCTTGGCGATGCGCCCCGCGCTGGAACCTTTCCTGCATCTTGTCCCCCATTTTATCCATCCGCGCCATCCGCTCCCGCATGAAATCCCGCGCGACGAGCTTCTGTTCGGGCGTAAAGGTGGCATAGAGTTTCAGCCATTGATCGCGGGCCTCATGCCGGGCCTTGAGATTACCTTCCTGGGTCTCGTCGGAGATTCTGGCGACCGCGGCGAAATCCGGCTCGCTCTTCGCCAATTCCTGCTTCATGGCTTCGTGCATTTTGCGGTGGGATTCGCGCGACTGCTGCATGACCGCGCGCGATTTCTCCTGGGCCGCTTTCCAGGCGGCTTCCTGCTCGGGGTTCAGCTTGAGCTGGGTATGGACCTTTTCCATGCCGGCCATCATCGGGCCGCCTTCCGGCCCGTACTTGCCCGCATCCGCGACGGCGACACCGGCTCCGATCAACAACGCCGCGGCCAGTACGGAAATTTTAAATGCTTTCATGGCTTTCTCCTGATAATGAATGGGTGATAAGAGAGTCGGCCCGCAGCCATTTTTGAGTTGTGGGTCAGGCTCTTGTGCCCTTTAGGGCGTAGCCTGACTTGTACGGCTAAAGCCGTACCCACAAAAACCATCCACAAAACCGGTTAGCGCGGCCTAACAACAGTTCGCATACTGGCGATTATCCGTTTCCCGTTTATTGCGGTGCCAGGGGAAATTGTAAGAATTTGTTATTTCAGCATCTCGCGGCAACATTCTGCAACAAAGCGCTTCGTCGCCCATTTGTTTGACGGTAGACTTGAACCCATGACAGCGAACAAGACGAAAATCCTGGTGATCGACGACGATCTGCGCCTGCGCGAACTGCTGCTGCGCTACCTCGCGGAGCAAGGCTTCGAGGTCGGAGCGGAACCAAGCGGCGCGGGGCTGGACAAGCGGCTGGAGCGCAATCGTCCCGACCTGGTGGTGCTCGACCTGATGCTGCCCGGCGGCGAAGACGGCCTGGCGATTTGCCGCCGGTTGCGCGGCGCGGGCGAGGATATCCCGATCATCATGCTCACCGCCAAGGGCGACGAAATCGACCGCATCATCGGCCTGGAGATGGGTGCCGACGACTACCTGCCCAAGCCGTTCAACCCGCGCGAACTGGTCGCGCGCATCCATGCCGTCCTGCGCCGCCGTTCCGGCGCCCCGGCCAGCGCGCCGGTGGAAAGCGGCGCGCCGATCGCCTTCGGCGAATTCGTGCTGGAACCCTCGACGCGCACCCTGACCCGGCGCGGCGAGCCGGTGCCGATGACCAGCGGGGAATTCGCGCTGCTCCTGGTGCTGGCGTCCCATCCGATGAAATCCATGTCGCGCGAACGCCTGCTGGAGCTCACCCGCGGCCGCGCCTACGATGCGTTCGACCGCAGCATCGACGTGCAGGTTTCCCGCCTGCGCCGGCTGATCGAAGCCGACCCCGCCAGCCCGCGCTATATCCAGACGCTGTGGGGCTTCGGCTACGTTTTCGTCCCCAACGGGCAGAAGCAGTGAACGTAAAATTTGTAGGTGCGAATTCATTCGCACAATCGATGCGTCATGTGCGAATGAATTCGCACCTACCGGCGTCATCACGATGAAGCTGTTGCCCGACACCCTGTTCGGCCGCATCGCGCTGTTGATCGTGCTGGTGATGCTCGGCAGCCAGATCGTCACGGTGGGGCTGTTCCGGCAGCATCGCAGCGGACTGGTGTCGCAGCGCGTGGCGGAAATCGTCACCAGCCATGCGCGCTCGATGACGCTGGCGCTGGAGGCGCTCGACCCGGCGCAGCGCCGGGTATTGGTGGAAAAATTGCAGCAGGATGCCACGGCGCCGCTGTTCCCGGCCGCGCAATTCTCCCCTTCCGTGTCGGAACCCGGCCCGCCGTTCACGCGAAGAATCGCCAGACGGCTGAGGCCGGTTCTCGGCCCGGACACCGAGGTGCGGTTCCAGCGCGGGGAGCGCCCGACCCTGTGGGTGAAGTTTCGCGCCGCCAATGAGGATTACTGGGTGGGCTACCCCACCAGCCGCTTCGAAATCGAAACGCCCTGGAAACTGATCTGGGTGATATTCGGCCTGGTCGGCGTGGCCGTCGGCAGCGCGTTTCTGGTGGTCTGGCGCATCAACCGCCCGCTGCGCCAGCTCGCGGTTTCAGCCAGCGCTCTGGGCCGGGGCGAAGAGCCCGCGCCGGTGGAAGTCACCGGCCCGGCAGAAGTGCGCAATCTGAGCCGTAACTTCAACCGCATGGCGGAAGACCTGAGAAAACTGGATGCCGACCGGGCGCTCCTGCTGGCGGGCGTCTCGCACGATCTGCGCACGCCGCTGGCGCGGCTGCGCCTCGGCACCGAGATGATGAGCGACGCTTCGCTGCGCGGCGGCATGATCCAGGATATCGAGGACATCGACCGGATCGTCGGCCAGTTCATTTCGTTCGTGCGCGACAGCGGCAACGAGGCGGAGGAACTGGTGGATGTCAGTGAAATGATCGACGGTGTTTGCGAACGTTACCGCCGGCTCGGGCATGTAATCAAAACCGATCTCGCGCCATTGCCGCCGGTCAGGATCAAGCCGACCGCCATGCAGCGCCTGCTCGGCAACCTGATCGACAACGCCCTGCGCTACGGCGCAGAACCGGTCGAGGTGAGGATATCGAGCACGCCGGGTAAAATCGCCTTGAGCGTGATCGACCACGGGCCGGGCATACCCGAAGTCGAGATGGAACGGATGAAGCAGCCTTTTACCCAGCTCGACGCCGCCCGTAGCGGCGGCAAGGGGAATACCGGGCTGGGGCTGGCGATCGTCGAGCGCATCGCGCGGCTGCACGGTGGGGAGTTCATCCTGGCGAACCGGCGCGAGGGCGGGCTGGAAGCACGGGTGGAATGGCCGGTTGCGGAAGGGTAGGTCGGGCACGGAGCCCGACGTCTACCTGTAGGATGCGGTGAGGCACGAACCGCATCAATCGCGAACGATGCGGTTCGTGCCTCACCGCATCCTACGGCCTGGTTGTTTACGCAATCCCGGCGTTGCCGTCCACTCCAATCAGCTTGGGCAGGTTGAGCTTGCGCGGCGTGATCGTTTTCTTGTCGCGCAAGTAGCCCGCCACCACATCCCAGATCGGCTCGCCGGTCGCGCCTTCGGCCACCGGCGCCCAGCCTGCCACCTTGTAGGTCTTGTGCGGATCGACCGGCTTGCCTTTGAGGGTCATGTGGCCGATGCGCTTGCCGAAGCCCTGGCGCAGGTCACAGGTGTAGCTGATGCCGCCGACGCGCACCATGTCGCCGCCCTGCTGCTTGTAGGGGTCGGCGTTGAACAGGTTGTCGCAAACGTCTTCCATGATCGTCTTGATGGTTTCGCCGCTCATTTCGGTCAGCGTGGTATAGGGATAGGTGATCGCAGTCTGGTCCATCACGTGCTCCATGGTGATGGCCTCGCCCGGCAGGAGCGAGGTGCCCCAGCGGAAGCCGGGGGAGAAGGCCGCATCGGCGCCTTTCACCTCCATCAGCGCGTCGAGGATCAGCTGGTCGAAGGTGCCGTTGAAGTTGCCGCGGCGATACAGCGTGCCCTCGGTCACGGCCAGCTTCTCGCTCAGCTTGGCCTGGTACGGCGCGCGTGCTTTCTGGATCAGCGCCGCCATGTCCGCGTCCGGCTCGATCAGGTTGGAGAAGACGGGCAGCAATTTGTACTTGAAACCGGCGACCTTGCCGTTCTTGACGTCCAGGTCGAGCACGCCGAGGAACTTGCCGTTGGAACCGGCATTGGTCACCAGCGTCTGGCCGCCGGCGTTCTTGACGATGGCCGGGGCGGGCACGCCGTCGTGGGTGTGGCCGCCGAGAATGGCGTCGATGCCGCGGACGCGGCTGGCCATCTTGAGGTCCACGTCCATGCCGTTGTGCGACAGCACCACCACCACCTGGGCGCCCTTGGCGCGCACTTCGTCCACCTGCTTCTGCATGTTTTCGTCCTGGATGCCGAAGCTCCAGTCCGGGGTCATGTAGCGCGGGTTGGCGATGGGCGTGTAGGGGAAGGCCTGGCCGATGATGGCGACGGGGATGCCGTTGATGTGCTTGATGACGTAGGGCTGGAACACCTGGTCGCCGAAATCGTTGGTCTTGACGTTCTGCGCGACGAAATCCACCTTGCCCTTGAAGTCGTTGTCAACGATCTCCTTGACCCGCTCCGCGCCCAGCGTGAATTCCCAGTGGCCGGTCATGACGTCCACGCCGAGCAGCTTGCCGGCGTCCACCATGTCCTGCCCCTTGGTCCACAGCGCCGTGCCCGATCCCTGCCAAGTGTCGCCGCCATCCAGGAGCAGCGATCCCGGCCGGCTGGCGCGGATTTTCTTCACCAGCGTGGCGAGCTGGGGAAAACCGCCGACCTTGCCGTAAGTGCGGGCAGCGTTGTCGAAATCGAGATAGCTGAAGGCGTAGGCTTCGACCGTGCCGGGCCGGATGCCGTAGGCCTTGAGCAAGTTTTCGCCGATCAGGTGCGGCGCGCGGTTGTGGCTGACCCCGAGGCCGATGTTGACGTTGGGTTCGCGGAAATAGATCGGTAAGAGTTGGGCGTGGCAATCGGTGAAGTGCAGCAGGGACACGTTGCCGAAGGCGGGCAGGTCGTAGAAGCTGCCGGCGCTACCCGCCGACAGCGCCGAGCGGCTGTTCAGGGCGAAGCCGGAGGCCGCGGCGACGGCCAGAATTTGCAGGAATTCGCGACGGTTCATGGACATGAATGGGCTCCAGGTTAGGCTTGAGACACGAGACGAGCGGCTCGGGGAACGCGACTACCGCCCCGGTGGCCCGCCAGATTGTTGGGGTCTGTGGGTCAGGCTTCAGCCTGACATTTACGGCTGCGCCCTAAAGGGCGCAAGAGCCGTGCCCACAAAGACTCCCGCATCTGAGCTGGTTCTGTTGACTGACTACCAGCCTCGTGCCTGATGTTAATTTATTTGCGGAACACCGGCGTCTGCATCGGCAGGCCGTTACTCATGTAGGTGAGGAAGTATTCCAGGTTGTTGTACTCTTCGCTGTTGAATTCCAGCGGTGTGGCGCGCACCTGGCTGTTGCACTGGCGGAAGCGGGTTTGCAGCGTGAACAGCTCGGTGCCGGCGCGGAATTCCGGCCAGTGGGCGGCCTGGCCGATCATCGGCGAAAGCTGCTCGCTGCGGATGAAGGCGCCGACATAATCGATATGGCAGGTGGCGCAGGCGAAATTCAGCTGGCCGCGCCGGGCATAATAAAATTGCTTGCCCTTCTCGTAGGCGGCGAGAGCGCCCGGCCCCTCCACCTTGACGTTGACCTTCATGCCGTCCGACAGGCTTTTGACATAGGCGGTCAATAGTCCCATCTCCCGGCTGCCGTACTTGAGCTCCGCCTCGTTATTCGCCTTCAGGCAGGCGTTGATGGCGTTCTCGAACGTCACGACCTTGCCGCCGGCGTTGTCGAAATAGGGATAGTTGCCCGCGACATTCTTGCCGCCGCCGGGAAAACAGTCGGCCAGCAGCTTGCCGTTCGCGAACGGCTTCTCCCATGTCTTCCTGCCCTCGTCCACATCGTTCACAAAAGGCGGAAAAATCATGATGCTGTCGTACTGATCCTTGGCGTCTGGGTTCAGGGCCAGGGCGCCATAGACGTAATCGCCAGGCTTGATGCCAGGCAGGCGCTGCTTGTAATAGTCGAGCATGGCCTTGCGTTCTTCCGCAGGGCCGGCATGGGCACCAACGCTGGCGCCAAGCAGCAGGCCGGCCAGGAAAGCAGTGAGTCTCCGTTTCATCATTGCTCCCTCCTCAGGAATCTATAGGAATTGTGGGGTAAAACCTGGCCGGACCAAGCGCCCGGCCAGTTTGCTGCTAGGCTACGGTCGCTTCGCCGGTGATTTTTTCGCCATGGTTGTCCACGGCGTTGATCACGATCTTGTCGCCGGCCTTGGCGCCCTTGACCTTGAAGCCGAGGAACGGGTTCTTGGCGACCGCCGCGCCCCACTGGGCGTCCAGCACCGTCTTGCCATTCAGGGTGGCGGTGACCTGGTTGATAAAGTGGGCGGGAATCAATTGCCCGGTTTTGGAATCCTTGCGCAAGCCGGTTTCCATGATGTGGTTCATCAGTGCCTTCACGTCGGCGACATCGCCTTGCATCGTCGCGCGAATTTTCATTCCTTCAGCCATGTTCGTATCCTTGGTAAAAATTAGGTGGAATCAAATCAATCCAGTCTCGATCAGCCGCCGCAGCCGCCGATCGTGACCTTGACTTCCTTGCCCGCGGTGTAAGCCTTGCCACCCGCCTTGACCGCTACCCGGACGAAGGAGGTATTGGCCATCTTGATGCGCGTGGAAACATAGGGTTCGGCGCCATTGGACAGCTCGAAATCGGCGATCAGCGGGTTCTGGTTCTTGTCCACGAAAATCATGATCGACGTCGTGCCCGGAATCTTGCTGGTAACTTCCACCGGCACTACCGCGCCGTTTTCCGCGATATCCGGCGCCTTGATCAGGATATCCTTGCTCTCGACCGCGCCGGCGGCACTGACGCCCTTCATCGCGTCCGCCGTGGTGGTCGCGTTGAAAGCCACCTTGTTCCATTCCGCGGCCATCACCTGGCCGGGCTTGAGCAAGCCCGCCGCGATCGCCACCGCGACCGTGCCGGCAGCACTGGTGCCTTTCAAAAATGTTCTGCGCAACTGGTTCATCGTTTGTTCTCCCGTTAAAAAGTTAAAGACTCAATACATAATCGACAACCTGATCGATTTCCTGCTCCGTCAGGATCTGGTGCTTGCCGAACGGCGGCATCGCGGTCCTGGGGTTGGCCATGGTAGCATCCCAAATCTGGGCGCGCAGCTTGGCCCTGTCCGGGAAGCGTTCTTTCATCATGATGAAGGGCGGCCCGATGGTACCCGGCGATACAGCCTTCGGATCGTTGGGAATCGCATGGCAAGCCAGGCAATTTCCCTTCGCCTTGTCGAACGCCAGCACGCGGCCGGCGGGTTCCTTGCCTCCCTCGGCCGCCATTGCCAGACTGGCCGCGCCCAAACCGGCAACAAGCACAAACAAAAGAGCTGGTTTTTTCATCATCACGATCTCCTTCTCCGCTGTTTCGATCATCCTCCGGGGCATTTTCTTCGCGCCGGGAATGTTTTCTGTAGGTGATGCAAGCATACTGAATTTTTTTCGTCACTGGCAAGCTTTTTTTGAAAAAACCCGTGTTTTTTCTGATAGTTAGTACATATGTACTATACGAATCAGCATATGATTAAATACCGTTTCACGCCCGCGCGTGCAGGGTATGTGTTATATTTAAATCGTTGCTTCTTCGATATAGGAAATTCGCCATGGACATCTCCAGCGCAGCCACGGTCAGCCCACTGTCCGGCCAGGCGGTCGGCGACAGCGCAGACAGTCAGGTACTAAAAAAAGCGCTGGAAACGGGCGCTCGAACCGCAGCGCAAACCGATGAGACGCAGCACCCGGCCAAACCTTCTTCGGCCAACCTGCCGCCGCATTTGGGGCAGAACGTCAATACCACGGCATAATTCCTCCATAGGGTCACGCATCTCTATCCTGTGAGTCAGGCTTCAGCCTGACTATGGCTGCGCGTAATAGACACAAGAGCCCTACCCCCAGCGCGGCCTCCAACAATCACGACCTGTGACGATGCGCCGCAGACAGGTGTCGCGAGACCAGCGCCGCTGGCTCAACCCACCTCACTCAGCAGCAACGCGATCATTCCCTCCGCCTCGCCCAGGTAACCGCCGCCGAACAGATTGAGATGATTGAGGATGTGATACAGGTTGTACAACGTCTTCCGCACTCGATAACCGGGATCAAGCGGGAAAGCCTCGCGGTAAGCGGCATGAAATGACGGCGGGAAACCGCCGAACAGCTCGGTCATGGCGAGATCGGTTTCGCGGTCGCCGTAATAAACCGCCGGGTCGAAAATGACCGGCGCCCCGGCGCGATCGAAACCGAAGTTTCCGCCCCACAAATCGCCGTGCAGTAGCGAAGGCGGCGGCGCATAACCCGCGAAAAACCCATCCAGCTTCGACAGCAGGCGTCCGCCCTGGCGCTGCAGCACACCCTGGTAGCCGTTGCGCGCGGCCAGCGCCAGCTGGTGGCCGAGCCGCCGTTCGCGCCAGAATTCCGCCCAGTTCTCCGCCGGAGAATTGACCTGGAGAGTGGCGCCGATGGTGTTGTCGAGGCGCCAGCCATGGCGCGGGCCGGCCACCTGGTGCATGGCGGCCAGCCTGCGCCCCAGCTCTTCTCCAGCCCCTTTCCCCGGTGCGGAAAAATTGATGTATTCCATCGCCAGGAAAGCGCAATCCGCCGCTATGCCAGCGCACACCGGACGGGGCGCGCGAATCGCCCCGGCAGCAACGATTTCGCGCAGGCCTTCGGCCTCTGCATCGAACATCGGCAGGCGCTCCGCGCGGTTGATCTTGACGAAAAATCGCCGCGCATCATCCTCCACCCGGTAGGTGGAATTGATGCAGCCACCGCCGACGGAACTGCGTGTTGCCGCGAAAAATTCCGTGCCGGTTGCCGCCGAGATTTCCTTGTCGATGAAGTTCCACATCGCCGATCCAGGTAAAAACATTCAGGCTAACGGCCATGACGCATCGCCGCCCCAAACCATGAACGACGATGCGTCCATGACTGTTTCCCTCACCCCTAACCCTCCCCCTGCACCCGCAAGGAGTATCCCCGCCGAGAGCGGCGGCGAAGCCGCTCGCTCTGGCGAGACGGGAGAGGGGACGAGGTCTCGCTTCGCGAGTTTCACGTTAAGCATGGCACCACCGGGTCGTGTGGTTCCCGGCAGCGCCATGCTTGCGAAAAGGGCAACTATACTGGGTTGTGGATTGAAAAAAACCGCCAAAAGGAGGATTGATCATGATCAAAGTGCTGGTTCTCTATTACAGCATGTACGGGCATATCGAGGAAATGGCGCAGGCCGTGGCCGAAGGCGCAAACCAGGTGGATGGCGCGGACGCGGTGATCAAGCGCGTGCCGGAAATCATCCCCGAAGACAAGGCGCGGGCGATCGGCGTCAAGCTGGACCAGCCGGCGCCGATTGCCTCCATCGACGAGCTCGCCGATTACGATGCGATTATTTTCGGCACGCCGACCCGATTCGGCAACATGACCGCGCAGATGCGCAACTTTCTCGACCAGACCGGCAAGCTGTGGCTTTCCGGCGGGCTGATCGGCAAGGTCGCCAGCGTGTTCACCAGCACCGCCACCCAGCACGGCGGCCAGGAAACGACGGTGACGTCGTTTCATTCAACGCTGCTCCATCATGGCATGGTCATCGTCGGCGTACCTTACTCCTGCGAAGAACTGATGAACATGGACGAAATCAGCGGCGGTTCGCCTTACGGCGCCGCCACGATGGCCGGCACCGACGGCAAGCGCATGCCGACTTCGAACGAACTGAAGATCGCGCGCTTCCAGGGCAGGCACACGGCGGAAATCGCCAAGCGGGTCGCGGGGCGGTGAGGGCTGGTAGCCGGCTTATTTAGTGCCCGCACCAGCAGCTTCCGTCGCCTCCGCACAAACCTCTTTGCGCTTCGGTCAGGCTCATGGTCGAGCGCACCATCAGCTTGCCGCCGTCGAACAGCACGTTGAAACGCGCCAACTCGTTCCACTCATCGCAATAGCGCCATTCCCACACCAGTTCGTCGCGCGCCTTGAAGTAGACCGTCCAGGCTGGCTCGGCAGGCCCGAGGATACGGGCAACCTCACCCTCGGTCATCCCTGGCTTGATGCGCGCAAAATGCTTCGCGTCCAGCACGTTCTCGATGCGCTGCAACTTTCCGTCCGGCCCGATATAGGCCATGTAGCTGTGATCGCCCATCGGCCCGCGAGGATAGGACAACTGCACCGAGCCCGCCGGGTCCTGCCAGCGCATCGCCGGCTGGCCCATTGTTTTCAGCACGTCGTCAAGCCGCGCCTCTCCGGGTTTGAGCCCGCTGCCGCTGTAAGCAGCGCAGCCCGCGAGCAAGGCGGCAAACAAAAATGCTGTCAGGAATCTCATCTCGTTTCTCCCTGCCGTTATAGCTTCGCCGCCAAAAAGACAAAAGCCCAGGGGCAACCCTGGGCTTTTGTTTTATGGTGGGTCCGCACGGACTTGAACCGTGGACCAAGGGATTATGAGTCCCCTGCTCTAACCAACTGAGCTACAGACCCGTAAATCTGCGCCGTTTCCCTCTCCCTAACCCTCTCCCCGCAAGCGGGCGAGGGGAACGAAGTCTCGCTTCGCGAGGTTCACGTTAACGGCGCCAGGCCTGGCTCAGACCTCGTTATCAAGAAAACTGCGCAGCCGCTCGGAGCGGGAAGGATGGCGCAATTTGCGCAGAGCCTTCGCTTCGATCTGACGGATGCGCTCGCGGGTGACGTCGAACTGCTTGCCGACCTCTTCCAGGGTGTGGTCGGTATTCATTTCGATGCCGAAGCGCATGCGCAGCACTTTCGCTTCGCGCGGCGTGAGCGATTCCAGCACTTCCTTGGTGGCTTCGCGCAGGCTGGCATACAGCGCGGCATCGGCCGGGGCAAGCGTGGTCGAGTCTTCGATGAAGTCGCCCAGATGCGAATCCTCGTCGTCGCCGATCGGGGTTTCCATGGAGATCGGCTCCTTGGAAATCTTGAGGATTTTGCGGATTTTCTCCTCGGGCATCTCCATCTTGGTCGCCAGCTCGGCCGGATCGGGCTCCTGCCCGGTTTCCTGCAGGATCTGGCGGGAAATGCGGTTCATCTTGTTGATGGTCTCGATCATGTGCACCGGGATGCGGATGGTGCGCGCCTGGTCGGCGATGGAGCGGGTGATCGCCTGGCGAATCCACCATGTCGCGTAAGTCGAGAACTTGTAGCCGCGACGGTATTCGAACTTGTCCACCGCCTTCATCAGGCCGATGTTGCCTTCCTGGATCAGGTCGAGGAATTGCAGGCCGCGGTTGGTGTATTTTTTGGCGATGGAGATCACCAGGCGCAGGTTGGCCTCGATCATTTCGCGCTTGGCGCGGCGCGCCTTGGCTTCGCCGGTGGACATCTGGCGGTTGATTTCCTTCAGGTCCTTGATCGGAATCTGCACCCGCGCCTGCAAGTCCAGCAAGCGCTGCTGCTGATCCACGACGGCGTGCTGGAAGCGCCCCAGTTTCTCGCTATAGGGCTTTTTGGCGGCGATTTCCTCGATCACCCATTCCAGGTTGCTCTCGTTGCCGGGGAAAGTCTTGATGAAATAGGGGCGCGGCATGCCGGCCTTGGTCACGCACAATTCCATGATCTCGCGCTCGAAGCCGCGCACTTCTTCCACCAGGGAACGCAGGCTTTCGCACAGGAATTCCACTTGTTTGGCGGAAAAGCGGATCGACAGCAGTTCGTTCGAAATCTGCTCCTGCAATTCCGCGTAGCCTTTGGCTTTCGCACCTTTTTTCGCCAGCGCCTGCTGCATTTTGTCGAAGGCGCCGCGAATCGTGTCGAAACGCGCCATGGCGTCGGCCTTGAGCTGCGCCAGATTGGCCGCCGCCACCGCGGCGCCGGCGTCCTCGTCGCCGTCCTCGTCCAGTTCGTCTTCCACGGCCGCCGCGGCTTCCTCGGCCGGCAATTCCTCTTCGATCTCGCCGTCCGCGTTGAGCAGGCCATCGACCAGTTCGTCCACGCGCATTTCGTCGCGTTCGACCTTGGCCGCCAGGTTGAGAATTTCAGTGATGGTGGTCGGGCAGGCGGAAATCGCCTGCACCATATGCTTCAGGCCGTCCTCGATGCGCTTGGCGATCTCGATCTCGCCCTCGCGCGTGAGCAGTTCCACCGAACCCATCTCGCGCATGTACATGCGCACCGGATCGGTGGTGCGGCCGAATTCGGAATCCACGGTGGACAACGCCGCCTCGGCCTCTTCCACGACATCCTCGTCGGCGACGGCCGGAGCAGCATCGGACATGAGCAGGGCCTCCGCGTCCGGCGCCTCGTCGCACACGGAAATACCCATGTCGCCGATCATGCTGATGATGCCCTCGATCTGCTCGGCATCGAGCATGTCGTCCGGCAGGTGATCGTTGATCTCGGCATAGGTCAGGTAGCCGCGCTCCTTGCCCAGCACGATGAGGTTCTTCAAGCGCATCCTGCGCGCATCGACATCGGTCATGCGTGTTTCGAGTTTGTCGTTTTCAGTCGCCATAACAATTTGTTCCAGCTAAAGATTTCGGTGGAAAAAAGGGTTAGATTATACACCAATTCCGGCCAATTTGGCCACTTCTCATCCCTCATGGGGAATTCGGCCCATTATGCGCAGCGGTTCGAAACCGAACCACCCTGCAACAAACGCTGCAATTCCTGCTTCTCCTCCGCGGACAACCCTTGCGTGCGCGACCGCGCGAGCAAGGATTCGACGCGGCGCTGGCGCTCGTGCTTGTGCAACTGCTCCAGCGCGCCGGCGAATTCCGCCGCCACCTCGAAGCCGTCGTCCCACAGCAGCGTCTCGCCCGACACCTCGCTCAGCAGGGCCTCGTGATGCGTTCCCCGGAAATACTCCAGCACGGCGACGGTGGTCCTGGGCGAGCCGCTGGTAATCGCCGCGAAATCGAGCAGCGCCCGCAAGGTTTTCAGTTCTTCCGAGCCTTCGCCCGACAGGCTCGCATCGAATTCCGCCGCCAGCCCAGGTTGATAAAGCAGGAGCTGCAGCAATTTTCTGGTCAGGGAAGGCGGCTTGCGGGAAGATTTATTCCTTTGGGCTACTGGTGTTACGGCGGGTTTGACCGGCGCCAGTTGCGCGAGTTCATTCCGCGATACACCGGCCAGCTCCGCCAGCCGCTGCCGCAGCATCAGGCCAAGAGCGGGCGCCGCGACCTGCTGCACCAGGGGCTGCGCCAGCTTGAGAAAGTGCGCCCGCCCCTCCATGGTTTGCATGTCCACGCCGGCCGCGAGCTCGCGCAGCATGAACTCCGACAGCGGCATGGCGCCGTCGAGCAGCGCCTCGAACGCCGCCTTGCCTTGCTGGCGCACATAACTGTCGGGGTCTTCGCCCTGCGGCAGAAACAGGAATTTGACGCTTTTCTCGTCGCCGACCAAGGCCAGGCTGTTTTCCAGCGCGCGCCATGCCGCCTTGCGGCCGGCCGCGTCGCCGTCGAAGCAGAACACCACGTTGTCGGTCTGGCGCAGCAGTTTCTGCACGTGCACCGACGTGGTCGCGGTGCCCAGCGTGGCCACGGCATATTCGACGCCGTGCTGCGCCAACGCCACCACGTCCATGTAGCCTTCGACCACGATCACCTTGCCGGCGGCGCGGATCGCCTGGCGCGCCTGGAACAGGCCGTAGAGTTCGCGGCCTTTTTCGAACAGCGGCGTTTCGGGAGAATTGAGGTATTTCGGTTCGCCCACTCCCATCACGCGTCCGCCGAAACCGATCACCGCACCCTTCTGGTTGAGGATGGGGAACATGACGCGGTCGCGGAAGCGGTCGTAGCGCTTGCCGCCCTCCCCCTCGATCACCAGCCCGGCCTGCACCAGGGATTTCGCCTGGTAGTCGGGCACGGCGCCGGCCAGGCCCTGCCAGCCGCCTGGCGCGTAGCCGATGCCGAAGCGCGCCGCGATTTCGCCGGAAAGCCCGCGTTTTTTCAGGTAGGCAATTGCCGTCTCGGAGCGCTTCAGCTCGTCGCGGTAAAAGCGGGTGGCGCGTTGCAGCGCATCGGAAAGCGCATCGATCTCGCCTTCGGGCCGGCGCTCGAAATTGCCGGATTCCTCCTTCGGCACCGACAAGCCGGCACTCTTCGCCAACTCCTCCACTGCCTCGACGAAACCCAGCCCCTGATATTCCATGACAAAGCCGATGGCCGTGCCATGGGCGCCGCAGCCGAAGCAATGATAAAACTGCTTGGCGGGGCTAACCGAAAAAGAAGGGGTTTTTTCGCCGTGAAACGGACAGCAGGCGAGGTAATTCGCGCCGGCTTTTTTGAGCGGGACATAACGGTCCACGACGTCGACGATATCCAGGCGGTTGAGGAGATCCTGGATGAAGGACTGCGGAATCATCAGATTTTCAACGCCAGGGGCGCCTCCCGCCGATTACGTTCGTCCGGCGCCAAATACGCCATAGACGGCAAGTAGGACGCATTCCACGCGCCTCGGCGGACAAAGCCCGCCTACCGTGGGCAGATTTACCCGCCCAGCCTGGCCTTGATCAGGGCGGAGACTTTACCCATGTCGGCGCGCCCGGCCATTTGCGGCTTGACGATCGCCATCACCTTGCCCATGTCCTTCACGCCGGCGGCGCCGGACGAAGCCACCGCGGCGGCAATCAACGCTTCGATCTCGCTCTCGGACAAGGCTTGGGGCATATAGCCTTGCAGCACCGACACCTCGAACTTCTCGACATCCGCCAGATCCTGCCGACCGGCGGCTTCGTACTGGGAAATCGAATCGCGCCGCTGCTTGAGCATCTTTTCGATGACCGCGACCACCTGATCGTCGGCCAGCTCGATGCGCTCGTCCACCTCGCGCTGCTTCATCGCCGCCAGAAGCAGCCGGATAGCCGCCAGGCGCGGCGCATCCTTGGCGCGCATCGCCGATTTCATATCCTCGGCGATTTGAAGCCTGAGACTCATGAAACGCTTAGTAGAGCTTGGGGGGAAGGGTCTGACCGCGCAGGCGCTTGTAGTGGCGCTTGACGGCGGCGGCCATCTTGCGCTTGCGCTCGGCGGTGGGTTTTTCGTAGAACTCGCGGGCGCGGAGTTCGGTCAGCAGACCGGTTTTTTCCACGGCGCGCTTGAAGCGGCGCAGGGCTACATCGAACGGTTCGTTTTCCTTGACGCGTACACTCGGCATGAGCAAATCACCTTAAATAAAGTTTATGGATTTGAAACGGAATTTTCCATTTTACCAGCGAAAGCGTTTTTTTCAAAGCCCGATTACCGGTATCATGTTGGCCCATGCTAGTTCTCGGAATCGAATCCTCCTGCGACGAAACCGGCGTCGCCCTGTACCATACGGAGCGCGGCCTCCTCGCCCATGCCCTGCACTCGCAGGTGGCGATGCATGCCGAGTACGGCGGCGTGGTGCCTGAACTCGCTTCGCGCGACCATATCCGGCGCGTGCTGCCGCTGACCCGGCAAATCCTGACCGAAGCGGGCTGCGCGCTGAACGACATCGACGCCATCGCCTACACCGAAGGGCCGGGACTGGCCGGGGCGCTGCTGGTCGGCGCCAGCATCGCCGCCTCGCTCGGTTTCGCGCTCGGCGTGCCGACGCTCGGCGTCCACCACCTCGAAGGACACCTGCTGGCGCCGCTGCTGGAGCCCGCCCCGCCCGCCTTCCCCTTCGTCGCGCTGCTGGTTTCCGGCGGACACAGCCAATTGATGAAAGTATCCGGCGTCGGCGCCTACGAAACACTGGGCGAAACCCTGGACGACGCCGCCGGAGAAGCCTTCGACAAGACCGCCAAGCTGCTCGGGCTGGGCTACCCTGGCGGACCGGCGCTGTCGCGGCTGGCCGAGCACGGCACGCCGGGCCGCTTCAGGCTGCCGCGCCCGATGCTCAACAGCGGCGATCTCAACTTCAGTTTCAGCGGCCTGAAAACCGCCGTGCTGACGCTGGCCGGCCAGCAAGCTCGAGATGAGCAGACCGTGGCCGACATCTGCCGCGCGTTCCAGGACGCCATCGTCGAGGTCCTCGCCGCAAAATCCCTCGCAGCGTTGAGCCAGACCGGGCTCTCCCGCCTGGTCGTGGCGGGAGGCGTGGGCGCCAACCGGCAACTGCGCGAACGCCTTTCCGCGCTGGCCGCGCGGCGGGGTTTCGAAGTGTACTACCCGAAACTGGAGTTCTGCACCGACAACGGTGCCATGATCGCCTTTGCCGGCGCCATGCGGCTCGACCGGGCGACGACGCGGGAATGGAAGTTCAATATCCGCCCGCGCTGGGATCTGGCGGCGATTTAAAGCGGCATTTTCACCCCACCGTTCCACTGGATGCATCAGAACGGCCGGTCCGGTTCTTGGCGGAGTAGAGACATGTTCAGGAAACTCGCAGGATTTTCAATCGCCTTGGTGTTCGCATTGAGCGTATTTGCCGCGTGGGCCGACGAGCGCATCGTCGTCAGCGTACCGGGGCCGCGCAATATTTCTTACCTGCCGATCGACCTGATCCCGAAAATCGGCGCCGACAGAAAAGCCGGCGCCAGTATCGAGTTGCTCCACACCGGCGGCGGCGCGGTGGCGCTGAACAACCTGGTGACACGCAATGCCGACTTCGCCGTGGCCGGCTTTCCCGCCGTCATGTCGCTGCGGGCGAACGGCGGCGACGTGGTGGGCGTGGCGGCAGTGGACGATGCGCCGCTGTTCGTGCTGATGGTGCGCTCCGGCCTGAAGGGGCAGGTCAAGCGGATCGCCGACCTCAAGGGCAGGGTGATCGGCGTGAACACCAGCACCAAGAACAGCAAGACCACCTCGCAGCAACTGGCGGAGTTGCTGCTCAAATCGGACGGCGTGGCGCCCGATACCGTCCGCATCGTGCCGGCGGGGCAAAGCTGGGTGGAGCAATCCTCGCTGATGATCACCGGCGCGGCGGACGCGGTGATGGGCGACGAACCATTCGCCACTCGCCTGCTGGCCGACGGCAAGGTGTTTTTTCTCGCCAACTTGGCCGATCCGGAAACCGTGAAGGGCATCGCCGGCACAAACTTCCTCCACGCCGCGCTGGAAACGCGCAGCGACGTACTGAAAGACTCGCCGCGGAAAGTCGGCAAGATGGTCGCCATGCTGCGCGAAACCCTGCAATGGATGGCGAGCCACACTCCCGAGGAGATCGTCGCCAAGCTGGGGGTGACCAACCCGGACGAGCGCAACTCCCTGCTGGTTTCGCTGAAAAAATATCCGCATGCGTTCAGCAAGGACGGCAGGTTCTCCACCCGCCAGCTTAAAGAAACGGAGTTGTTTTTCCGCACCACCAGCGAAGGCAACGCGCGAGCCCAGGCGCTGCGCATTGAAAGCATGATCGATGACCGATGGGCGGGACGCGCCCCGTAAAGCTCGCACAAGGGATCTCCGCGCTCCGCGAGCCACCTTGATTTTGCCGCCAACAACTGGATATAACGATATCTCCATAGCCTTTTCGCCCCGCCGGGCAAAGGCTATGGGAATTAATCTTCCTCCCGTAATACCTGTTATGGCTCATGAGGTTTGAAATATGAACTCCCGACCAAAGAAAGTGGGATAACCTGACGCATTACGGGATAAGGTGAGCAGCGGATCACCTTTTTAGATTTGAAATATTCCGTCCGTTTTACCTATTAAGCGCACAAGAAACGACACATAAAGAACAACTGCAACGCCGGAAAAATTCTCCACGAATGCGCAATAGCCTGATCTATAATTCGGTTAGGCGGTAGTTTCCTAGTGGAAAGGTTATGGGCCTTGCCCGTATGATCCGGTTCGAGTCCGGCGCCGCCTCACCCTTTTTTAGGTTTGAAATATTCCGCTATTTTTCTATGTGTGAGCGAATAAGAAGCGAAACAAAAAAGACGCCGCAAAAACGTGGCTTGCACGCTGCTTTGTCTAACGCAAAGGCATGCCATTAAATAGCCGAATCAATAGCCGTTTTAACCATTGTCAGATCAATTCGCCCCTCACTGCTTTTAAGAGCCCTATACAAATGCAGGATAGCGCGCGCCTTGCTTGGTGGCGTCAAGACTTGCCCTGTTGTCTCTAATACGAATTCCAGCTTTTCAAGTAGCTCCTCAAATTCCAGCTGATCCAAAAGCAATATGGGGCTTTTCTTGAGAAGCGCCAAGATTGCATTATCTGATTCAGTTGCACTCACTCCTTTACTCTCGAAGGCCTTGATTTCTTCAGCAGCCAAACGGCAAGCGCTTTCAAGCTCTTTGTCGTGGCCCGTAAGTTTCAGGAATTCCTGAATCACCATCAGGATATGCCATAACGCCCTACGTGATAACTCCGACGACTCGCCGGTAAGAACAAAACCGACATCAACACCCACCCTCGAAATGGATTCTAAGTAGGTCGTGTCAGGCTCCCTATCTCCTGACTCATAATTGATCTGTGAGCGGCGATGAACGCCAACCTGCTTGGCAAATGCATCTTGAGACAAACCCAACCGCTTGCGCTCTTCCCTGATGCGATTTCCTATTATTGCGCCCATTCATTCACTTTCTTGTTGACAATGGATACAAACATATCCATAATTTTCCCATGTTGTCCCCATCGTAACAGAGGAAAGAATTATGGAAAAGCGAATAAAGACCAGGAAAGAAGCCAAAGAAGAGCTATTTCGTAAAGGGATATCCGTCACTCAATGGGCGAATGAAAATGGATTCAAGCCCGGCCAAGTCAGGGACGTGTTGCGCAAGAACACTCCTTGCCGGTTTGGGTATAGCCACAAGATCGCCGTCCTACTGGGCATCAAAAACGGGGAAATCGAATAATTTGCACAACCCTATAAAAAAAGGTTGTGCATCAATGCACAACCCTTGCACAACCAAATAAATAACGATAAATCAAATGGGTAAAACCAATAACATATTTATTTCATTGAAAGAAGGTTGTGCATTGCTTGGTGTAGATCGAAGCACGTTACAGCGCCAAATAAAAGCTGAAAAATATCCCGTAGTGCAAGTGAAATCCAACGGCGGGCAACAGTACCGCATCCCACTTTCTAGCCTCCCCCAATCCGCCCAGCATACCTACCTTATGAAGCTAGCCCGCGAAGAATCTGACCGCATGGCTGACCCCAAGGTACAGGCGGAACTGTGGAACGCCGAAACCCTGGAACTAGCCCGCAAAGATGCCGCAGCAGGCAAGCCCCCGCGAAAGATAAAACTCCGGCCGGTGCCAGTCGATCAGGACGAACTGAATACCGTATGGACAGCTTTTGAAAACGCCCCAAAAAAAGCCAAGCAGAAAGCGCAACAGGCTATGGCCGCGCTGATCCTG
>JAQTMN010000005.1 GCA_028714315.1 Sulfuricella sp. | reverse complement strand
TTGTTCAGGTCGCGGACGAACCAGATCACCCCGAAAGTGGCCAGGAACCAGACAAACAGCAGGAACCCCGTCATCCGCAGATTCTTGTGCCAGTATTCCTGTAGTTTTTTTGAAGTGGGCATGGAGCCGCTATTTTCGCATTAACTGGCCCAGCTGATCCAGCGCTGCGCTTTTTCCACATCCTGCAGCCCCTTGAAATGGCCGATGTTTTTCTGCCGGGCGATTTGCGTCGCGGCGAGAAACAGCTGGGCGGTGGAAAGCGCGTCGGCCAGCGCGCTGTGGCGGGCATAGTTCCGGATGTGGAAATGGCCGGTCCAGTCGTCCAGCGCGCGATGCCGGTTGGCGAGTTCGGGAAGGAATCCGGGCATCACGTAGGCGAGGTCGAGCCAGGGATGCTTGAAGTCGAAATGCAGGAACTGCTTGAGCGCGCGCTTGATCATGGTTTCGTCGAAGGTGACGTGGAACGCGACCAGCGGATCCTTGCCGACGAATTCGAGAAAGCGCAGCAGGGATTCCACCGGCGGCACGCCCTCGGTCTGCGCGGTGCCGCCGATGCCGTGGATCAGAATATTGTCCTTGCCGCTGGCGGCGGACTGCTGCAGGATGATCTCGAAGCTGTCGGCGAGGTCGATGCGGCCCCGGTTCACGGCTACCGCGCCGATGGCGATGAGCCTGTCGCGCGCCAGGTTGAGGCCGGTGGTCTCCACGTCCACCACCACGAAGCGCGACGAGGCCAGCCCGGACCCAGCCGGATGCGCTAGGTGGCGCCAGGCTTCCAGGCGAGCCAGTTCCTCGCTGTTCAGGGCGGGCTTGGGACGGAAAAGGTGAGAGAGCCAGCTCATAGCTGGTAGTCCAGCGCCAACCGCGCTTGCAGCTTTCTCGCCTGGCGGAATGCCTCTTTCAGGATGCGCCGGTCGAGATCGTTGAGGCTGTCGGGATCGATACGATTATCCATTTCCCGGTTTTCCAGACACTCGTCATGCTGATGGCGCAGGCGCAAGAGCTGGATGAACAGGAAGGCTTCGATCCAGCCTTCCACCTCGGCTTTCGGGATGTTGAGCCTGGGTGCAGCCAGGCGCAGGCGCTGGACGCTGTGGGTGTGGCCGAAGCCGGCGGCGAGACTCAGGATGCGCGCCGCATCGACGAACGGGGTGATGCCGTTCAGCTTGAGGTCGAGAGTGTGGCCGTCGCCGGTCACGAAATCGCGCACCAGCCCCAGCGGCGGCCGGTTGCGCAGGGCGTTGGCCGCCATCTGGTGCAGAAAGCGCGGGTTGGCGGCGGCCCGTTGCCCCAGCCAGGCGTGCAGGCTTTCCGCCAGCATGGCTTTGCCGTACAGAGCCCGAAAATCGAAAAAGATGGAAGCTTGCAACAGGGCTTCCGGGTCGCCCTGGTCAATCCAGTCGGAAAACGTCTCCTTCCACTCCTCCAGCGACAAGCACCACTGCGGATTGCTCGCCATCACATCGCCCTTGCACAGCGGAAAGCCGCAGGCATCGAGCGCCGCGTTGATGCGCTTCGCCACCGCCAGCAAATCCGCGCGCACCGCATCCGCCGTCATCCCCGCCGGCACCTCGAAAATGATCCCGTTATCCTGATCGGTATTGAGCGTCTGCTCGAAGCGCCCCTCCGACCCCAGCGCGATCCAGCAGAACCCCACCCGGCACTGTCCCTCGGAAGCCGCGCACGCAAGCTCGATGATGCGCGCGGTCAACAGATCGTTCAGGGTCGAAATGAACTGGGTCAGCTGCTCCGCCGCCACCCCCTGCGCCATCATATTGTGCGCGAGCTGGCGGATATCGCGGGCCGCATGTTTCAGCGCATCGAGATCGGCCGCATTCCTGATCGCCGCACTGATCTGGCGCAGGCCCACCCGCTGCAACGTGAACAAATCCTTCTCCGAAATGATGCCGACCAGCCGCTCGCCCTCGGTGACCAGCACATGCCGAAACCCGTGCTTCGCCATCTCCAGCGCCGCCTCGTAGGCGAAAGCCTGCGGCGGCAGCGTAGTCAGGCTTTGGCTCATCACGCTGGAGATTGGCCGATCGAGATCGAGCCCCGCCAGCGCCACCCGGTTTAATACATCGTGCAGCGTGAAGATGCCGACGGGGGTTACCCCTCCCCCCAGGGGTGAGAGGGAGTTTGTTCTCCCCTCCCCCGTCTCGCCGTGGTCGCCGCGAAGCGGCGGGAACCCGGCGGGGACACTCCTTGCGGGTGCAGGGGGAGGGGCTGGGGGAGAGGGTAGCTCCTCGACCACCACCATCGACCCAATGCCCAGCGCATGCATCGTTTCCAGCACCTGCCTCACCGGCGTATCCGGCGCGCAGGTCACCGGCTCGCGGCGGATGATGGCCGAGAGCGGACTGGACAAGGACTGCTGCTCCGAACTCGACTGGGAATATTGCGCCTGGATCACCTGCTTGGACTGCTCCAGCAAGGACGCGATGCGGCGGGTGCAGAAATCCTGGAACGGCGGACTCACCCGCGCCAGTTCATGGAAATCCCCCGCCGCCAGCTCGTAGCAGAAGGTATCCCGCTTGGCGCGGTAGACGCTGGAGACGCCGCGATTGGCGAGCAGCGCGCCGAGCGGAAAGCATTCGCCCTCGGCGAGTTCGAGCCAGGCATCGGCGTCGGCGGCGCGGGCGACGTTCTGCTCGCCCTGCACCACGCCCTGCTTGATGACGAAAAAGCGGGACACCACGCCCATTTCCGGCGAGAGGATGACTTCGCCCTTGGCGTAGTAGGCGAGCGAAAGGCGCTGCGCCATCCAGGCCAGGTGTTCGCGCTCCATCCGGTCGAACGGCGCGAAGCGGCGCAGGTGGTCGAGGGTGGCGAGGAGCAGGGAATTGGGTTGGGTTGGTTTCATCTTGGAAACGGCGTTTTACCGCAAAGGCGCAAAGACGCAAAGGGATCGCAAAGCAAATCGAAGAAAGCCGATAAGCTTCCCTTCGCGCATTCTTTGCGCCTTTGCGGTTAGTGAATTGTTTTCCCCACTCATGCTGGATTCCATGCACGGGAATCGATCATAGCCAACGTCATCGGAATCCGCAAAGAAAAAAGCCCCGGCATTGCTGCCGGGGCTAAGGGGGGAACTGCGTCGGTTGTTTTAGTGTGCGGTTGCGGCTTCTGCGTGGATGCCGGTGTTCTGGCGCACGTAGAGTTCGTCCCACATGTCTTCGGCGCGTTGGTCGCGGTACAGCAGCGAGCCGATGATCACGGCGAGGAAGCCGAGCGGGATCGAGATCAGGCCGGGGTTCTTGAGCAGGAAGAACGGCTTTTCCAGGCCCATCATGCTGGTGGTCTGGCCTTCGAATTTCTTCAGGTTGTCTTCAGCCTTGTCGTTCGCTTTCTTCACCTTGTCGAAGTCGGCCTGTATGGCCTTCTTCTCGGCTTCGTCGGTGGTGGCGTCCAGCTTGGCTTTCAGGGTCACCAGCTTTTCCTTGGTGCCGGGCTTGGCAGGCTTGGCGGCTTCGGCCGGTTTGGCGGCTTCGGCTTTCTTGCAAACCGCGAACAGCTCGCAGGTGAAGCCTTCGCCGGCCTTGGCTTCCACCGCCGGTTTGGCTTCGGTGGCGGGCTCGCCGTCGATGACTTTGTGCGCGGCCTTGAGCACGGCCAGCGGGTAGGTCATGTTGGGTGAAATCATCACCAGCGCGATGGCGGTGATCGAGCCGATCAGCATGCCGGCGACGATGCCGCCGGTGTTGCACTTCTTCCAGTACAAGGTGAGGAACACGGTTGGCAGGTTGCCGGAAGCCGCGACCGCGAAAGCCAGCGCCACCAGGTGAGCCACGTTCTGGCCTTCCGCCAGAATGCCGACCACGATCGCCAGCACGCCGACGATGACGGAGGAAACTCGCGCGGCGGTGACTTGCTCCTGCGGCGTGGCGTGGTCGCCCTTGATCACGCCGACATAGATGTCGTGCGCCATGGCGGAAGCGGCGGCCAGCACCAGGCCGGCCACTACCGCGACGATGGTGGCGAAGGCCACTGCGGCGACGAAGGCGAGGAAGAAGTTGCCGAGGACGGAGTTTTCACCGCCGCCCAGGAACTGCGCCAGCAGCGGGCCGGCCATGTTGCCGCCGGCGTCGATCGAGGCGATCTTGGCGGAGCCCACCAGCATCGCGGCACCGGTGCCGAGGAACAGGGTCAGCACGTAGAAGCCGCCGATGATCGCCATCGCCCAGATCACGGACAGGCGTGCTGCCTGCGCGGTCGGCACGGTGAAGAAGCGCATCAGGATGTGCGGCATGCCGGCGGTGCCGAGTACCAGCGCCATGCCGAGCGAGATCTGGTCGATCGGGCTCTTCAGGAACAGGCCGGGCTCGAGGAAGCGCTGGCCCAGGTCGGTCGCGCTCATGTTGCTGGCCTTGTCGCCCAGCAGCTTGGCGACTTGAGCCTGCACCTTGGCATCGCCCACCACCGCTTGCAGGTAATCCGGCAGGCTGAAGCCGTAGGGCGCCCATACCAGCATGACCAGCAGGATGGAGGCGGTCACCAGCAGCACGGCCTTGGTGATCTGCACCCAGGTGGTGGCTTTCATGCCGCCGAACACCACGTAGGCCAGCATCAGGATGCCGACGCCGATGATGGAGATTTTATAGTCGATGCCGATCAGGGTCTTGATCAGCACGCCGCCGCCGACCATTTGCGCGGTCAGGTAGAAGGTGGACACGGTGATGGTGGAGAGCGCCGCCACGGTCTTGGTCTTCTTGGGGTCGTTGCGGAAGGCGAGGATGTCGCCCATGGTGTATTTGCCGATGTTGCGGCAGGGTTCGGCGATGACCAGGAGCACGGTGATGTAAGCCACCAGCCAGCCCACCGAGTACATGAAGCCATCGTAGCCGTAGAGCGAAATCAGGCCGGCGATGCCGAGGAAGGACGCGGCGGACAGGTAGTCGCCGGCGATGGCCCAGCCGTTCTGGATGCCGGAAACCGAACGTCCGGCGGCGTAGAACTCGGAGGTGGTATGCGTGGAACGCGCGGCCCAGAAGGTGATCGCCATGGTGATGGCGATGATCACGCCGAACACGGCGAAGGTCATCCACTTGAATTCGTCGGCGACCGCGCCGGCGGCAAAGGCGGAGCCGCTGGCGAACAGCGCCGCCGCGGTGAATCCGAGCTTGTTAATGGTTTTTGTCATGTTCAGGCTCCCATCTTGTGCGCGTCGTTGATGATTTCCTGCGCCATGGCGTCGAATTCGGCGTTGGCCTTCTTCGAGTAGACAAAGGCGATAGTCCAGGCGACGATGAATTCCGACAGCGCGAACAGGATGCCGACGTTGACCACGCCCCATACCTTGATCTTGAACAGATCCTGGTAATAGGCCGCGCCGATCGGCAGCAGGAAATAATAGACCGTCGAGAAAATCATCAGCCCCCACAGGAACGTCGTTTTCTTTTTGTGCAGTGCCTGGAACCGGGGGTCGGCATCGATCGCCGCCCAGTTCATGCTTGGTTTTGACATTTCAACTCCTCCAACTTAAATTGATGTCCGTGGCTTGCTCCATAGCCCATTCAAATAGGCCATGTTTTTATGCTATACCTGCATGCTTACACAAACCTTACGGGCTATCCGCTCTTTCAAGGATCCCCATGCGCATCCTGATCGTCGAAGATGATGAAGTCCTGCTCGATGGCCTGTGCCGCTCCATGAAGCAATCCGGCTATGCGGTGGATTGCGCCGGCAACGGCAAGGAGGCGGTGCAGATATTGCTGGTCGAGCAATACGACCTGGTGATCCTCGATCTCGGCCTGCCCAAGCTCGACGGCTTCTCCGTCCTGAAAAAACTACGCACCCACAACCAGCACGTGCCGGTGATCATCCTGACCGCGCGCGAGGGCGTGGAAGACCGCGTCAAGGGCCTCGACCTGGGCGCCGACGATTACCTGACCAAGCCGTTCAACCTGCCCGAACTCGAAGCCCGCGTGCGCGCCCTGCTGCGGCGCGGCCAGTGCGGCGCCAGCCCGCTGATGGTGTACGGCGCGCTGGCGTTCGACAGCGTCGGCCGGCGGGTCACCATCCATGGCGAAGCGGTGGAACTGTCCCAGCGCGAACTGGGCGTGCTGGAAACCCTGTTGGCCAAGGTGGGCAAGGTGGTGAGCAAGGAGCACCTGATCGAACATCTCTACGGCCACGACGAGGAAGCCAGCAGCAATGCCATCGAAGTCTACGTCCACCGCCTGCGCAAGAAGATCGAGGCGGCCGGGGTGACCATCCGCACGATCCGCGGGCTGGGTTATTTGTTGGACAAGATTTAACCGGTCGGATGTAGGGGCACCCCTGGTGGGTGCCCATCCGCCGAAAACAGGGCACCCACCAGGGGTGCCCCTACGGTTTAGGTTTCCATGAACGAAGACATCCTCTCGCTGCGCAACCACCTCATGAACTGGCTGTTCACGCCGCTGTTCGTGCTGTGGATATTCAGCACGGCGGCGGGGTACATGGCGACGCTGAACTACGCCAACCAGCCGTACGACCTCGCTCTGATCGAGCGGGCGCGGGCGTTGGCGGGGGAGTTGAAGCTGGGCAGCCAGGCGGGCGTCGAAAACATCCGGGCGGTGGGCAAACTTCCGGTGGCCGAAACGGGCGACAAAACCTTCTACACCGTGTCCACCTCCGGCGGCCGCGTCATCGCCGGCAACGTCAGGCTGCCCCGCCCGCCGGCCTTCCTGGTCAGCAAGAACGAACCGGTGTTCAGCGACGGCGAGCTCAAGGGCGAGAAAATCCGTATGGTCAGCCTGCGCTACTTTCACGCGCCGGCCGACCCCAACGGCTTCGTCCTGCTCCAGATGGCGGAGACCGTGGGCAAGCGCCAGGCGCTGACGCGCGGCATCCTCGGCAATATCGTGATCCCGCAGCTGCTGCTGATCATCCTGGCGGGCGTTGCCGTCTGGTACGCGCTGGGGCGCGGCCTGATGCCGCTCGAACACCTGCGCCAGGAGGTGGCGCAGCGCTCGCGCGACGACGTGAGCCTGCTCGACGAGCACAAGGCACCGGTGGAGGTGCGGCCCCTGATCGATGCGGTCAACGACCTGCTGCAGCGGTTGAAGCGGGTGATGGAAGCGCAGAAGCGCTTCATCGCCGATGCAGCCCACCAGCTGCGCACCCCGTTCGCCGGACTGAAAACGCAGGCCGAGCTCGCCCTGCGCGAGGACGACCCGGCACGGGTGCACCATGCGCTGCAACAGATTTTGACCAGCGCGGAGCGTTGCAGCCATCTGGTGAACCAATTGCTCTCGCTGGCGCGCAACGAGCCGGGCGGGCAGGCCTACAGCTCTTTCGAGATGCTCGACCTGAACCGGCTGGCGCAGGAAGCCACCATGCTGTGGGTGCCGGAGGCGCTGCGGAAAAACATCGACCTCGGCTTCGAAGGGTCGAGCCAGGTCGTGCCGGTGCGCGGCAATCCCCTCGGATTGCAGGAGATGATCGGCAACCTGCTCGACAACGCCATCCGCTACACCCCGTCCGGCGGCACGGTGACGTTGCGCACCGGCTACGAAGAGGGCGGCGCGGTGTTGCATGTCGAGGACAACGGCACGGGGATTTCCGAAGAGCACCGCGAGCTGGTGTTCGAGCGCTTCTACCGCATCCTCGGCAGCGGCCAGCCCGGCAGCGGGCTGGGGCTCGCCATCGTGCGCGAGGTGGTCAACCTGCATGGCGCCGAGATCGGCCTCTCCACCGGCGCGAACGGCCACGGCACGCTGATCGCCGTGCGCTTTCCCCATCACGGCACGGTTTGAGCCGCCAAGAAACGGTTATTCGGGAGAGTCTGGTTCGGTGTGGCTACTCAGGCATTCGCGAATATGCGGCGTTAAGAACCCCTCTCCCGCGGGCGGGAGAGGGGCTGGGGTGAGGGACTTTGCGCTTGGGCAACGCTTACTGGGATGCAAACACCCTCATCCCCGGCCCTTCTCCCGCCTGCCCTAAAGGACTCCGATTCACTACGGGCTGAAGCCCGTGTGGAGTCGTATGCGGGAGAAGGGAGAAAACCGACCGGAGGAGCTACCGTTCGGTTAGAATTCATGTCCCGTGAGGAGTGCGTAGGATGCGGTGAGGTAACGAACCGCATCAATCGCGAACGATGCGGTTCGTGCCTCACCGCATCCTACGAAGTGAATACTGATGAAAATAGCGGTCAGCGAATTACTGGTAAGGTATCTGGAACGCCTCGGCATCGAAATCGTTTTCGGCATGCCCGGCGCCCATATCCTGCCGGTCTATGACAGCCTGTACGACTCCGGCATTAAAAGCGTCCTGGTCAAGCACGAGCAAGGGGCGGCGTTCATGGCCGGCGGCTATGCGCGGGCTTCGGGCCGGATTGCCGCCTGCATCGCCACCGCCGGACCGGGCGCGACCAACCTGGTGACCGGCATCGCCAATGCCTACGCCGACAAGCAGCCGATCCTGGTGATCACCGGCGAAACCTCGACCTACATCTTCGGCAAGGGCGGCCTGCAGGAGAGCTCCGGCGAGGGCGGCAGCATCGATCAGGCTGCGCTGTTCAAAGGCATCACCCGCTACAACAAGATCGTCGAACGGACCGACTACCTGGCCCACGTGCTGAACCAGGCGTCGAAAATCCTGCTGTCCGCCAATGCCGGCCCGGTGCTGCTCAGCTTCCCCTACAACGTCCAGAAAGAGCTGGTCGAGGAAGACCTGCTGGAGCAGGTCAACACCCGCCGCAGCGCCCATGCGCCGCAGCCGCGCCCGCTGCCGGTGGATGCGCTGGCGGAGCTGATCGTGGCGGCGAAACACCCGGTGATGGTGGCGGGCTACGGCTGCATCAAATCCGGCGCGCAGGAAGCCGTGGCGCAGTTGAGCGAAGCGCTGGCGATCCCGGTGACCACCAGCCTCAAGGCCAAGGGAGTGATCGGCGACGGGTCCGAATTGTCCCTCGGCAGCCTGGGCGTCACCTCGAACGGCGCGGCCTACAAGTACATGATCGAGCATGCCGATCTGGTCCTGTTCCTGGGCGCCGGCTTCAACGAGCGCACCAGCTATTTGTGGGACGAGAAGCTGCTGGAAAACAAGAAAATCGCCCAGATCGACAACGACCCGGAACAGCTGGAAAAGGTGTTCCGGGCGGATGTCGCGATCCACGGCGACATCAAGGACGTGCTGACCCAGGTGCTGGCACGGATCGAGGAAAGCGGGGCGGAGAGAAAGTGCCTGCACCAGTTCCAGAGCCACATGGGCGGGCTCGCCAAGGGGCCGTCCCGCTTCGCCCTGGTGGAGAAGTTCTACGCCGGCCTGGCCGAAAAGTTCCCGGCCGAAACGATGATCTTCGACGACAACATCGTGTTCGCGCAGAACTTTTTCCACGTGTCGAGCGGCAACCGCTACTTCCCGAATTCCGGCATTTCCTCGCTCGGCCACGCCATTCCCGCCGCGATCGGCGCCCGGTTTTCCGAGGCCAAGCCGACTTTTGCCATTCTGGGCGACGGCGGTTTCCAGATGTGCTGCATGGAAATCATGACGGCGGTGAATTACGCCATCCCACTCAACATCGTGGTGTTCAACAACTCGACCATGGGCCTGATCCGCAAGAACCAGTTCCAGCTCTACGGCGAACGCTATATCGGCTGCGATTTCGTCAATCCTGACTATCGCTACCTGGCCCTGTCGTTCGGCATCAACCACCGGAAAATCGAGGCCGAAGCCGACATCGACGACCTGTTCGCCCAGGCCGATCTGACCGGCGCCATCAATCTGATCGAAATCATGATCGATAAAGATGCCTTTCCGGATTATGTCTCGACGAGGTAGTGCGGGGCGATGACGGCAATCGAGGCGTGCAAGGCCCGTATTTCGGCCATCGAGCAGGCGCTGTGGCATGAGTTCCCTCTCCCCGGCCCTCTCCCGCAAGCGGGAGAGGGGGACGAAGGCTCGCTGCGCGAGTTTTCTGTCTTGTCCGACCGGATCGAGTCCTATCAGGCCGCATTCCGCCAACTCGAACAGCTCATCGCCGAACAAGGAAACGACGACCGCCACAAGTTCGTCATCGTCATTCCGGTGGCGGACCGGCCGCAGCATTTGCAGAGCTGCCTCGACAGCCTGCTGCACCTGTGCCGCGCGTTCGGCTACGGCGGGTTTGCCGACGGCCGCTACGGCAAGGTTTCCGTCGTCATTGCCGACGACAGCAAAGACGGCGGCCACATCGCCCGCAACAAGGAAATCGCAAGCTATTTCAGCGGGCAGGGCATCGAAACCCTTTATTTCGGCCTGGACGAACAGCTGGCGCAGATCGGTGCGCTGAGCGCGGACGAGCAGAAGTCCCTGGCCAGAATACTCGGCAGCGCCGACCGCAAAGCCTTCTACCACAAAGGCCCGTCGCTGATGCGCAACATCGCCTACCTGAAGCTGAACGAAATCGGGCGCGGGGCGGAAAAAATCCTGTTCTACTTCATCGACAGCGACCAGGAATTCCGGGTGAAGGTCGGCACTCCGGCGGGCGATAGGAATATCTACGCGATCAACTACCTGTACGACCTGGACCGGATTTTTTCCGAAACCGGGGCCGCCATCCTCACCGGCAAGGTGGTGGGCGATCCGCCCGTGTCGCCCGCCGTGATGGCCGGCAATTTCCTTGAAGACGTCATCGGTTTCCTGGATCAAATCGCCGTGCAGAGCCCGTCCGGGCCATGCGAATTCCACGGCGCGAGCGAGCCCGACGGGAACGATGCGTCCTACCACGACATGGCCGCGTTGTTCGGCTTCGCGTCGGCGCAGGCGCCCTACCGGTATCGCTGCACCCTCAGCGGCGAGCACGACAATGCAGCCTGTTTCAGCCATTTTTCGCGCAAGCTGAGCCGATTTTTCTATGGCGAGCATCCCACCCGCAAAACCTATTATCGCCACGAAGACCTGATCGCCGGCATCCGTCCGGCCCGAACCATCTACACCGGAAACTACATCTTCAAGCCGGAGGGGCTGAAGTACTTCATCCCCTTCGCCCCGCTCAAGCTCAGGATGGCGGGGCCGGTGCTGGGGCGGCTGATCAAGTCCGCATTGGGCGACCGCTTCGTCTCCGCCAATCTCCCCATGCTGCACAAGCGCACCGTGCGCGCCACCGGCCAGGCGGAATTCCGTCCCGGCATCGCCGCCGACGCCGCCCTCGTCGATCTGGCCGGGGAGTTCGAGCGCCAGTTTTACGGCGACGTGATGCTGTTCACCATGGAAAAACTGACTGCCATGGGCTATCCGGAAGTCGAACTGTCTGCCGGGACGGTCGCCGATGCGCTGGCGGCGACGCATGCGGCCATCGAGTTGCAATACGGCGAGAAGCGCCAGCTGATCCAGGAAAAATTGAACGCCCTGCGCGCCATCGCGCACGACCCGGACCGGTGGTGGAATCGGTCGGCGGCGTACGCCGACGCGGTCGGCAATTGCAATCAGTTCATCGACAACATCGCGCACAATTTCGGCGACCGCGCCTACGCCAACATCGCCGCCGGCAAGGCCCAGCGCCATGCCGAGATCGCCGCCGCGATCACCGGCCACGCCGAGGACGAGGCCGCGTGGGGTGAAGTGCTGGCCAGGCTGGCGGAGCGTGCATGATCTACCGCCTGAAAAACTGGCTGCATCGCAACCGGCATCCCGAAAGATACGCCCTGCTCGACGGGCTGCTGCGCAACCAGGCCATGACCAGGGAGCAGCTGCTCGCCAAGCGGGAACACGACTTGTCCGAGATCATTCGCCATGCCTACGACCGCGCGCCGTACTATCGGGAAAAATATGCCGAGGTTGCCGCGCAGGGCTTGGCGATGGGCAGCTTGCCCATCCTGCACAAGGACGAGGTGATCCGGCACCGCGACCGGCTGGTGGCCGCGGACTTCGACTGGAGCGCCTTGAAGATCGGCAACACCGGCGGATCGACCGGCAAGCCGGTGTCTTTCTACTACGACGCCTTCAAGGGCGAGCTGATGCGCGCGGGCATGGCGCGAAGCTACATGTGGGCCGGCTGGAAGCCCGGCGAGAAGATCCTGAATTTCTGGGGCGCCCGGCAGGACATCAAAAGCGGCCCCGGTTTCGGCCAGAGAGTGAACGCCTACATCGCCGCCGAGCGGACCATCGGCGCGTATGAATACACCGAAGCCGAGCTGCGCGCCTGGGCCGCCACCATCCGTTCGTACCGGCCCGTCCTGCTGCAGGGCTATGCCTCGATCCTGGCCGAGCTTGCCCGCTACGTCATCGACCACAAAATACCGATGCCCGCTACGCTGCGCGGCGTGTTCTCCACCGCCGAAGTGCTTTACGGCTGGCAGCGGGAGTTGATGGAGCGGGCGTTCGGCTGCAAGGTGTTCAACCAATACGGCAGCCGGGAGATTCCAAACATCGCCTGCGAATGCCGGCACGGCAATCTGCATGTCTTTACCGACATGGTTTACCTGGAGTCGCTCGACATCGAGCATGAACGCCGGCTGATCGTCACCTCGCTGACCAACCGCGCCATGCCTTTCATCCGCTACGACATCGGCGATTCGGGCCGGCTGAAGGAGGGCGACTGCGCCTGCGGCTCGCCGTTCCCGCTGATGGAAATCGGCCTTTGCCGCAGCAACGACTTGATTCGCACCCGCAGCGGCAAACGCTTTTATCCTTCGTATTTCATTCATCTGCTGGATGGGCTGGAAGGCATCGGCCAATACCAGTTCGTCCAGCGCGAAGCGGACAAGATCACCTTGAACCTGGTCGCGCCGGGCGGATTGCCCGCCGAAACGCTGGGCGCGCTCGGCGAAAGAATCCGCCGCGAGGTCGATGCCGGGATGGTGCTGGAAGTGGTGTACGTGGACGAGATCAAGCGCACGGTTTCCGGCAAGCACCGGTTCGTGATCAGCAACCCCGTCTGACGACAGGCTTTGGCAGCCAGTCAAGGCAAAATGACGGGTGCGTGAGCTGTGGTGGGTACGGCTTTAGCCGTACATGTCAGGCTAAAGCCTGACCGACAGATCGCTGCGAATCAAGATGACTGGCTACTGCCGTAGCTGCGCGCGAAATCTTCCATGAACGCACAGAGCAGCCTGACGGCTTGGGGGGGCATGGCATTGTAGATCGAGGCCCTGATGCCGCCCTGCGAACGATGCCCGGCCAGCCCGCTGAAACCTTCGGCCGCAGCGCGCTGCAGAAAATCGGCTTCCATCCCGGCCGATTTCAGCTTGAAAACCACGTTCATCAGCGAGCGGTTGCCGTGCGCCGCCCAACCCCGGTAAAAACCGTCGCTGGCGTCGATCGCCTGGTACAGATTCCCGGCTTTCTGCCGGTTGATCGAAGCCATGTTTTCCAGTCCGCCGATTTCGTTCAACAGCCAGCGCGTGACCAGCATCGTGACGTAGATGGCGAATACGGGGGGCGTGTTGTAGACGGAGTGGGCTTCCAGATGGCTGCGGTAATCGAGCAGCGCGGGGAGCTCCGCCGGCGCCCGGTCCAGCAGGTCGCGCCGGATGACGACGACGGTGACGCCCGCCGGTCCGAGGTTTTTCTGGGCGTGGGCATAGATCAGGTCGAAGCGTTCGGGGTCGAACGGGCGCGAGAGAAAGTCCGACGACATGTCGCACACACGGGGTACGCCGTCGATGCCTGGAATGGCGTGAAATTGCGTGCCTTCGACGGTTTCGTTGGAAACGTAGTGAAGGTAGGCCGCGTCCGCGGAGCAGGATAATTCGTCCGGCTCGGGCAGGCGCCGGAACCCCTCCGCCTCGCCGTCCCAGATGACGCGCACCTTGCCCTCGAGGGCCGCTTCCGGGATTGCCTTGGCGCTCCAGTACCCGGTGCGCAGGTATTCCGCGGTTTTGCCGCTGCCGCGCAGGAGCAGCATCGGAATCATGGAGAACTGGAGGGACGCGCCGCCCTGCAAAAACAGGACGGCGTGGCTCTCCGGAAGCTTGAGCAATGCGCGGATGTTCTGTTCGGCTTCGGCCACGGCGGCGGCGAACCAGTCCGACCGGTGGCTGATGCCCAGGATCGAAAGGCCGGCCTCCGGCACCATGGAAATCGCCTGCTGGGTTTCGGCGAGAACGGCTTCAGGCAAAATGCCTGGTCCGCCGGAGAAGTTGAGGCCGTTCATCGATCGCCTACCGGGAAGCCGGCTGTCTCTCGGCCGCTTTTGCCAACATGGCCCGGAACGCGGCGAAAAGCTTTTGCATGGCGGCCTGTTTGTAGGGGTAGACATCGGCCGGGTCCATCGCGTGGACGACCATGGCGGGATCGACTTCGAAGATCAGCAGGCGGCCATCCGCCGTTTCGGCGCAGTCGATGCCCAGATAGTCCAGCCCGATGCGGCGATGGATTTCCGACAGCGCCGCTCCCTGCCTGACGGCGAAATCCTGGTCGAAATCGGCCATGAAGCGTGCTTCCTCGGCCCGTTTGTCGGCGCTTTCCGCCATGCCCGCATTGAGATAGTGGATCATCCAGTGGCTGGAAATCGCCATGTGGCAGGCGAACGGCCGGCCGTCGATCAGGATCACGCGGTATTTGCGGAACAGGCCGTCGCCGCTGCGATAGTCGATGAACGGGGAAACGAAGAATTCATCGCCGGGCATCACGGCGAGCTTGTCCGACAGTTCGGCGGGCGTGTCGATCTTGTAGAGATCATGGCCCGCATGCGAATCGAGGGGGCGCACGATGACGGGAAAGCCGATGCCGTCCGGAAAGCCGCTTCCCGCCGCGGCCCGCTGGAGTTCCTCGCGGCCACTGCGCAGCGTGGGCGGCATCGCAATGCCGGGCAGGGACTGGAGCAACCGCGAGGCGCTGTCGCGCGCCACCCGCTCCATGTGGAACGGATTGTTGATTACCGGCCTCGGCCATTCGGCCAGTACCGGCAGCCACGATTCCAGGATCGGGCGATTGGCTTCCGATTCGCCGATCGCGACGAAAAGCACATCGTGATCCGGGATTTTCGACAGATCGTCATCGACACCCGTTGCGTAAAAAATATCGAGTTCGGTGTCGGAGTTTTCCAGCAGGCATTCGACGGGAACGTTCGCCATGATCTCGCCGGGCGCCATCAGCGCCAGCAGGCGCAGCCTGGCCGGCAATCTGGCGGGAATGCGATAAAGGCGCTGCAGCCGGAGTGCTTCCTGCTGCAGCTGCAAAGCGATTTCCGGGTTGCCGTGAAACTGGAAAATCACCGCGGCGTCCATCAGGGAGCAGGCGTCGTTGGGGTTTCGACCGGCGTTGTCGAGCAGGGATTGGCACAGCGGCGTCAGGTTTTCCCCCGCCAGGCTGAGGCGTAGCAGTGCGGCGAGGCCGAGGTATTCCGGCGCGCGGGGAACTTCAAAATCGGTCAAGGGAGCGTCTTTTCGCAAATAGAATAGAGGCCATTTTACCCTATTTCGGTTTGCGGAAATCCTGCCGCCCCGTTACTTGAACAGCCCCTTCAATCCTTCTTTCAATTTCTCTTCCACCCGGCCCTTGGCTTCTTCTTTTTTCTCTTCCAGCTTCTGCTTGACCGCGCCGCCCGCCAGCGCGTTGAAGTCCAGGGAATAGCCGAGATGGGCGAACGGCCCGGTAATGCGCACCGGCACGGTGACGCCTTTCAGCGCCGCCAGTTCCTTGCCGCCCTGGCCTTCCAGGGTGGCGGCCACGGTGGCCTTGGCGAGGTAGTTCATGCGGCTTTCGCCCAGGTCGATGTCGCCGTTCCCCGCCAAGCGCAGGAGCGGCGATTTCGCCTCGAGATCGTCGTTGTGAGCGATGCCGTTGTGGATGTTGAAGCTCGCCTTGAGCTCGGAGAAGTCGGTTTTTTCGGCGGTGTTCGCGGCCTGTGTCTGTTCGCCCCTGAGCGCGCCCAGCTTGGCTTTGGCGTTGCGCAGGGTGGCGGCGATGTCGATGCCCTTGATCGCGCCGTCGCGCAGTTCCAGCCGGGCCTGCCCCTGCAGGGCCTTCTTCAGGGCGGCGGTGGTCGCGCCGCGCGTGTTGACGTCGAGCGACACGTTGCCCTTGCCGTCGAGGATGTTCTTGTCGAGCGCGTCCTTCAGCAGCGGGCCGATGCTGATGCCGGACAGCGTTTGCTTCAGCCCGAACTGGGGAGCGGCGCCGCTGGCGTCCACATGGGCCGAGCCGCGGGCATTGCCCTGGTAGAGGTTCGCCGCGAATGGGCTGATGTCCAGTTTGCCGGCGCCGGCTTTGATGTCCATGCGCACGTCGCTGGTTTTGATGTTGGCCACCGTGAACGCCCCGATGCGCAGGCTGCCGTCGGCGTCGAGCTTTTTCAGCGCGGAGAGGTCCAGCGGTTTTTCCGGCGCGGCGGCCTTGCCGGTTTTTGCGCCGCCGCCATGGCTCATGTAGCGGTCGGCGTCGAGTCGGTCGATGGCGATGTCGAAGGTGTAATGCGGCTGATCGAAGCGGCTCATGCCGAGGCGGGCCTTGATGTCGCTCTGGTCGAGCTTGGTGGCGATGTTCGCCGCGACGTTTTGCGCCTTGAGGTCGATGTGCGCCGTGCCGGTCAGGTCCGCACTCAGTTTCTTTCCTGCCGTGGCGGGGCTCGTCGCCGCCAGGCTGGCTTTTATCCCGCGCAGGTCCATCACGTCGGGGCTGCCGGCAAGCGTGGCGTTCAGCTCGGCCTTGAATTCGGTCTCGCCCTGTTTGCCGCTGGCTTCCAGCGCCAGCTTGTCCGCGCTGAGGGATTGGGCCGTGCCGTTGTAATCGACGTTGCCCTTGAGTCCGGCCGCCAGGTTGGAGATGCCGTCCACTTCGCCCTTGACCTCGGCGTCCAGCTTGTCCAGCCGAAAGTGCTTCGCTTCCATCTCGAACAGCAGGCTGGCCGACAGCTTCACGTCGGCATTCACCTTGGGTTTGTCGGCTTGCAGCTTGAGCTTGAGGTCGATGTCGCTGGGTTTGCCGTCGGCGAGCCGGCCGGTTTTCAGGGCGAGGCCGCTGACCGCGATGGTCCGCCCCGCCTTCTGGTCGTCCACCGTCAGCACGGTGTCGGAGACGTCGATGCTCTCGATGTCGAACTTGAATTGCTTCTGCTCTTTTTCGTCCTTGGACAGCAGGTCGTCGATGCTGGTGGTGCCGTCCTTGTAGCGCACCAGCTTGGCGTGCAGGCCCTGGACGTGCACCTGGTCCACCACCAGGTCATGGTGCAAAAGCGGCAGCAAGGCCAGCGAAACCCGCGCGCTGTCCACCGCGGCAAACTCCTCCGGGCTATCGTGTCCGCTCAGGGATATCTTGCCGAGGTCGGCGCCCAGCTTGGGGTAGAAGGTGAGCTTGATGTCGCCGTCGATCTTCAGCGTGCGCTGTTTTTTCTCCTGCACCAGCTTGACGATCAGCGGCTTGTAGGCGTTGGGGTCGAAGGTCGCGGCGATGTAGGCGGCCAGCGCCGCCAGCACGGCCAGCAGTGCTCCCAGGGAGATCAGGCCATATTTGACGTATTTGTTCATGGGGCGGCTCCAAGGTCAAAGGCGGGAATCCATTAAGTTACTAAAGATACTGGATTCCCGCCTGCGCGGGAACGACAAAATCCTGACCAAACCTGACGCCGGGGCCATGGAACGGCAACTCGCCCCGCGCGGCGTTTGCGATTGTTACGTTAAGCATAGTCAAACGGTGTCCGCCGGTTGGCTACAATGCAAGACCGGGTTTTCGGCGAAGTGCCGCGCTCGTAGTAGAACGGTTCGACGGCGTAGTCCAGGAACATGAGGATCAGCAAAAAAGCGCTTGTCGCAGACGTAGGTAACGCACCTGCGCTGGGACAGCACGGCGCGCTGCAAGTCCAATAGTGGCTGCCGGTAACCCGGCCTGCGCGCGAGGGCGTGGTACTTGAGTTCGGGCGCCTGCGGGTTAGGGAAGTACGCTTGGATCAGCCGTGCAACTTCTTCATCGCTGATGGCCACCGCCGTGGCGCCTTGAAAGCGCTGCTCCGCGTTGAGCAGGTCGAACCCCGTATAGCCACTCTCGTCGATGTGAAAGCAATCCATGTCCGTCACTCGCTTGCGTCACCGCCCGAGAAGCGCGGCGGCGGCATCCATCTGCTCATGCTCGAAGGCGGGCGCGAAGTCATCCAGCTCGACCGCGCGCAATCCGACCTCCGGGCTGAGCGCGACTTGGCGCCAGCTCGATACCGCGGCATGCACTTCACCCAGCACGGCCATGGCTTGTGCCTCGTCCAGCGCGAAATACGATGCGCGGGCCAGCAGCATCTGCACGTCAGTGATCGGCCCATCTTGCTCGCTCAGCCAGGTCTTGGACTCCCTGTCCTTGTCCGGGAAAGGATTGATGTCGAAGGCAGGCGCAAGGCGCCAGAGCCCGTGCTCCACGTGCAGGAATCCGTGGTTCTGCAGGTGATCGTCCACGTTGGTGATCAGCAGGTTGAGCACCAGGCGGCGCCAAAGCTGGCGTACATCCTCGGTAGGCGCGTGGCTGTGGGAGCGGATGGCGTCTGCGATCTCTGTGTAGCTGCGATCCTCCTCGCGCGAGGCCTGCAGCAGCGATGCAGCCGACTGGTAGGGAATGCGGCCGTCTTCGCTATCGCGGTCGAACCGGCGGATGACCGCTACCGGCGCCTCGTTTCCCCTGTCACCCAGCAAGACGATGCGCGCGGGCGCGGCATCGATGCCCGCCTGCGCCGCCAGCTTCAGGGCCAGTATCTCGCCGCGCGTGACGCTGCGGGTGTCGCCCACGCTCGGAAACTTGCCGATGGCCAGCCATCCGTCCTCGTCCACCATCGTGCACTTGGGTCGCAGCCCGCCGAGCGACGTGCCCTTGCCTTGCAGGTAGCGCAAATCCTCAGCCGATTCCTGCCCGCGTTCGACGGCACGGCTAGCCTGGTAGATGTGCTCCAGCTCGATCAACGGCGGCGTGTTACGCCGGCCTTTCGCGACCGTCCTGTGCCAAGTCCCATCTGCATCGCGCAGGCGCAGTGCACCGACGCGGCTAAAGTCGTCGACCGCCAGCAGGTAGTCCAGCTCGGTAAGGGCCGGCCGTTCCGGATCGGCCCTACGGCGCTTGGCATGGTCGCGGGCGATGATGCGTCGGCCCCAGGCATCCGGCGCGGTATCCGCGATCGCACCATGGAACACGGAATCATGGGGCGATGCAGCCTTGTGCGGCTGGTGGCCCGACATCAACTGCAGGTCGGCCGACACGTTGAAGCACGCCGGATTGGCCAGCCAGGCCGCGTCATAGGCGAAGGCGCAGTTCTCGCGCTGGCCCTGGCGGACATAGATGAGCGAGCCGACCGGCAGGCCAGCCTTGCCGATGCACAACTGGACCTGCCGGCGGATCTGGGCGACGGCGGCCATCAGAGCGCTCCCGAGGTGCCGCCTGGCTTGCTGCGCACGCGCTTGGGCAAACGCTCGTCCATCAGCGTCAGGCCGATCTCGTCACGAGAAGTGTCCAACAGATGCTCCAGCGCCTGGATTTCGCCGAAGACGTGCAGTGCACGGGCGAAGAAGTGGATGGGCACGCGCACGTCACCTTTCTCCATGCGGCGCACGGTGGAAAGGGATGCGCCCATGCGCTCGGCCAGCGAAGCCTGCGAGATATGGCGGCGGCGGCGCGCCAGCGAAATGTCGCTGCCGAGCTTGTGGATGGCGCGCTCGACAGGCAGGGGGATCGGGGATTCCATGCTAATCGCTCCCAAGGGATTCTTAATGTCGGATACGGAGTTCTGTTGGGACGATTATATCAGTCGGCGCCACGGGGGGGGCAATAAATGTTCCCAGTGGGGCGTTTAACTAAAAATTGGGGTCTGTTGAGAATCCTAAGGCGGCTTCGGGCTCAATGACTGGGACGGCGTTGCGCCATCAATCCGGTCGTACGGGAGTTTTCTTTCTCTGCTGCGCCTGAGTGGGTGCGCCGCAGCATCAACGTCATTCACTACACGGGGGAGTGGCGATGGAACAAACCCGCCGACGCATTGGCACTAAATGTACCGGTCGAGACCGGCTGTCAGTGGATTTCGCTGGATCGAGAAAATGATAAAAACAATAACTGTATCAGCGACTTACAACACTCTTTGGATTTCGGTGGAAGTCCTTGGAAAGTCGAAGTGGAGCGGGCGATGGGAATCGAACCCACGGCTCTAGCTTGGGAAGCTAGGGTATTACCATTATACGACGCCCGCTTTGACTTGATCCTACCATTGGGCAACAGCCACATGGTAAAATGCGATGATACTTTATTTTGCGGTTTTATTGAAGGCAATGCAGCTCACCGTCAACGGCACCTCCCACAGCTTCGAGCATTCTCCCAGCCTCGCGCAACTCCTGGAAACCCTGAGCCTGACCGGAAAACGCGTGGCGGTGGAGAGAAACGGCGAGATCGTGCCGCGCAGCCAGTTCGGCGAAACGCAGCTGGCCGATGGCGACAAGCTGGAAATTGTGGTCGCCGTCGGCGGCGGCTGATTCTCGAAGCCGTGAGGAGTGACGCCCACCCCGCACTTGCTCCTCACCCCTGACTCTTCACTCCTTACTGGAAAAAAATGGACAATCTCATCATCGCGGGCAAGCCCTATTCCTCGCGCCTGCTGGTCGGCACCGGCAAGTACAAGGATTTCGACGAGACCCGCCGCGCGGTGGAAGCCAGCGGCGCGCAGATCGTGACCGTGGCGATCCGCCGCACCAACATCGGCCAGACCGCGGGCGAGCCCAGCCTGCTCGACGCGCTGCCGCCGTCGCAATACACCTACCTGCCCAACACCGCCGGCTGCTACAGCGCCGACGATGCGATCCGTACTTTGCGCCTGGCGCGCGAGCTGCTGGATGGCCACGACCTGGTCAAGCTGGAAGTGCTGGGCGACCCGAAGACGCTCTACCCGAACATGGTGGAAACCCTGAAAGCCGCCGACGTGCTGGTCAAGGATGGCTTCAAGGTGATGGTCTACACTTCCGACGACCCGATCATCGCCAAGCAGCTGGAAGAAATCGGCTGCGTCGCGGTGATGCCGCTCGCCAGCCTGATCGGCTCCGGCATGGGCATCCTCAACCCGTGGAACCTGCAAATCATCATCGACAACGCCAAGGTGCCGGTGATCGTCGATGCCGGCGTGGGCACCGCGTCCGACGCCGCCATCGCCATGGAACTCGGTTGCGACGGCGTGCTGATGAATACCGCCATCGCCGGCGCGCAGAACCCGGTGCTGATGGCCTCGGCCATGAGGAAGGCGGTGGAAGCCGGGCGCGAAGCCTTTTTGGCCGGACGGATGCCGAAGAAGCTCTATTCCGCCAGCCCGAGCTCGCCGACGACGGGTTTGATCGGCAAGCCGTAGGCCGAATGAATTCGGCCCTACAAATGTAGGTGCGAATTCATTCGCACGATTCTCGCAAGGTGCGCCGTGCACACCCACACCCTCGTATGAACGATACCGTCAACCCAGAAAAGCGCCGCCCCATCCGCAGCTTCGTCCTGCGCCAGGGCCGCATGTCCGTCGCCCAGACCCGCGCGCTGGAAACCCTGCTGCCGCGCTGGGGCATCCCCTACCGGGAAGCGCCGCTCGATCTCGACCAGACCTTCGGCCGCGCCGCGCCGAAAATCCTCGAAATCGGCTTCGGCATGGGCGACAGTACCGCCAGGATCGCGGCCGAGCACCCCGAAAACGACTACCTCGGCATCGAAGTCCACGGCCCCGGCGTCGGCAGCCTGCTCAACCAGATCGAGGCCGCGCACCTGACCAACCTGCGCGTGATGCAGCACGACGCGGTGGAAGTGCTCAAGCACATGCTCGTCCCGGCCAGCCTCGACGGCGTGCATATTTTCTTCCCCGACCCCTGGCACAAGAAAAAGCACAACAAGCGCCGCCTGATCCAGCCCGCGCTGGTCGCCCTGTTGTGCGGTAGACTCAAGCCCGGCGGCTATCTCCACGCCGCCACCGACTGGCAGGAATACGCCGAGCACATCCTCGCCGTGCTCTCCGCCGAACCCAGCCTTTCCAATACCGCCGCCGATTACGCGCCACGCCCGGACTACCGCCCGCTCACCAAGTTCGAGCAGCGCGGGATCAGGCTCGGGCACGGGGTGTGGGATATCGTGTTCAGGAAAACCGGTAAATAACTCCCTCGCCCCCTTTGGGGAGGGCCGCGAATTTATTTCACTTTCATCCCTTTCTCCGGCTAATGCTGATCGTCAACACCCCCGCCAGCACTAGCGCCGAGCCGGCGATTTGCAGCATCGACACCTCCTCGCCTAGGAAAACGTGCGCCAGGTAGATCGTTGCCACCGGCCCGATCGACCCGATCAGCGAGGTATGTCCGGACCCGATGCGGCGTATCCCGGCCGAGAGCAGAAACACCGGCAGCACCGTGGAAAACAGCGCCATCGCCATGCCCAGGCCGTAGACCCGCGGCGGAAGGTTCAACGCCGCGAGCGGGTGCGTTGCGCCGAACTGGATCAGGCTGGCGGCGCTGGCCACGATCATGGCGTAGGCGGTAAAGCGGGTTGCGCCGATGCGGGCGATGGCGTGGCCGGCGCCGACCAGGTAAACCGAATAGGACAAGGTGCTGGCGAAAACCAGCGCCGCCCCGAGCGCGATGCCGCCCCGGCTCACGCTCACGTCGTGCGTGAAAACCAGCGCGATCCCGGCGTAGCTCAACACCAGCGCGGCAATTTCCCCACGCCCGACGGCGCGGCGCGAAATCGCCGCCGACAGGATCACCACCATGGTGGGATAAAGGAACAGGATCAGCCGTTCCAGCCCGGCCGAGATGAACTGGAGCCCGAGAAAATCGAGAAAACTGGACAGGTAATAGCCGACCAGTCCCAGCCCCAGCACCGCCAGCCAATCCCGCCTCTCCAACCGCGCTTGCTTGTTTCCGTTCGTCCACAGCGCGGCCAGCACGAAAAACGGCACCGAAAATGCCATGCGCAAAGCCAGCAGCGTGACCGCATCCACCGCATCGGCATAAGCCAGCTTGACCAGGATCGCCTTGGCCGAAAACCCGACCGCCGCCAGCAAGGCAAAGCCCACGCCGAGCGCCGCGCTGCGGTTGATTGAAATGCTGTGTGTTGTGCTTGTCATGAAGACCCTTTCGCCAAATGCGCGGGTCGTAGAGCGGAAGCAATCGCGGTCAGACCCGCGGTTGCCTTGTTACAGTTGAATCGAGAATGCAGCGCCGCGGCAGGGGGAGGTGCTCCGCAGCCACAGTCGGTTGGTGGTGAGGGGGGTGGAATGGATGTGGTTGGTGGTGGCCATGGGTGGACTTTAGCGGGGGTTTGAAGGGATGTCAACGTGGGCTTTGCGTGTGTATCCATGGACACAAGTATTTTCGGGTTATATGCTGTCGTAAAAATTGCGGATGCGGTCGCATTAACGAGTTGGGAGACCGACACGAGTGGAACGCAAAACCGTTTTTTTATAAAAAATATGGGCTTTCTCTCAAAAGGGGCAGTTGTATGAACGGCGAAAATGGTGCTTATCGGTGGTGGGAAAACTACCTCGTCCGTTATCTGATGCCATCAATTGCAGGTGCTGTGATAGTGAATTGGTTAGTTGCGGCTGGACATCCCTGCGTCAGGAATCTTCTCCTGCTCGAAGTTGGGAATCAAGGGCTACAAACACCGACCTTAGCGTTGTTGTTCTTATATGGAAATCTGTTTTGTTATATATCCTCTTATCCAATCCTGGGTTTTCACGTCACACGAGTAGTCGATTTTGAACGAGGTGCTTGGCATCATTGCGTATGGGACGGATATGTCAGTACGTTGCTCATTGCATTCGTCATATTCCTCCTGAGCGTGGTAACTATTGAAAGCTCCAGAGTCAATCCTGTAGTTCCATTTGCCATAGCTCTTGTGTTTGTGGGTCTTCAGCTCTATCGCATAAATCTAGCCTTGAGAGAAGTTGCCTTTAATGGGCTAACCGATCCGGTTTCCAAAGTCTTTGCATACACATTCGCTCTATCTAGGCGCCGGGGTGTGGTAGAAGAATCGTCGATCACGAAGCAATCGGCAAAGGGTCAGGAGGATCAAGAGACCGGTGACAAATTTGACGAAGAAGCGGAGTGGAGGAAAAGGTCTGTTTGGAGGCGAGAGCTTATTGATACTTATCGACACATGCGAGAGCACGGCAATTCGGCATTTATCTTTGTGTTGGAACTTACTCTTGCAGGGCTTTGCTATCTGCTCCTTGTGGCGTACAAGGCAGAAAATGCATCGTACCAACTAGCGGCACTTGGAGTACTGTTCGCCCTGTGGGCTCTTCCCGCGATGTTTATTCACCTTGTGGGGCAGCATATTGAGCGTCGGTTTTCTTTGTATGACCGCAAAGTAAACCCTCATCCGCCGCACTCTTAGCTGACAGTTTCAAATATTAGAGATTGCTTCCCGTGCCGCGACGTCCCGCATTTCGCTATGCTCCATGCTGGCTGCGGTGTTTTTGCCTTTCGGAGAAAACAGCCTTTGCCATTCCCAAATCAACAAAACCCCATTACCTCCGCCACCGCCGCATAAACTCTCGCCATGAAGCCTTCGCCGCAAAGGGTCAACGGTTCGCCCATCAGCCGCCGATTGTCGATGGCGCGCAACTGGTCCACCAGCAAGTCGGAATCCTGTTCCAGCTTGTCGCGGGCGGGTAGCCGCAGGCGCATGGGTTCCGCGTTGTCCGCGAGTGCTGTGGTGAGGGGGATGACCAGGGTGGAAGGATGGCCGGCTTCGAGCAGGGCGGGGTGCTGCACTACCAGGACGGGGCGTATTTTGCCCGGTTCCGTGCCCCGTCCTGGATTGAGGTTGGCGAGATAGACCGCGCCGTGCTCAAGGGGCGCTGAAGTCATCGGCCCCATCCAGTTCCGCATTGACTTTCATGCTCTCTTCCCGCAAGCGCAGGCTCAAGGATTTAAGCCGCTCTCCGCGCTTTCCGGCTTCCATCTCCCGGTTCATCGTTTCCAGCGCCAGGCGGATATATTCGGCTCGCGAAACATGCATTTGGCGGGCAAAGGTGTCCGCTTGACCAAGCAGCTTGTCCGGCAGGCGAACGGATATCATGTTCATCGACGTATCTCCAAACGTATTTCATTTTGAAATGCTAGAGGAAAGGGGGTGTGATTTCAATGGGTTCTGTCGCTTGGCGAGTATATGCCCAGGGTGGAGCTTCGCATACCGGGCTGTGCTCACGAGCCGAGACCGCCCCGCATTCCGGGCTACGAGCTAAACCGGATACGGCGAGAACTGGTCCGCCACCGCCAGCCAGCGGCCTTCTTCCTTCACGAAAAAGAACATGTCCCGCCCACCCAGGCGGATGTCCTGGCCACCCATATCGAAGGTCATGTCGAAGTCGTAGGCGACCACCGCCGCATCGCCGTAAACGTGGATGACCGGGTCGATTTCCCGCCAGCGATGGACGCGGGTTGCCTCGGCGAATTTTTTCCAGGCCGCGATGCAGGCGGCGCCACCGTCGAGGCGGTGCCGGTCGGTGGCGGTGATGGCGATCATGTCGCGGTGAAAATGGCGGGCGAGGTCGTCCGGGCGGCCTTGCGTCCAGGCGTCGTTGAGGGCGCGTAGCGTGGCCCAGATTTCCTGTTTTACCGGGTCGTCGAATGGCGGGGTCATGAGGTTCCTTTCCATCGTAAAAATTACCACGGGGGACACGGGGGAAAAACGTGCACGAGTTACCCCCTTGTTCCCCGTGCGCCCCGTGGTTAATCGCAACTTAAGAGTTATTCATAACGCGCTTATCAACGCACAGGCAAATCGTCGGCATGGCCGACGATCGCGGCGAAGCGGTCGCGCAGCGCGGCGATTTCCGCCCGCTGCACCATAGTGGCGGGCACCGTGCCGCCCGCGCCGTCGGGCAGGTCGCGGGTGGCGGTCGCGCTTTCCACCACTGTCGTCCGGTAGCCCACATCGAGCGCTGCGCGTACCGTCGCGCTCACGCACATGTGGGTCATGAAGCCGGCGACGATCAGGTTTTTCCTTCCTGTCTGGGCGAGCCGTTTTTCCAGCACGGTTCCGGCGAAGGCATTAGGCAGCGTTTTGGCGATGACTGTTTCGCCCGCCTGGGGTGCGAGCTCGGGAATGACGTCCACGAACGGCCCGGCGGGGTCGAACAATGCCGATCCGGGCCTGGCCTGGTGGACGATGTGGATGACCGGGGTGCCGTTCCGCCTTGCCAGCGCCAGCAGCCGCGCGGTTTCGCGCACCGCACTGTCCATGTCCGCCAGGGGGAGCCGCCCGTCGGCATACTCGCGCTGAGCGTCGATGATGACGACGACGCTGTCCGACAGGCTCGTCGGCCGGGCTTCCACGCCGGCAATTTGCAGCAGGGTGGCGGGGCCGTTGCCGGTTTCGGCGGCGGCAAAGGGAGCGGACAGCGCCAGGGCGAATAGCAGCAAGGCGGCGGGCAATTTGCCGAAATGGGTTCTCAGGGCCTTTAAAAAAAACGACACCCCCACCGCAAAGGCGCGAAGGCGCCGAGGGATCGCAAAGAAAGTCCATGTAAAATCAAAATGATTTCCTTTGCGTATGCTTTGCGCCTTCGCGCCTTTGCGGTGGATTTTGAAGTTTTCGCAACCTCTCGGGGCTCTCATGGCGTTTTTCCTGCGGCAGGTTGAAGTGTGGCATTCATTCTGCCGGCACTATTCGCCTCCATCCAATCGCATTTGCGGATGCTCGCCATCAGCGCGGCCGATTGCTCCGTTCGGGTATTTCGGCGATGATGGAAAAAACTCCAGAAGACGCCATGCCGTGGAACTCCATCATCTGCGCACCTTCGTCGCCGTCGGGCGCGAAGCCCACCTGACCCGCGCCGCCGAATTGCTGTGCCTGAGCCAGCCGGCGGTCAGCGCCCATGTCAAGGCGCTGGAGGACGAACTCGGCCTGCCGCTGTTCGAACGCGGCGCCAAGGGGATGACCCTCACCTCCGCCGGGCGGCGCTTGCTGGATTACGCCGAGAAGGTGCTGGCCGCGCGCCAGGAATTGATCCACGAAGCCGGGCGCATCAAGGGCGCGGTGAGCGGCAATTTGCGCCTCGGCACCGTCGGCGACGCCGAAATGCTGCGCCTTGGCCCCATACTCGCCCGCATGGCGGAACGCCATCCCCACGTTACCATCCAGCTGCGCAGCGGATTTTCCGGCGCGGTGATCGAGGACGTGCTGCACGACCGTCTCGATGCCGGTTTTACGGTTTTTTCCGACGAACCCCGAGCCGGCGCGCTGGCCCGCGTCGAGCTGATGAAGTTCGCTTTGCGCCTCGCCGCCCCGGCGGCCTGGCGCGAGCGGGTGGAGCGGGCGGGATGGGACGAGCTGGCCGTGCTGCCGTGGATCGGCATGCCGCCGCTGACTTTCTGCGGGCGGTTGGCGGAGGCGGTTTTTCAGCGGCGCGGCGGCGCGCCGCGCAAGATCGTCGAGGCCGACCGCAACGCCACCGTGCAAAGCCTGATCGCCGCCGGCACTGGCATCGGCCTGCTTCACGAGGAACAGGCGCTGAAGGCGGAGCAGGCCGGCGACGTGATCCTGATTCCCGGCCTGCGCGAGGAAACGCGGCTCGACTTCATCTGCCTGGCGCAACGCCGGGAAGAGCCCGTCATGGCGGCGTTCCGCGAAGTACTGTGCGAGGTGTGGGAGGGCTGAGAGGTTGTGAAAAAATTCAAAATCCACCGCAAAGGCGCGAAGGCGCAAAGGAAATCGTTTTGATTTCACGTGGGTTTTCTTTGCGCCTTCGCGCCTTTGCGGTTGGGGGTGTCGTTTTTTCGCAGACTCCGATGCCTCGCTATCGCGCCACCTGATGGCGCCGATCGCAAAAAACGATTGGCTAAGCCGCCGCGCCCGGCGGCAAAATCGGTCTCCCTGTTCCCTGGAGATCGATATGGCCGACTTTTCCCCCATCGCAACCGACTACCAGAGGCGCGCCAGCGTCCAGCTATCGGCGGGCGAGGCCTTGCTGGAGATGCTGGCCGTTGCGCCGGGCGAGGACGTCCTCGACCTGGCCTGCGGCCCAGGCGCCCTGACCGCACGCCTGCGCGGCATCACGCGCGGGCGTGTGGCGGGCTGCGATGCCGCTGCCGGCATGATCGCCGAGGCGCGCCGCCAGCATGGTGACGCGGGCATCGAGTTCGTCGAATGCGACGCGGCGGCGCTGCCGTTCATGGACGAGTTCGACGCGATCTACTGCAATTCGTCGTTCCAGTGGTTTGCCGACCCCGCCGCGGTGCTGGCCGGCTGCCTCAAGGCGTTGCGGCCGAGCGGCCGGATGGCGATGCAGTCTCCCGCCAAGGCGGAATTCTGCCCAGCCTTCATTCAGGCGGTCGAAGGCTTGCGCGAACACGCTGAAACGCGAGACGTTTTCGCCCGCTACAAATCGCCCTGGCTGTTCCTGGAAACCGCCGGGAACTACGCACGCCTGTTCGCCGACGCGGGCTTCGAGGTGGCGGAAAGCCGCATGGAAACGGTTTCCAGCCGGTGCTCGCCGGAACAGGCCATGGAGATTTTCCGTTCCGGCGCGGCGCTGGCGTACTTGAACCCGCAATGCTACGTCGGGGAAGCGCCGCCCGATTACCCGGCACGCGCCGCCGCCATCATCGCCGATGCCTTGCAGGCCCAGGCCGGCCCCGACGGCTTGGTTTCCCTGGATTTTCATCGCATCTACCTGCTGGCGCGCAAGAACAGCGGCTAGGGATGCGCTGATTTATTCCGATTTCGTCATTCCCGCGAAGGCGGGAATCCAGTATTTTCAGTGCCGTATGGATTTCCCGTTTTCGCGGGAATGACGTTTAATCAGCGTTTCCTTGGGCAAACCGGTCCCGCACCACCACCGCGCTTGCCGGCAACTGGCCGCCGCGGGGGAAGGGCTCGCGCACGCCCTTGCCGATGGCGACGAATAGGGCGATCACGTGATCTTGCGGCAGGTTGACGAGCTGGCCCACGGCGTCGAAATCGAAGCCGTCCATCGGGCAGGAGTCGTAGCCCATTTCCTTCGCCGCCAGCATCAGGGTCATCGCGGCGATGCCGCAGGAGCGCATGGCCTCGTCGCGCTGCACCTGCTCACGGCCGCGATAATACTGGCCGATGGCCGGGACGAGGTAGTCCTGCACCGGTTGCGGCGCGTTTTTCCAGTAGCGCCCCGGTTCCTTGTCCCAGGCACCGAGGTCGGCGGTCAGCACCACCAGCAGCGAGGCGTCGGTGACCTGCGCCTGGTCCCAGGCCGCCGCCCGCACCTGCTTGCGCAGTTCCGGGTCGCGCACCAGCACGAAGCGCCAGTTCTGGATGTTGAAGGCGCTGGGCGAGAGCATGGCGAGCGACATCAGGTTGTCGATTTCCGCTTCGGTCATGCGGTGTTCCGGGTCGAAACCCTTGACGGCGCGGCGTTGTTCGATGGCGGTTGAAACGTTCATGTTTTTTCTCCTTGGTGATTGATGATGCGTCAGTTCATGCGCCGACCAGTTGCGCCCGGTAGCCCGCCGCGACGACTTCGCCGAGCAGGTCGGAAATCCGGGTACGCTCGGGATCGAAGGCCACCAGGAGCAGGTGGTCGCGCCCCGGATTGAAGCGCGGCGCGAGCACGCCCGGCAATGTGCGCACCCTTTCCTCCAGCGCCTGTCTCCGATCGGTGTCCAGCGTTTCGTCGACGTGTATGAGGATGTCGCTGATTTGCATGATGCTCTCCCTCGTCAAAGTTTGTTCCGGTTCAAAAATCGTTTTCCACCTTCAGGGCATCGAACATGATGTCCACGGCGGCGTTGCGGGCGCCATGGTAGAGGCCATCGACGATGTCGCGATCATTCCATCCCAAGGTGCGCAAGCGGTCGAGATCGTCTGCCGTGATCGTCTTGGGTTTGCACGTTCCTTTCAGCACGAACAGCAACATGGCCTTGTCCCTTTCGTCCAGCGGCGCCGTCGCCGGATCGCGCTTGATAGCGGCAATCTGGTCCGGCGAGTAGCCTAGCCGGTCGATCAGCAGGCTTTCGTTGAAGCCGATGCAATAGGCGCAATCGTTCTGCTCCGACACTAGCATGCGGATCAGTGCCAGAAGGGCGAAACCCAGGGTCGGATGCTGCATGTAGTACGCAGTTTGCTGTGCCAACTGCTCCAGCAAGTCGGGGCTGGCGCTATACAATTGGAACCCGGTCGGAACTCGTCCCATGGCTTCCTGAAAGCGGGCGTATATCTGCGCCACTTTTCCGCTGGCCTGCTCGGGTGCTACGGTCTGGACTATGCTCATTCGTGCGCTCCTATTAAAATGCATACCGACCATTCGGTATGCTGATAATGCAAAAAAATCTAATGCAAAAAAATCGGTAACTACTCAGGCATTCGTGAATATGCGGCGTGAGCCCCTCCCGCAGGCGGGAGAAGGGGGAAAACAGCCCTGAGTAGTTACAAAATCGGCACTTATGTCGGCACCGTCATTCCCCGCACGTAGTCGTGCAATTGGCGCATGCACAGGCTAAACGCCTCGGGAGACTGCAAATTCTTGGCGATGCCGATGCAGCCTTCCCATGCCGATACCACGAACAACGCTACTGCCTTGCAGTCCACTTCCGGGCGCACCGTGCCCTGCGCCTGGCCGCGCCGCAGGGCGTTTTCCAGGGTGTCCTTCCAGATAGTCAGCACCGCGTTCAGGCGGTGCTTGAACGCCTCGTCGAGCGGGCTCATCTCCTGCATCAGGTTGTTGAGCGGGCAGCCCAAGTCGATGAAGTTAGCCGGCCGCCAATCGTCGATGGTGGCGATGATTTCGAGCAGGGTTTCCACCGGCCGCTCGCTTTCGCGTAGCGGCTTGAATATCAGTCCATCCAGCCTTTCCCCGATGACCTCGTCGATCACCGCCAACCCCAGCGCCTGCTTGGTGGGAAAGTGGTGATACAACGCGCCCTTGGTCAGCTTCGTATCGGCCAGGATATTGGCGATGCTGGCCGCCTGGAAGCCGCAGCGATGAATTTCGCAAAATGCGGCGTCGAGGATCTGACGGCGGGTGAGGTCGGGTTTGCGGTTGTCCATGACGTCATTACATACCGATCGGTATGTCGTGTCAAGCGGATTTGCCGCGACCATCGGATAGGACATGCAAATACCCAGAATAACTAGCCGAGGCTAGCTAGGCCGGCTGATTGTACCGATCGGCCGGAGGGTCTAGCATTCCCAGTGGGCGGTGGAATTTCCGCGCCTTTTTCGCCGATTTCAACCGTTGTCCCGGAGCCTCACGATGGCACGTGAAACTTTCCATACTTATTGCGCGTTGTGCATATCCCGCTGCGGCTGCCTGGCTACCGTCGAAGACGGAAGGCTGGTGAGCGTCGCGCCCGACCCCGGCCATCCCACCGGCCGCGCCATATGCATCAAGGCCAAGGCGGCCCCCGAGCTGGCGGCCCACCGCGAGCGGCTAACCATGCCGCTCCTGCGTACCAGGCCGAAAGGCGATCCCGACCCCGGCTGGCAGCCCATCGGCTGGGACGAAGCCCTGGCCCTGGCCGGCCGGCATCTGCGGGCCGCCGGTCCCGAGGGCACGGCGTTCGCCGTCGCGACGCCAAGCGGCACCGCCGTCGCCGACAGCTTCGGCTGGATACACCGCCTTGCCCATGTCTGGGGGAGCCCCAATCTCGTATTCGCCACCGAAAATTGCAACTGGCATCGGGACTTCAGCCCCGCCCTCACCTGGGGCGGCGGCCTGGGCATGCCCGACTACGCCAATACCGGCACCATTTTGCTGTGGGGGAGCAATCCTTCCGCCACTTGGCTGGCCCACGCCGAGCGCATTCGCGCCGCGCAGCAGCGCGGGGCCAAGCTCGTCGTCGTCGATCCTCGCAAGAGTGGGCTGGCCAACGGCGCCGACGTCTGGCTGGCGGTGAAGCCCGGCACGGATGCGGCGCTCGCCCTCGGCCTGATCCATCTGCTGCTGTCCGAAGGCGGCGCCGATCTCGACTTTTTGCGCTGGCACAGCGATGCTTTTTCTCCCGCTCCGGATGGGCCAGGCACCGTGCTCGAGCGTTTGGCCGAGCATGCCTCGGCCTGGCCGCCGGAACGGGTTGCCGACGTCACCGGTATTGCCGAGGATGCGTTGCGTCAGGTTGCCGACCTGCTCGGTACGGCGAAGCCGGTCAGCCTCTACACCTGGACCGGCACCTGCCAGCAGGAACAGGCCACCGCCGCCACGCGGGCGATCAACCTGTTGTACGCGCTCACCGGCAGTCTCGGCCAGCCGGGCGGCAACCGCTGGTTCGCCAAGGCCCGGCTGAACGATATTGCCGCTTTCGACCAGGTCGCCCCCGAAGTCCGGGCTCGGACGCTCGGTATCGAGGAGCGCCCCTTTGGCCCGCCATCCCGCGGCTGGATCACGACTCGCGACCTGTTCGGCGCCATCGTCTCGGAACAGCGTTATCCGATCCGGGCGCTGGTCGCTTTCGGTGGCAATTTCCTGGTTTCCAAACCGGCGACCCGCCATACCGAGGAGGCTCTGGCGAAGCTGGATTTTTTCGTCCAGACCGAGCTGTTCGAAACGCCCTCCGCCCGCTGGGCGGACTTGCTGCTGCCGGCGTCGTCGTGCTGGGAACGGGAGGGGCTGCAAGGCGGATTCATGGTGGACGAAAGCGCCGAAGCGCACGTCCAGCTGCGTCCCGCCGTGGCGCGGCCGCCCGGCGAGGCGCGCGCCGACACCGCCATTGTTTTCGGCCTGGCTCGAACCCTGGGCTTGAGCGATGCATTTTTCGGCGGCGACCCCGAAGCCGGGCTCGCCCACATCCTCGCTCCCAGCGGGCTGGACGCGGCAAGCCTGCGGACTCAACGCCGCGGCCTGGCCGCTCCCAATCTGGGAAGCGAGCCGCCTGTCCCCCGCATCACGCTGTGGTCTGAAACGCTTGCCCGGCTGGGAGGCGGGGCTCTGCCGATCTGGCGGCCGCCTGCCGCCGATCCGGCGCTGCCGTTCACGCTGACCTGCGGCAAGACGGTTGCCTATTGCCATAGCCAGTTCCGGCAGATCGACAGCCTGCGCAAGCGCCAGCCCGAACCCGTGGCCGAACTCGCGCCGGATGTCGCGATGGCACGCGGCGTGGCGTCCGGCGGCGCCATCGTGGTCCGCACCGCGACCGGCGAGGTGCATTACCGCGCGGAAATCAATCTCAAACTCGCGGCCGGCACGGTCTGGGCTCACTATGGCTGGTGGCACGATGTCCGGAGCGTCAACTATAACGCCGCCATGGACGGGGAGCGCTTCGATGCCGTATCCGGCAGCAATGCCCTGCGCGGCGTCTCTTGCGACGTGCGGCCAGGCTGACGCCGGACCAGCCGCCGCCCCGATAAGCCGTCAAGAGCACTCCGGTATCCGGCCGATCGGATACGGGTTACACTGATGCGCCGCCGCAAGCCGGGGGCATGTCGAGTCCAAGGCATGTGGCGCAATCGTGGGATTTACCAACCAAAAAGGAGATAACATGAAAAATACGTTGATCGCTTTGTTTCTGGCCGCCGGCTTTGCCGCCGGCGCTTATGCGGCCGATGGAAAAGCGCCGACCGCGCAGCAGACCAAGATGGGCGCCTGCAACAAGGAAGCGGGCGAGAAGGCGCTGAAAGGCGACGAGCGCAAGAAATTCATGAGCGACTGCCTGAAGGCCAAGGCACCCGAGGCCGCGGCACCCGCGGAACCGGCGCCGAAGCTGACCCCCATGGCCACCTGCAATAAAGCGGCCGACGGCAAGAAAGGCGACGAGCGCAAGAAGTTCATGAGCGGTTGCCTGAAGGCCAAGGGGCCGGAAAACATGAAGTAAAGGTAGGCTGGCGCGGCGGGTTGGGATTCGCATCCGACCCGCCTGCCTCGCTTACTTCCATTCCCAGAGCTTGCCCTGGACCTTTCCGCTCTCGTCCACCTCATACTCGAAGACGAGCGCCATGCTGTTCAACTGCGCCAGCCGCTGCGCCTGGGTCTGCAGGTAGAGTGCTCCCCGCCAGCTGGCGGCCTGGCCGCTTCCCTTCGGTTTGCCGACGCCTTGTCCGGTCCAGGTGATGATTTCGCCGTCCCGCGTGGTGAACATGCCCTGGCCTTCGCCGTGAAACACGCCGGCCGGCGTGAGAGAGGCCACATAGGTTCCCACTTCGGTAACGTCCTTGCCGAGCAGGCTGCCGGTTGCCTGGAAACTGCTCTCGATGCAAAGGCCCGATCCTTCCGAGGGCAATACCCTCATTGACGTGATCTGGCCCTGCGCTTGACTGATCATTTCTCCTAACATGCCGCACCTCCAATTTTGCCGATTTCGGGGTCGCGCTTCGCTGGCCGCGCTGGCTCGAGGCAACCCCGCATCGCCCGGCGCGGCATCCTCCTTCGATCTGGATTTTTCTTCATCGTCACGCGCCTGCCATGTGCCGGCGAGCGGTGTACTGGGAAGGACCCGGATAGGGGTCCATTTCTATGTATAGACTGTAGCGCGGCGTTTTGCCAGCAGAAGTAGATCGGGCACGGGGCGCCCGATCTACGCCCTTAGTAGGGCATTTGGCCGTGGATGGCGCGCAGGAATTCGTTGCGGAACTGGTTGCTGTCCTTGAAACAGCCGGTGAAGGCCTGGGTGTAGACCCGCTCGTCGCCGCGCCGGTCTTCGCCCAGCAACAGGCAGAGCTGCTCGGCCTCGATCACGCAGGCGGCGCCCTTGGCCTTGCCGTGCGCGACCAGCGCTTCGGCGATGTCGCGCGTCATCCATTCCTGGTAGGTGAAACGATGGCCGATGGCGTCCACCAGCCGGGCGATGCGGCCGAAGCCGTGCAGCCGTCCGCCGGGGATGTAGGCGACGTGGGCGATGCCGCGAAACGGCACGAGATGATGCGGGCAGACGCCGTGCACGGCGATGCCGCGTATCACCACCATGTCCTCGCGCGGGTCGGCGAAGCCTTCGCCCAGCACTTCGCCGGGATCCATGTCGTAGCCGCCGAGCAGGCGCTTTTCCCACAGGTCGCGCACGCGCCGCGCCGTTTTGCCGGTGTGGGTGCAGTCCGGCGAAACGCCGCAGGCGCGCAGCAGGTCGGTGACGGCCTGTTCGAAAGCGACCGCGTCGAAATGGCCGACACAGGGAATCCCTAGGCTGCCGGACGGGGGCGTGGGATGGTCGTGGTCGCAGCAGTCTGACATGTCGATGGCCTCGAAAAAACGATATTGCCCTTATAATACGCGAATATGGACAGTCTCTGGAACGACGCCGCCGCGGCCGCATGCGGCAACGAGCTTGCCTTGCGCGCCTACACCTCGCGCCTGCTCGGCGGCGAAAAGGCGCTGGCGATGTACGGCGGCGGCAACACTTCGGTCAAGCTGCGGCAGGATGGCGAGGATATCCTGTACATCAAGGGCTCGGGCTCGGATCTGGCGCTGGTGACGGAGAAGGATTTTTCTCCGGTGCGGCTCGAACCGGTCAGGCGGCTGATCGAGCGCGAGGCGCTCGGCAACGACGAGATGATCGCCGAATTCCGCGCCGCCCTGAAGGATCCGCAGGCGCCGCGGCCGTCGATCGAAACCGTGCTCCACGCCAACCTGCCGTTCAAGTGGGTGGAGCATACCCATGCCGACGCGGTGCTGGCGCTGGCCGACACCCGCAGCGGCGAGGCGCACATCCGCGCCGCCTTCGGCGATGCCGTGCTGGTCGTGCCTTACCGGCATTCCGGCTTCGAGCTGGCCAAGGTCTGCCACGAAGTTTTCGCCCGCCACGCCACGCCGGACACGATTGGCATGGTGCTGCTGCACCACGGTATTTTCGCCTTCGGCGATACGGCGAAGGAGTCCTACGAGCGCATGATCGCGCTGGTGAGCCGCGCCGAGGATTACCTGAAAAGCCGGCAGGCCTGGGATATTCCACCGCACTTCTCCGCCGCCCCGGCTGCGCCCGCCGCACAAATTGAGGCGGGCACGGAGGCCATCGCCGCGTTGCGCCGCGACATCTCCCGCGCCGCCGGCTTCCCTATGGTGATGAACGTGTGCGGCGACCCGATGAGCCTCGCCTTCGCCCGCCGCCCCGATCTCGCCTCGCTTTCCCAGCGCGGCCCGGCCACGCCGCAGCATGCGGTATTCACCAAGCGCCTGCCGCTGCTGGGCCGCGACGTCGCCGGCTATGCCGCCGCCTACCGCTGCTATCTGGCGGAAAACGCCCCGGCCGATGCGAAGCGCCTGCCCGACCCGGCGCCGCGCGTGGCGATCGACCCGGCGTGGGGCTTCGCCGCGGCGGGAATCAACGCCTTCTACGCCGACGCCACGGCGGAAATGTTCCGCCATGCCATGACGATTTTCTGCCGCGCCGAAGCGCTGGATGAATACCTATCTCTTTCGCCGCGCGAAGTGCTCGCCGCCGAGATCGAGTACGGCGGCTTCGAGCAGGCCGTGCGCAGCAAGCACGAGCTGACCGGCCAGGTCGTGCTGGTGGACGGTGCGCGGGCAAACCGGGAAAAAATCGACGACCTGCTCGCCCGCGGCGCCGCCGTGGTCGGGCTGGACGCCGATCCGGCGGTGCGGACGCTATATCGGCGCTGCGATTACCTTGGGCTGGCCTGGGCCGAAGACGGCATCGGCAGCGTGCTGGAGCAGGCGGTGCGCCGCTTTGGCGGGATCGACCTGCTGATTTCGGACAATGAAGGGCTGGCCAAGGCGTGCCGGGCGCTGCTCGATCTTTCTCCCGTGGCGAATTAGAAACCCGAATGTAGGATGCGGGTGAGGAACGAACCGCATCAATCGCGAACGATGCATGCGAAAACAAACCAAAACAGACCCAACCCTCCGCCGCAAAAAGGCGCAAAAAGCACAAAAAAGCGAGCTTTTATTTTTGTGACTTTTGCGCCTTTTCGCGGCTAATTTTTTTCTACCCTTCGCTGCGGTGAATGAATCAATTGTTCCATCAAGGATAACCCCATGAACATCGAAACCCTGCGCTGGCGTGACGGCGCGCTCGAAATGATCGACCAGCGCGTGCTGCCGGCGCGCTTCGAATACTTGGCCTACGCTTCCGCCGCCACGGTGGCTGAAGGCATCCGCAGCATGGTGGTGCGCGGCGCGCCGGCCATCGGCTGCGCCGCTGCCTACGGCGTGGCGCTGGAAGCCTTGCGGCTCAGAGAAAGCGCGCCGGCGGACTTTCGCGCCGGCATGGAACAAGGTTTCGCTGTGCTGGCCGCCAGCCGACCCACGGCGGTCAACCTGTTCTGGGCGCTGGAGCGCATGCGCCGGGTGTGGCATGCCCTGGGCGGCGCGGCTCCGGCGGCGATTGCCGAACGTTTGTTGGGCGAAGCCCACGAAATCCTCGCCGAGGACATCCGCATCAACCGCGCCATGGGGGCGCACGGCGCCGTGCTCTTGCCGGACGGCGCGCGCGTGCTCACCCACTGCAACGCCGGCGCGCTCGCCACGGCGGGCTGGGGCACGGCGCTGGGCGTGATCCGCTCGGCGGCGGAAGCGGGCAAGAAAATCTCCGTCATCGCCGACGAGACCCGCCCGTTCCTGCAAGGGGCGCGCCTCACGGCCTGGGAGATGGTGCGGGAGGGGATTCCGCTCACCCTGATCACCGACAACATGGCCGGCCACCTGATGGCGCACGGCGAAGTGGACGCGGTGGTGGTCGGCACCGACCGGGTGGCCGCCAACGGCGATGTCGCCAACAAGATCGGCACCTACATGGTGGCGGTGCTGGCGCGGCGCCACGGCATCCCGTTCTACGTTGCCTGTCCGCTTTCCACCATCGACCGCAACATCGCCGGCGGCGCGGATATTCCGATCGAGGAGCGGGCGGCGGAGGAAGTCACCGGCTTCCGCGACTGCCGCTGGGCGGCGCAAGGCGTGTCGGTGCGCAATCCGGCCTTCGACGTCACCCCGGCCGAACTGGTGACCGGGCTGATCACGGAAAAGGGCGTGGTGCCCATGCCCGACAAGGAGAAGATCGCCGCCCTGTTCGCCTGAGCCCACATCGGGCTCGGTCTTTGGTTGTAAATATTTTGTGCTATAAAAAATTCATAACAAGAATTTAGCGAAATATTGAACAACCGGAGGAGGCAACATGAATGGCGACGTCGGATTTTTCCGCAAGCTTCCCAGCGCCCTGCCGGGCCTTGTGCTGATTGTTCTGACCATGGTCGTGATCCGTCTGTGGATCGAGCCGTGGATGGCCCATACCAAAGTGTTCGGCATGGAGAAGCCGCTGACCGACGCTTTCCATCTCAACTACATCCTGCTCGGCATTATCTGCGGGATGCTTTACCGTAACGTGGTTTTCGGCGGCAAGATGCCGGCGGTGCTGGATGACGGCTTCAAGCTTTCGCGCCTCATGATCAAGACCGGCATCATCCTGCTGGGTTCGCTCTACACCGTGCAGGCCATCGTCAAGCTGGGTTCCATGGCGATTTTTCTGATCGGCGGCTTTGTCATCATGACCATCGCCATGGTGTTGTGGATCGGCAAGCTGTTCAAGCTCGACCGCTCGATGACCGGGGTGCTGGCGAACGCGCTTTCCATTTGCGGCGTGTCGGCGGCGGTGGCGACTTCACCTGCGGTCGAGGCCAAGGCGAGCCAGGTCGCGTATGCCATCGCCACCATTCTCGGCTTCGGCATCCTTACCATGTTCATCAGCCCGTTCATCGGCCACGCGCTGGGTTTCACCGATCTCCAGTACGGCGCCTGGATCGGCACGGGAATCCTCAATTCCGGGCAGGTGCTGGCGGCGGCGCTCGCCTTCAACTCCAATGTGGCGCCGGGAACGGCCGTGTCGGTGGCGGAAATCTGGAACATCATGCGCGTGATTTCCATTCCCTTCGCGGTGTTTGCCGTCACCGTGTGGTATTGGGCCGGCAAGGATGATTCGGACCCGGGCGGACGGAAGAAAAGCCTGGGCAGCCTGCTGGTGGAAAAATTCCCGGTATTCGTGATCGGCTTCCTGGCGATGGTGGCGCTTACCAGCATGGGCGCGTTCGGCGAGGTCGGCATCAAGGGCGGCCCGCCCGCCTCCGACACGATCAAGATGCTGCGCCTGTGGATGACCTGGATTTTCGGCTTCGGCCTGGTCGGCCTGGGCGGCTACATCGACTTCAAGGAACTGGCCAGGGCCGGCGGCACGCCGCTCAAGATCGGCCTGCTGGTCGGTATGACCAAATACGTTCTGGCGCTGATCCTGGTCATTTTGATCAAGGATTTCTTGGTGGCGATTTAAGGGGAGACGAACATGGCAAACGAACAAAGCGGCAGCGAAACCCTCGGCAGCGCGGGGGAAAAAGCCAAAATGACCCTGTTCAAGGATGACCGCACCGAAGATATCGGCGCGATCGTTCTCAGCGTCATCATGATCGCGGTGATTGTCGTGCTGACGATGAAATGACCGTGTATCGGCATATCGCCGTGGCGGTGGATGGCTCAACGGCCACGGCGGAAGCGCTGCAACATGCCGTCCGCCTCGCCCGCCAGAGCAGCGCTGCGCTGACGGGCGTTTTCGTGCTGGACGGCAACTGGGCGGATTTCATCGGCAACGACTGGCAATCCTCCAAGGGCGCTCGGCAGGGCTTTCTCGACCACATCCGCCGGGAGCAGGAACAACAGGCCGAAGCCGCGCGCGGCCAGTTTGAGACTGCCGTCGCCGGGCTCGAAAGCGCTCATTTTTCCGTGCTCGCCGGAGATCCGACCGAAGAGCTCGTCAAGCTCGCCAACCTGCCCGGCACCGATCTGCTCGTCGTCAGCCGGCAAGTGTTCCAGGTCAGCGGCCGGCCCAGCCTCAAATCCCTTGCCAGGATCCTGGCGCAGAAGGCGAGCCGGCCGTTGTTGTTGCTGGGTTGAGCTGTCCGCGGTTCAGGGACGGGCGCAATAACCAGCGGGCATTGCGCCGAATGCGTGCAATAGCCGCCGACATTCGGCGCAATGCGCTTCGCTTATTGACGCCCTACGATCGATGGTTTTTTGTGTAAACGCGTTTACTCCGGCACTGTCCATTCCACCCGCGTCGCCCCCTGTTTCTCCGCGCCCAGCGCGGCCAGTAGTTCCGGCAGCAAAACGCGCAGCTGTTCCTCGAGTTTCCATGGCGGATTGACGATGGTCATGCCGTTGCCGTTGAGCTGGAAATTGTTGAGCGGGGCGAGGTGCATTTCCGCGGTGAGGACGCGCCGGATGCCGCTGGCGGCCAGTTGGCGGTGGAAGTGGCGCACCGGTTCCGGGCTCTTGAGCGGGTACCAGATGGCGTAGGTGCCGGTGGGGAAGCGCTTGTAGGCTTCTTTCAGGCTATCCAGCAGGCGGCGGAATTCGTCCTGCACTTCATAGGGCGGGTCGAGCAGCACCAGCGCGCGCCGGCTTTCCGGCGGCAGTTGCGACTTCAGCGCCAGCGCGGCATCGAGTTCCTGGATGCGCGCCTGGCGGTCGTCGCGGAACAGCCGTTTCAGCGAATTGAGCGCATCCGGATGGATGTCGGACAGCAATAGCTTGTCCTGCGGACGCAGCAGCGCGCGCGCCAGGCGCGGCGAACCGGGATAGCTGGTCAATTGGCCCTCGGCGTCCGGCAGACCGAGGCGGCGCACCAGGTTGAGAAAATCGGCCAGGGCGGGCGAGGGGTCGGGCTGAGCCAGCACGCGCAGGATGCCCTGCTCCGCCTCGCCGGTCTTGGCGGCAAGCTCGCCGCGCAGGCTGTAGGTGCCGTCGCCGGCATGCGCGTCGAGCACGGTGAAGCCCTTTTCCTTCTGCTTGAAATGCTCGATCAGCAGCATCAGCACGAGGTGCTTGAAGACATCGCAGAAGTTGCCGGCATGGTAGCCGTGGCGGTAGTTCATGGGTAAACCTAAAAAAGCAATTTAGCCACAGAGAACACAGAGTGCACAAAGAAAAACAAATGGGTTGTCGGTGTTATTGCATCCACCCATAACTGGGTATTGGAGCCCCCATCGTCTCTGTGTTCTCTGTGGCGGGGTTTTACGGAAAAAAACGATTACCCGTTTTTTCGGATGTAGCGCACCCCGGGAATGTTTTCGAAATCCTCGTCCTGTGTCCACAAGACCGCGTTGTTGGCGCGGGCGGTTGCGAGTATCTGGCTGTCGGCCGTCGGCAGTTTGAGGTCGAAGGACAACCGCGCCGCCGACAGTGCGATGGTGGCGTCCAGCGCTACCACATGCCCTTGCTGCATGACCGCTACGGCGCGTAGCGCTTCGTTTTCCGTGCGCTGCTGCAGGATGCGCTTGAACACTTCGAACAGGCTGACCGTTGCCACGACGAGAGTCGCCATGTCCTCGATGGCCGGTGCGAAGAAATCCGCGTTCGTGCCGTCGGCGAAATATTCCAGCCATCCGCATGAGTCCACGACATTCATGCGCGGTCGTCCTCACGCATGACTGTGGTGTCTATCCCCTTGAGGAAGCCTCTCAACTGGGCGGGGGATTGCAGCGGGATCAGCTCGATGCGGTTTTCATAGGCGATCACCTGCATTTTCTGTCCTGCTTCCAGGTGCAGGAGTTCCCGCACTACCTGGGGAATGACGACCTGAAATTTGGGAGAGACGGTGACTGCGTGCATGTCATGCTCCTTGTTCGTGGAGATGCTGAAATTATAATCGATATGATGTGCGTTTCCCACGCCTGTTATCGATGTCGTAAATGTTATACGGGCAAAAAGATTTGCAGCAGGTCGTTGAGAAAACGCCGTCCCAGCAGGGTCGGGCGGATGTGCAGCGCATCGCGCTCGATCAGTCCGCGCCGCACGGCTTCGTCCAGCGCAGGCTGCATGGCGGTCAGCGGCAGGCCGGTGCGGGCGGAAAACAGGGCAGCGGGGAAGCCTTCGGTGAGGCGCAAGGCGTTCATCATGAATTCGAACGGCAGCTCGGCGGCGGCAACGTCGTGCGCCTCTTCCAGCGCGTAGCCGGCCAGGGCGCGTTCCATGTAGGTTTGCGGATTGCGGTGGCGCACCTGGCGCAGGACGCGGTCGTGAAAGGTGAGCTTGCCGTGCGCCGCCGCGCCCAGCCCGAGGTAATCGCCGAATGCCCAGTAGTTGAGGTTGTGTTTGCAGCGCCGATGCTTTTGCGCGAAGGCCGAAGTTTCGTAGTGCTCGTAGCCGGCCGCGGCCAGCTCGGCCTCGATCGCTTCCTGCATGGCGGCCGAGGTGTCGTCGTCGGGCAGCGTGGGCGGTTTATGGTAAAAAGCCGTGTTCGGTTCCAGCGTGAGATGGTAGGCGGAAAGATGCTGCGGTGTGAAAGCGATGGCCGCGCGGATGTCGGCCAAAGCCTCGTCCATGCTTTGCCCCGGCAGGGCGTACATCAGGTCGAGGTTGATATTGTCGAAATGGCGCTGGGCCAGTTCGATCGCCCGGCGCGCTTCGACGTCGTCGTGGATGCGCCCCAGCGCCCGCAAATGGCGCGGGTTGAAGCTCTGGATGCCGAGCGACAGGCGGTTTACCCCGGCGGCGCGGAAATCGGCGAACTTCTGCGCTTCGGCGGTGCCGGGATTGGCTTCCAGCGTGATTTCGGCATGCGCTTCGACCGGCAGCAGGGTGCGCGCCTGGGTCAGCAGCGCGTCAATCGCCCGCGCCGAGAACAGGCTGGGCGTGCCGCCGCCGATGAAGATGCTCGTCACCTTGCGGCCCCAGACCTGGGGCAGCGCGGTTTCCAGATCCTTGATCAGCGCCGCGACATAGTCCTGCTCCGGCAGGCCGTCGCGCGATTCGAACGAGCTGAAGTCGCAGTAGGGGCACTTGCGCACGCACCAGGGCAGGTGAATGTAGAGCGACAGCGGCGGCTGTAGGAGCGGCCTCCCGGCCGCTATAGAGCGAAACTCGCGCAGCGAGTCCTCGCCCCCCTCGCCCGCTTGTGGGAGAGGGTTAGGGGAGAGGGAATCGGTCATGGCGAATTGCCGTTTCTTGATCGGGACGGCAATTCGCCATGACCGATAGGCTGGTTCGCGGCCGGGAGGCCGCTCCTACCAGGCACCTTTGAGCTTCTCCACCAATGTCGCCAGCGCCTTGCCGCGATGGCTGATCTTGTTTTTTAGCTCCATTGGGATTTCGGCGCCGGTCTGGCCGTATTCGGGCAAGAGAAAATAAGGATCGTAGCCGAAACCGCCATCGCCGCGCGGGGTGTCGATGATCTCGCCGTACATCGCGCCTTCGGCGATGATCGGCTGCGGGTCTTCCGGCCAGCGCACCAGCACCATCACGCAGTAGTAATGCGCCTTGCGGTTGGCGTGGCCCTGCAGCAGCTCGATCAGCTTCTGGTTGTTGCGCTCGTCCGATTTCGGCTCGCCGGCGAAGCGGGCGGAATACACGCCGGGCGCGCCGTTCAGCGCATCGACGCAGATCCCGGAGTCGTCCGCCAGGGCGGGCAGGCCGGAGTGCGCCGAGGCGTGGCGCGCCTTGGTCAGGCAATTCTCGATGAAGGTGCAGTAAGGTTCTTCCGCTTCCGGAATGTTGAACGCCGACTGCGGCAGGACTTCGAAATCCAGCGGTTCGAGGATGGCGCCGATTTCGCGCAGCTTGCCGGCGTTGTTGGAAGCGATGACGAGTTTTTTCATGGTTTTAGAATCCTTATGTTAGCTGGTAGCTTGTGGCTGGTAGCTTGTAGCTGGTTGCCGCCCGCGAAGCAGGCGGTTTTTGCTACCAGCTACCGCCTACTGGCTACCAGCTCTCAAGCGCTGCTTTCTGCTTCGCAACCAGCTGCGCAATTCCGCTTTGCGCCAGATTCAGCATGGCGTCCATTTCGCTGCGCGAGAACGGCGCGCCTTCCGCGGTGCCCTGGATTTCGACGAAGCCGCCGCTGCCGGTCATCACCACATTCATGTCGGTGTCGCAGTCGGAATCCTCGGCGTAGTCGAGGTCCAGCACTGGCATGCCTTGGTAGACGCCGACCGAGACCGCGGCGACGAAGTCGCGCAGCGGCGAGGTCTGCAGCTTGCCTTCCTTGAGCAGGAACGAAACGGCGTCGTGCAGCGCGACATAGGCGCCGGTAATGCCGGCGGTGCGGGTGCCGCCGTCGGCCTGGATCACGTCGCAGTCGATCTGGATGGTGCGCTCGCCCAGCGCTTTCAGGTCCACCACCGCGCGCAGGGAGCGGCCGATCAGGCGCTGGATTTCCTGGGTGCGGCCGGTCTGCTTGCCGCGGGCGGCTTCGCGGTCGATGCGGGTATTGGTGGAGCGGGGCAGCATGCCGTATTCGGCGGTGGTCCAGCCCTGGCCCTTGCCGCGCAGGAACGGCGGCACTTTTTCGTCGATGCTGGCGGTGCAGATCACCTTGGTGTGGCCGCACTCGATCAATACCGAGCCTTCGGCGTGTTTGGTGTAATTGCGGGTGATGGCGATATCGCGGAGCTGGTCGGGATTGCGCTGGCTGGGCCGCATGGGAGTCCTCGGGTTCAAAGAAAGTTCGCCATTATAGCTTTTAGCTTGTGGCTTGTAGCGGGTTGCTTGTGGCAAAAGCAGTGCGCGCTTTGCGCTCAACCGGACTACAAGCTACCGGCTCACTTGGAGTATTTTCGGATCGCGGTTTGGATTTCGGCGATGGCGCGTTCGATGTCCGCTTCCGACACTTCCATTTCCCCGTGCTTGCCTTGGGCCATGTCGAAGGCGTCGAGTTCCACGGTGAAGGAATCGAGCGGCATGGTGGCGGTGGAGATCGAGCGCGGGTTGAACACTTCGCTCTCGTCGCCCCAGCGCATGCCGATCGCGCTCAGGTTGTCGCCTTCCTCGCCGCCGCGCAGTTCGGCATGGTCGAGCAGTTCGGGCACCGCCGTAGTGATCGGGTAGGTGTCGAGAATCGAGGCGATTTCGCTGGCCGAGAGCAGGCTCCACAGCCCGTCGGAACAGAGCAGCAGGGTATCCCCCTCGCGCAGCGGCGTCTTGCGCGACAATTCGATGTCGGGCGGAATCGGCCCGCCGAGGCAGTTGTAGATTTTGTTGCGGTCGGGGTGCGTGGTCATTTGATCTTCGCTGATTTGACCCCGCTCGAACATCTGCTGCACCAGAGAGTGGTCGCGCGTGCGCATGACCAGCTTGCCGTTGCGGAACAGGTAGAGGCGGGTGTCGCCGACATGCGCCCAATAAGCGCTGCCGCCCTGCACCACGCAGGCGATGCAGGTGGTGCGGGGATGGTCCCGCAGGCCGTGCGCCAGGACGTAATCGCCGATCGCTTCGTGGGCCTGGCCGATGGCCTCGAGCAGGAAGCGGAACGGGTCTTGCAGCGCGGGGGTGGCCTGTTTCTGGAAGTTATCCACCAGGAACTGGACGACGATCTGCGAGGCGATTTCACCGTGGAAATGCCCGCCCATGCCGTCGGCGACCACCATCAGGAGCGTGTCGCGGCTGTAGGAATAGGCCAGGCGGTCCTGGTTGTACTTGCGGCCGCCCTGGCGGCTGGATTGAAAAATCGAGAATTTCACCGTGCACCCGTGGTTTTGCTGAATTTGTTGCGGAGGCTGTTCAACAGCGAGGGTTTTTTCTGGGTTTCCGGGTCCGCTGCGTTTTCCAGCAGCGCCTTTTGCACAGCGAACACGCTTTGCGGCCGTTGCAGCGGGTCGAGCTTCAGGCACCAGTCGATCAGTTCGAGCAGATGGTCGGAATAATGGCCGGTCCAGATTTTTTTGACCGATTCCTGCTTGTCGTCTACCAGACGCAGATTGGCGGCCTGCGGTGCGAAGCCGAACAGGCAGGCGAACATGCTGGCGCCGACGCCGTAGATGTCCGTCCAGGGTCCGAGTTTGTCGCGGTCGTGGCTGTACTGCTCGGGCGCGGCGAAGCCCGGCGTGTACATCGGGTTGAGGCTGGTCTTTTCCTGGGTGAGGGTTTGCCTTGCCGCGCCGAAATCGATCAGGAGCGGCGAGCCGTCCAGGCGGATGTAGATGTTCGAAGGCTTGATGTCGAGATGCAGGATCTTGTGGGCGTGGACCTCGCGCAGTCCGCCGAGCAGTTCGGCGAAAATGCGCCGGATGAAGTTTTCCTTGATCTCTTTCTTGCGGTGCAGGATATAGTCCTGCAGGGTGCGGCCGCGCTCGTACTGCATCACCATGTAGACGGTCTCGTTGGCGCGGAAGAAATTGGTCACCCGCACCACATTGGGATGGGCGATTTTCGCGAGGGCCAGGCCTTCCTCGAAAAAGCATTTCATCCCGTAGCGGAATAGGTTGAGGTTTTCCGCCGAGGTGGCCTGCACCAGGGAACCCGCCTCGCGCAGCACCAGGGCGTTGGGCAGGAATTCCTTGATCACCACCGGCATGTCGTTTTCATCCATGGCCAGGTAGACCAGGCTGAAGCCGCCGGCGCTGAGCTGTTTTTCGATGCGGTAATTGAGCAGCTGATAGCCGCAAGGGAGCGCCTGATTAGGTTGTGAGGCCATCGCGCCGTCTGTATGATTGTCAACTTTTGCATTATTCTGATTTGGCTGGATAAAGTAAAGCCCAAGCCGGCGAAGCCGGAGAGACAGGAAACCGATTTCCATGATTTACAGCATGACCGGATTCGCCGCAGTGGTGCAGGAAGTCGAGCAGGGCTCGCTCAGCCTGGAATTGCGCACCATCAACTCGCGTTACCTGGAAATCCAGTTCCGCCTGGATGAGGCGTTCCGCGCGCTCGAACCTGCCCTGCGCGAACAGATCGGCGCCGTTCTGAGCCGCGGCAAGGTGGAATGCCGGCTCAACTTCACCGTCCGCGCCGCCGGGCAGGCGCCGCTGCGGCTCAACGCCGCGCTGGCGGGGCAGTTGGCGCAGCTCGGCCGCACCGCCCAGGCGCTGCTGCCCGACGGCCGGCCGCTGGGGGTGGCCGACCTGCTGCGCTGGCCGGGCATGATCGAAGGCGACAGCGTCGATGTCGAGAGCCTGCATGGCGCCTGTCTCGGCCTGCTGCGCAAGGGCCTCGACGAGCTTGCCGCCTCGCGCCGGCGCGAGGGTGACAAGCTGAAAACCTTCCTGCAGGAGCGTTCCGGCCAGATGGATTCGCTCGTGGCGGGCGTGCTGCCGCACATTCCGCGCCTGGTCGCCGCCTACCGCGAAAAACTTGCCGCACGCCTCCGGGAAGTCATGGCGGCGGGGGACGAAGACCGCATTCGCCAGGAAGTCGCGCTGTTCGCCCAGAAAATCGACGTGGACGAGGAGCTGTCCCGGCTTCAGACCCATCTTGCCGAGTTGCGCCGCATCCTCGAAAAAGGCGGCGCGGCGGGCAAGCGGCTGGATTTCCTGATGCAGGAATTCAACCGCGAAGCCAACACCCTGGGCTCGAAATCGGTCGCGGCCGAGGTGTCGCAGACGGCGATGGAGCTGAAGGTGCTGATCGAGCAGATGCGGGAGCAGATTCAAAATATCGAATAATCGGTGAGGAGTGAGGCGGGAGGGGTGAGGAAAAGCAAATCTGCCGCTCGTTTTTCCGCCTCACCTAATTAACGGGATTGATCATGGCAAGCGGAAATCTATTCATCGTCACCGCCCCTTCCGGCGCCGGCAAGACCAGCCTGGTACGGGCGTTGCTGGAACGCGACAGCCAGCTGAAGCTGTCGATTTCGTACACCACCCGATCGCCGCGTCCGGGCGAGGCGGACGGCAAGGATTATCATTTTGTCGCCGAAACGGTTTTCCTGGAAATGCTCGAACGCGGCGATTTTCTGGAAAGCGCCCTGGTCTACGGCAACCGCTACGGCACCTCGCAGTCCTGGATCGAGGGCGCGATGCGCGCCGGCGCCGACGTCCTGCTCGAGATCGACTGGCAGGGCGCGGCCCAGGTGAGGAAACTCTTTCCCCAGGCGATCGGGATATTCATCCTGCCGCCTTCGCTCGAAGCGCTGCTGGCGCGGCTCAAGGGGCGCGGCCAGGATTCCGACGAGGTGATCGCGCGCCGCGTCGCCGCCGCGCGCGAGGATGCGAGCCACGTGGAAGAGTTTGATTATGTTATAATTAACGATGTCTTTGAAACGGCGCTGCAGGATCTGGTCGCCGTCACCCGCGCGCAGCGGCTGAAAGCCGAGCGGCAGCTCAGCCAGTACGCCGAATTGATCGCCAAACTGAAATAACCCGCAAATTTAAGGAAACGACATGGCACGCATTACCGTAGACGACTGCATGAAAACCATTACCAACCGGTTCGAGCTGGCTCTGGTAGCCACTGTCCGCGCCCGCCAGATCGCGCAGGGCGGCACCCCGATGGTGGAGCCCAACCGCGACAAGCCGACCGTGATCGCACTGCGCGAAATCGCCCAGGGCAAGGTCGGCCTGGAAGTGCTCAACCGCGGGCAAGCCTGATTGTGAGTTATCAGTCATCAGCCTTCAGTCGTCAGTTTTTGGACTGGTCTGATTTACTGATTACTGATTACTGATCACTGACGGCTGCCCATGCCCGAATTCTCGGAACTCTCCTCCCTACTCACCTACCTCAAGCCGGAAGACGTCGCTCCCCTCGAAGCGGCCTACCGCTTCAGCGAGTCCGCCCATGCCGGCCAGTTCCGGGTCAGCGGCGAGCCGTACATCTCCCATCCGCTGGCGGTGGCCTGCATCCTGGCGGCATGGCATCTCGACGCGCAGGCGCTGATGGGCGCGTTGCTGCACGACGTGATGGAAGACACCGCCATCACCAAGGAACAGATCGCCGAAAAATTCGGCAAGGCGGTGGCCGATCTGGTGGACGGCGTTTCCAAGCTCGACCGGATCGAGTTCCAGACCGAGGCCCACGCCCAGGCTGAAAATTTCCGCAAGATGCTGCTGGCGATGGCGCGCGACGTGCGCGTCATCCTGATCAAGCTCGCCGACCGCCTGCACAACATGCGCACGCTCGGCGCGATGGCGCCGGAAAAGCGCGCCCGCATCGCGCGCGAAACCCTGGAGATTTACGCGCCGATCGCCAACCGGCTGGGGCTGAACAACGTTTATGGCGAACTGGAGGATCTCGGTTTCAGCCATCTCCATCCCAACCGCTACGAAGTGCTGGCCAAGGCGGTCAAGGCCGCGCGCGGCAACCGGCGCGAGGTGATCGGCAAAGTGCTGGAGGCGATCAAGCAGAAGCTCAAGGATTGCAAGATCGATGCCACGGTGTCCGGCCGCGAAAAGCATCTGTACAGCATTTACAGGAAAATGACGGAAAAGTCGCTGACCTTTTCCGAGGTGTTCGACATCTACGGCTTCCGTGTCATCGTCAAGGACGTGCCCACCTGCTACCTCGCCCTCGGCACGCTGCACCAGCTCTACAAGCCGATCCCCGGCAAGTTCAAGGACTACATCGCCATACCCAAGGCGAACGGCTACCAGTCGCTGCACACCACGCTGTTCGGGCCGTTCGGCACGCCGATCGAGATCCAGATCCGCAGCGTGGACATGCACAAGATCGCCGAAGCCGGGGTCGCCTCGCACTGGCTATACAAGAGTGGCGATGCCGGCATCAACGAGCTGCAGCAGAAAACCCACCAGTGGCTGCAAAGCCTGCTGGAAATCCAGTCCGAGAGCGGCGACGCCACCGAATTCCTGGAACATATCAAGGTGGACCTGTTTCCCGACGAGGTCTACGTGTTCACCCCCAAGGGCAAGATCATGGCCCTGCCGCGCGGCGCCACCGCGGTGGATTTCGCCTACGGCGTGCACACCGACGTCGGCAACCGCTGCGTCGCGGTGAAGATCAACCACGAGCTGATGCCGCTGCGGACCGAGCTCAGGAACGGCGACCAGGTGGAAATCGTCACCGCCGGCCACGCCAAGCCCAACCCGTCCTGGCTCAATTACGTTATCACCGGCAAGGCGCGCTCGCACATCCGCCATTTCCTCAAGACCATGCAGTACGACGAATCCGCGGTGCTTGGCGAACGCCTGCTCAACCAGGCGCTGCGGGCTCACGGCACCAGCCCGGTGGAAATCGGCGAAGCGCAATGGGAGCGGCTGCTGCGCGAAATCAGCGGCAAGAGCAAACAGGAAATCCTGGCCGACATCGGCTTGGGCAAGCGGCTCAACCTGGTGGTCGCGCGCCAGCTGCTGGCGCTGAACGAGGGCGACGAGCGCAAGCACGTCACGCTGGGCCCGATCACCATCCGTGGCACCGAGGGCATGGCGGTGCAATTCGCCCGCTGCTGCCAGCCGATTCCCGGCGACCCGATCATCGGCTTCATCAAGAAGGGCCAGGGCCTGGTCATCCACACCCACGATTGCCCGATCATCGCCAAGAGCCGCGCCGACACCGAAAAATGGCTGGACGTGGAGTGGGACCCCGAAGCGCCGAAAAAAGCCTTCGACGTCAACATCAAGCTGGTGGTGGCGAACCAGCGCGGGGTGCTGGCCAAGGTTGCCGCCGCCATCGCCGACGCCGGCTCGAACATCGACAACGTCAGCATGGAAGAGGTGGACGGCAGCGCCTACACCACCATGAACTTCACCCTGCAAGTGGAAAATCGGGTGCATCTCGCCAACGTGATGCGCAGCCTGCGGAAGATCCAGGAAGTGGTGAGGATCGCGCGGGTGAAGGGTTAGCGCGAAACAGGATGCGCGATCTGCGGGTCAGGCTCTTGTGCCCTTTAGGGCGCTAGGCGCTTCATCCGTTCCGGCACCGTTTCGCGCCGGTTTTTGCAATCTCCCGCCAGTCGGTTTTTATCCCTTTGTTGCTGGAAGCTATCTCATTTGAATACTTGAAGTTGGCATAAATGCGTATTAGCATGTCATTGCAGTTGGCATAATATCGAGTAGCTGCCGTTTGGCGCTTGACAGGCCGACATCATGACTGTTTTGGCATTTAACGTATTCCAACAACAAGGGGGTAAAATGAAAAAACATCAATCCGGTTTTACATTGGTGGAAATCGCTATCGTGCTGGTGATCATCGGCCTGTTGCTCGGCGGGGTGCTGAAGGGGCAGGCGATGATCGAAAGCGCCAAGATCCGCAACGTGACCAACGATCTCAATGCGGTTCAAACCGCTTTCCATGCCTATCAGGATCGTTACCGGGCCATGCCCGGCGACGACGCGGCCGCCATCACGCATTTCGGCGCGGGCGTAACCAACGGGGGTGGGAATGGCGCCATCGCCGGCGCCTACACGCTGGCCGTGCCCGCCGCCGCCGGGGAATCGTCGAACTTCTGGCAGCATGTCAGAAGCGCCGGCTTCATGAAAGGCGAAGGCACCAGCGGCGTCCCGCCTTTTGCCGCAACCGGCGGCATCCTCGGTGTTGAAGCTGCTCCCCTGGGGCTGACCGGCACGGCGGCGTGCGTGAGCATTGAATCGTCCTATGCCCAAAGCATCGATGCGGGCATCGATGATGGGGTAGCCACGAGCGGTGACGTTCGCGCCGGTGCCACCTATGCGGCGCTAAACGGCGCCTCCGGTGCGGCTGCGGACTACGCCGCGCCGGACCCGGCCAAGCCGTATGTCACTTTGTGCAAGAAGATATAGATTGTCGGCGTTGAACCGGCAATGACCATGGCCTCGGCGGGCATCTCCGGACGTCCGTCGATTTATCCTAAAAACCTCACTTGAACCACGGAGAACACGGAGTAAAACCAAAGCTTTCGGGAAATATCGAGCGCGCTCACCCAATGGGTGAAACGTAAGCTCTATGCGATGTCTTGATTTTTCTCCGTGACCTCCGTGTCCTCCGTGGTTAACCGCTTTTTTTGGGTTTATTCTCACCCCTGCAGCAACCTCACTTCCGCCGCCGCCAGGCTTTCCGGCACACCCATCAGCACCACCACGTCGCCCGCCTGCAGCACTGTTTCGGGCTGCGGCTCCAGGGCGCGGATATTGTTCCGCCGTACCGCCGTCACCTGCACCAGCAAGCTGTCCAGATCGACTTCCGCCAGGGTCTTGCCGACCGATGCGGCGCCCGGGTTGAGGGCGACGGTGTGCAGGCGCGGCTGGATTTTTTCGCTCAGTTCGTAATCCTGGTCGGTGACGCCGTGAAAAAAGCCGCGCAGCAGGCTGTAGCGCGCCTCGCGCACCTGCCGCACGCGCCGGACCACGCGCGCCAGCGGCACGCCGAGCAGCATCAGGGTATGGGAGGCGAGCATCAGGCTGCCTTCCAGCACTTCGGGCACGACCTCGGCGGCGCCGGCGCCGCGCAGTTTCTCCAGGTCGGTGTCGTCCAGCGTGCGCACGATCACCGGCAGGTCCGGGCGCATTTCATGGGTATGGCGCAGCACCCGCATCGCCGATTTGACGTCGGCATAAGTTACCACCAGCGCCCTGGCGCGGTTCAACCCGGCCGCCATCAGCACCTCGCGCCGGCCGGCATCGCCGTACACCACGCTTTCGCCCGCTATCGCCGCGGCCAGGACACGCTCGGGATCGAGATCGAGCGCAATGAAAGGCAGGTGTTCCTGCTCCAGGAAGCGTGCCAGGTTCTGGCCGCTACGGCCATAACCGCAGACGATGACGTGCTCCTCGCTGGCGGCGCTGCGGACCGCGATTTCGTGCAGCTCCTTTGCGCGATGAGCCCACTCGCTGCCGGTCAGCCGCCGAACGATCCGGTCGCTGTGCAGGATGAGGAACGGCGCCGCCAGCATGGAAAGCAGCATGGCCGACAGGCAGATCTGCATGATCGCGCCGCCGAACAAATGGACTTCGCCGGCCAGGGACAGCAGGACGAAGCCGAATTCGCCGCCCTGCGCCAGGGCCAGCCCGGTACGGATGGCCACCGCCGGCTGGCTGCCGGAAAAGCGGCTCAGGACCCCGATCATGACCGCCTTCCCCGCGATCAGCGCGAGCAGCAGGCCGAACACCCGGCCGATATTTTCGTACACGGCGGGCAGGTCGAGCTGCATGCCGACGGTGACGAAGAACAGGCCCAGCAGTACGTCGCGGAACGGTTTGATGTCGGCTTCCACCTGGTAGCGGTATTCGGTTTCCGAAATCAGGATGCCGGCCAGGAAGGCGCCCAGCGCCAGCGACAGGCCGGCCAGCCCGGTCAGGTAGGCGAGGCCGAGGGTGGCCAGTAGCACGTTGAGCATGAACAGCTCGGACGATTTGCGCCCGGCGACGAGGTGAAACCACGGCCGCACAATGCGCTGGCCGAACACCAGCAGCAATGCCAGCAGCGCCGCCGCCTTGAGGAAAGCCTCCCCCAGCGTCCAGCCGAGCTGGTTGTCTCCCGCCGCGAGAGCAGGGATCAGCACCAGGAGCGGCACCACCGCCAGATCCTGAAACAGCAGCACGCCGACGATTTCGCGTCCGTGGCGGGAATGCAGCTCGACCCGCTCCGCCAGCAGCTTGCTGACAATGGCGGTGGACGACATCGCCAGCACCCCGCCCAGCGCCACGCCCGCCTGCCAGGAGAGGCCGAGCGCGAGGCTTGCCGCCAGCACGCCCGCCAAGGTCAGCGCCACTTGCGCGCCGCCCAGGCCGAACACCAGGCGTTGCATGGTTTTCAGCTGCGGCAGGCTGAACTCCAGGCCGATGCTGAACATCAGGAATACCACGCCGAACTCGGCCAGGTAGCTGATCTGGCGGCTTTCCGAAATCCAGCCCAGCGCGTGCGGCCCGATCACGATGCCGATCAGCAGATAGGCGAGCAGCGGCGGCAGCCGCAAAAACTTGAACAGCCCCACCACCAGCACGGCGGCTGCAAGCAGGATCAGGACGAGTTGCAATGAGTTGGACATGGTCGGTCAGGCAATGGGCAATAGGCAACTGGCCATGGGGTTTAGTATACTTGCGCGGATGAATGCCACCGAACCGATATCCGACCGCAGCGCGCTCGATCTGGCACGCCAGGTGCTCGCCATCGAGGCAAAAGCCGTCGAGGCGCTGATCGAAAGACTGGACGGGGAGTTTGTCCGCGCCTTGCAGCTGATTCTACACTGCCCGGGCAGGGTTGTGGTCAGCGGCATGGGCAAGTCCGGCCACATCGCGCGCAAGATCGCCTCGACCATGGCGAGCACCGGCACGCCGGCATTTTTCGTCCACCCCGGCGAGGCCAGCCACGGCGATCTCGGCATGATCACCGACCGGGACGTGCTGATCGCACTGTCCAATTCCGGCGAAAGTCCGGAACTGCTCACCATCATCCCCATCGTCAAGCGCAAGGGCGCGAAATACATCGCCATGACCGGCAATCCGCAATCGGCCATGGCGCGCGAGGCGGACGTCCATCTCGACGCCAGCGTGGCGCAGGAGGCTTGTCCGCTCGGCCTGGCGCCGACCGCCAGCACCACCGCGGCGCTGGCGCTGGGCGATGCGCTCGCCATCGCCCTGCTCGACGCGCGCGGTTTCGGCGCGGAGGATTTTGCCCGCTCCCATCCCGGCGGCGCGTTGGGCCGCAGACTGCTGGTACATGTCGGCGACCTGATGCATGCCGGCGGCGCGCTGCCCAAGGTGGCGGAAAACGCGCTGCTGACCGAAGCGCTGCTGGAAATGTCGCGCAAGGGGCTGGGCATGACTGCGGTGGTGGACGGCGCCGACTGCCTGCTCGGCCTGTTCACCGACGGCGACCTGCGCCGCGCGCTCGACCGGCCGCTCGATATCCGCGCCGCCCGAGTGGCCGAGGTGATGACGCGCAATCCGCGCACCATCGGTCCGGACAGGCTGGCGGCCGAAGCGGTGCAGATGATGGAGCAGTTCAAGATCAACGGCCTGCTGGTGGCGGACGCGGACGGTCGCCTGGTCGGGGCATTGAACATGCATGATTTATTGAGGGCGGGGGTCGTATGAACCCAGATAATCCATTAGGCGGCCCTTTGGGCCTACGCGAGTGCTGGCGGACGTTTTGCGGCCATTTTCGCCGCTTGCTCGTCGCCCATGGAACAACCATGGGACTCCTCCCAAGCAACGAAACTGCCTCGCAAAACGCCTCGCCATCATCTCGCGTCCTAATGGATTATCTGGGATAAAAGCAAATCGTCGGGCACGGGGTGCCCGACCTACGATAAGACAATGGATACCTTCGAACGCGCAAAAAAAATCCGGCTCGCCATTTTCGACGTGGACGGCGTATTGACCGACGGCAGCCTTTATCTGGCAGACGGCGGCCAGGAATACAAGGCTTTCAACTCGCTTGACGGTCATGGCATGAAGATGCTGAACCGTTCGGGCGTGGAACTGGCGATCATCACCGGGCGGAACTCGCAGGTGGTTGCGTTGCGCGCCGCCAACCTGGGAGTGACCCATCTTTACCAGGGCTCGGAAGACAAGCTGGCGGCCTTCGCCGACCTGCTGGAAAAGACCGGCCTGGAACCGTCGGAATGCGCCTACATGGGCGACGACGTGGTGGATCTGCCGGTGATGCGCCGCTGCGGCCTGGCGCTGTGCGTGCCGGCGGCGCCGGCGCTGGTCAAGCAGCATGCGCATTACGTCAGCCAGCTGGCGGGCGGCCAGGGCGCGGTGCGCGAAATCTGCGAGCTGATCATGCAGGCGCAGGGAACTTTCGAAGCCCAACTGGCGCCTTATTTGAGATGACTTCCGTCGGTGCTGCCCCGAGCGCTTCAGTCGCACCTGTCAGGCTGAAGCCTGACCCACACGCTTTATCCGGATTGCCTCGGGCAATGTCCTGACCCGATGATGCGCGATCGTTTGGCCCTCTGGTTTCCCGCCGGCCTGCTGGCATTGCTGGCGATGCTGACGTTCTGGCTCGACCGTACGGTGCAGCCGCCGCCGCCGAAAAACGACGGCAGCAGCCGGCACGATCCGGACTATACCGTGGAAAATTTCACCGCCACCCGCATGGGAACGGACGGCCTGCCGCTGCATACGCTGTCCGCCGTCAGGATGGTGCATTACCCTGACGACGATTCCACCCACCTCGACCGCCCGCATTTCACCCGCTTCGCGCAAGGCAAGGCGCCACTGCATATCCAGTCGAGCAGCGGCCTGATCTCGAAGGACGGCGAACACGCCTATTTCACCGGCAACGTGCTGGTGACGCGCGAGGCCTTCCGCGACCGGAGCGCGCTGACCCTCGCCACCAGCTATCTCCATGTCATTCCGGAACGGGACCTGGCCCTGTCGGACAAGCCGGTCACCATCCGGGATGCGCATACCAATATCGATGGGGTTGGTTTAGAATTGAACAGCAAAACCCACGTGATGAAACTGTTTTCGCGCGTCAAAGGCCGCTATGAGAAACCTAAGCATTAATCTGTTGTCGCTCCTCCGCGTCTGCCTGTGGGCAACGCTGGCACTGGTGGCCGCGCCCGCGGCGCACGCGGAAAAGGCGGATCGGGACAAGCCGATCAACCTGGAGTCGAACACCGCCACGTCGGACGACGTCAAGAAAGAGAGCGTTTACCAGGGCAATGTGATCCTGACCCAGGGCACGCTGGAAATCCGCGCCGACAAGCTGGTCGTGCGGGAAGACGCCGAGGGCTACCAGCACGGCACGGCCTACGGCAACCCGGCCTCATTCCGGCAGAAGCGCGAAGGCATCGACGAGTATATCGAGGGCTACGCCCTGCGCATCGAGTACGACAGCAAAAACGACCTGATGCAGATGTTCAGCCAGGCGCGCCTGAAGCGCAACCAGGACGAGGCGCGCGGCAACTACATCTCCTACGACGGCAAGACCGAATTCTTTCAAGTGGTCGGCAGCAAGGAAAGTGCGACGCCCGGCAATCCCCGCGGCCGGGTGCGCACGGTAATGCAGCCGAAAAAGACGGGTGCCGCGTCCGCGCCCGTCGCGCCGGTCAAGCTCAAGCCCGCCGAAGATATCGCCAATCCCGGAGAACGCTAGAAAGTGCTGGGTGCCAAGTCCTGGGCAGAAAACAAGCTGCTCGGGACTTGGCACTCGGTAATCAGGACCATCCCATGAGTCAACTCAACGTCCAAGGCCTGAAAAAGCGCTACAAATCGCGTCAGGTGGTGAAAAGCGTTTCGCTGGAAGTTTCCAGCGGCGAAGTGGTCGGGCTGCTCGGGCCGAACGGCGCGGGCAAGACCACCAGCTTCTACATGATGGTCGGACTGGTGCCGCTCGACGGCGGCAGCATCCGCCTTGACGGCACGGAGCTGTCCCATCTGCCGATCCACCGCCGCTCGCGCCTGGGCTTGAGCTATTTGCCGCAGGAAGCCTCGATTTTCCGCAAGCTGACCGTGGCCGAGAACATCCGGGCGATCCTGGAGCTACAGGCCTTCGAGCCAGAACGGGTCGAGGAGCGCCTGGAAGAGCTGCTGCGCGAATTGCACATCGGCCACCTGCGCAACAACCCGGCGCTGTCCCTGTCGGGCGGCGAGCGGCGGCGGGTGGAGATCGCCCGTGCGCTGGCCACCCAGCCGCGCTTCATTCTGCTTGACGAGCCCTTCGCCGGGGTGGACCCGATCGCCGTGCTGGACATCCAGAAGATCATTCGTTTCCTCACCGACCAGGGTATCGGCGTACTGATCACCGACCACAACGTGCGGGAAACCCTGGGGATTTGCGACCGCGCCTACATTATCAACGACGGGGAAGTGCTGGCCAGCGGAAAGCCGGATGAAATCGTTTATAATGAAAGCGTAAGAAAAGTGTATTTGGGAGAACATTTCCGGATGTAGCGCCGGCAGCAAAGGCGAGAAAGGCTCGGGCTTCGAGCGGACAGCCTCCCGTAACCAAACGGTTATGGCGAATTACCACCTCCTGAAAAATGAAACTCGCTGGCGCCATCACCGTTTCCCTCACCCCTAGCCTTCTCCCGCCTGCGGGCGAGTGGGACGAAGTTTCGCTTCGCGACTTTCACGTTTAGACATGAAGCACAGCCTACAACTCAAGCTCTCACAACATCTGACCCTGACGCCCCAGCTGCAGCAATCGATCCGGTTGTTGCAGCTGTCAACGCTGGAATTGAGCCAGGAGCTGGACGCGTTTACCCAGGAAAATCCCTTCCTCGAACGGGCGGACGGCGAGGAAGCCGAGGCGAGCGAGGCCAAGCCGGACGAGTTTACGGCGGAGGCTCCACCTTCCGCCAGCGGCGCAGCCGACGAAGCGCCGGCGGAAGCGCCGTCCCCGACCGAGAACGACTGGGATCAGGACAGCCCGTGGACCGCGCACGACCCCGACGAGGACGAAGACAGCGACTATGCCTCGCTTCGCGCCGAGCCGATCGATCTGCGCAGCCATCTCAATTGGCAGCTGGGGCTGACGCAGTTGTCCGACCACGACCGCAAGATCGTCGCGCTGTTGATCGATGCCCTCGATGAGGATGGCTATCTCACCCAGGATCTGGATGAGCTCGCCGCGTTGCTGCCGCCCGAACTGGAAATAGAGCCGATCGAGCTGCATACCGCGCTGTGCCACTTGCAGAATCTCGATCCGCCCGGCATCGGTGCGCGCAACCTGGCGGAATGCCTGGTGCTGCAGCTGGAACTCCTGCCTGGAGGAACGCCTCACCTGGAGCAAGCGCTCACGCTTGCGAAGAACCATCTGGCCCTGCTGGCTGCCCGCGATTTCGCCAAGCTGAAGAAATTGCTGCGCTGCGACGACGACGAGCTGCGCGCCGTCCAGCAGCTGATCGTCCAGCTCAACCCCCGCCCCGGCGCGGCTTTCGCCAACGTGGACACGCGCTACATCCAGCACGATGTGGAGGTGAAGAAAGTGAAGGGGCGCTGGGTCGCCAGCCTGAACCAGGAAATCATCCCGAAGCTGCGCATCAACCGCATTTATGCCGACATTTTGCGGCGCAACCGCGACAGCGGCAGCCAGTATCTGTCGAGCCAGATGCAGGAAGCGAAGTGGATGATCAAGAACATCCAGCAGCGCTTCGACACCATCCTGCGCGTGTCGCAGGCCATCGTCGAGCGCCAGCGGCAATTCTTCGAGCATGGCGAAGTCGCCATGCGCCCGCTGGTGCTGCGCGAGATTGCGGAGGTGGTCGGCCTGCATGAATCCACCATTTCGCGCGTCACCACGCAGAAGTACATGCTTACCCCGCGCGGGGTGCTGGAGCTCAAGTATTTTTTCGGCAGTTCCTGCGCCACGGAAGCGGGCGGTGCCTGCTCCTCGACCGCCATCCGGGCGCTGATCAAGCAGCTGGTGGCAGCGGAAAATCCGCAGAAACCGCTGTCCGACAGCCAGCTCGCCGAGATTCTGGCCAAACAGGGCATTGTCGTTGCCCGCCGCACTGTGGCAAAGTATCGGGAAGGCATGCAAATTGCCGCGGTGAGTTTGCGCAAGTCCATCTAACATCAACCCAAAGGAGTCACAAATGAACCTGAACGTAACCGGCCACCATGTTGAAGTCACCCCCGCCATCCGCGATTACGTCACCGACAAACTGAGCCGGGTGACCCGCCATTTCGATCAGGTGATCGATGTCAACGTGATCCTGACCGTCGAAAAACTGGTCCAGAAGGCCGAAGTGAACGTTCACGTCAGCGGCAAGGATATTTTCGTCAAGTCCGAGGACGCCGACATGTACGCCGCCATCGACAGCCTGGTCGACAAGCTCGACCGCCAGATCGTCAAGCACAAGGAAATGAACGGCGGCCCGACCCGCGGCAGCGGCGGCAAACATCAGACCGCCGTCGCCGAATAGAAGAACTTCCCGCACGGCGGAATCTAGCCAGGTTCCGCCGTATTCAAGCTGAAACAATGAGCCTCATCGCCAAAATTCTCCCCCCAGGCAACGTTCTCTGCGGTCTCGACGCCGTCGGCAAGGACCAGTTGTTCGAAGCCGTCGCCCAGCTTTTTGCAGCGAACCAGCAGATTCCACCCAAAAAAGTGCTCGACAGCCTGGCTGCCCGTGAAAAGCTGGGCTCCACCGGGCTGGGCCAGGGCATCGCCATTCCGCATGGACGCATCAAGGGCCTGCGCGAAGCCACCGGCGCTTTCGTCAAACTGAAGACGCCGATTCCCTTCGACGGGCCGGACGGCCGGCCGGTCGGTCTGCTGTTCGTCCTGCTGGTGCCCGAACAGGCCACCGACCTGCACCTGCAAATTCTGGGCGAACTGGCGCAAATGTTCAGCGACCGCCGTTTGCGCGATAATCTGCAGGCCAGCGCCGACCCGGCTGAAATTCACCGTTTGCTTGTCGAATGGAGCTAAAATCCTTCGTAGGAGCGGCCTGCTGGCCGCGATAGCGCGTCGCGGCCAGCAGGCCGCTCCTACCCGGACCTAAAACATGTCTCAAATCAGCGTCAAACAATTATTCGACGAAACTCACGAGAAGCTGGGCCTAGCCTGGGTTGCCGGGCGCGAGGGCGGCGTGCGCCAGCTCGCCGGCGAAATCGTGCAAAAGCCCACCCTGGCGCTGATTGGCCACCTCAATTTCGTCCATCCCAACCGGGTGCAGGTGCTCGGCTGCGCAGAAATGGATTTCCTGCGCAGCCTCACCGCCGACTCCCTCGACCAGGCGATCTGCAACCTGTTCTCCACCGAGCTCGCGCTGATCATCGTCGCCAACAACGAGCCGGTGCCGGAAGTGCTGCTCGAAGCCGCCAACCGCGGCCAGACGCCGCTGTTCACCTCGCCGCAGCCCAGTCCCTACCTGATGAACGTGCTCAACCACTACCTTACCCAGGTGCTGGCCGAATCGACCTCCCGCCACGGGGTGTTCCTGGAAGTGCAAGGGATGGGGGTGCTGCTCACCGGGGAGTCTGGCATCGGCAAGAGCGAACTGGCGCTGGAGCTGATCACCCGCGGCCACCGCCTGATCGCTGACGACGTGGTGGATTTCTACCTGATTTCGCTCGATAGCGTGGAAGGACGCTGCCCGCCGCTGCTGCAGGACTTCATGGAAGTGCGCGGCCTTGGGGTGCTGGACATCCGTACCCTGTTCGGCGAGACTTCGGTCAAGGCCAAAAAGAACCTCAAGCTGATCGTGCATCTGGAGAAGCTTGCCAATATCGCCACCTCGTCGCAAAATCGGCTCCAGATCGAGGAATTCAGCGAAAGCATCCTCGGCGTGGAAGTGCCCAAGGTGCGCATCCCGGTGGCATCCGGCCGCAACATCGCGGTGCTGGTGGAAGTCGCGGTGCGCAACCACATCCTGCACAAGCGCGGGATCAACAGCACGCGCGAGTTCGTCGAACGGCACGAGCAAATGATGGATGCGGAGGGGAAATGAAACCGGAAGCCGGGAGGGGTGAGGGGTTAGGGGTGAGAAGGAAAAACTCCCGCTGTGCTGTTTTTGATCTTGCGCCTCACCCCTCACGCCTCACCCCTCACCGTCCTTCATGCAACTGATCCTGATCAGCGGCCTGTCCGGCTCCGGCAAGAGCGTCGCGCTCAACGTGCTGGAAGACAGCGGCTTTTACTGCGTGGACAACTTGCCGGCGCAGCTTCTGTCAAATATCGCCAGCTTTCTCGACCAGACCGGCCACGACCGCATCGCACTCAGCGTGGACGTGCGCGGCGGCGGCGCGCTGCAGCAGCTGCCGGACATCGTTGCCGAACTCAAGGCGAAGGGTTTCGACTTGCGCCTGCTGTTTCTCGAAGCCAAGACCGACGCCCTGGTCAAGCGTTTCAGCGAAACGCGGCGGCATCACCCGCTGAGCAGCGGCCAGCGTACCCTGCAGGAATGCATCCAGCTCGAGCGCGACCTGCTCGAACCGGTCGGCGCGCTCGGCCACCGCATCGACACCAGCGATCTCAACCCCAATGCCCTGCGCGCCTGGATCAAGGATTTTATCGAGTTCGACCGCGCCGGGCTGACGCTCCTGTTCCAGTCGTTCGGCTTCAAGCACGGCATCCCGCTCGACGCCGACTTTGTTTTCGACGTGCGCTGCCTGCCCAACCCGCACTACGACCCGAACCTGCGCCCGCTCACCGGCAAGGATGCGGCGGTCGCCGCTTTTCTCGAAGGCGATGCCAATGTGCAGAAAATGCTGGGCGACATTCGCCGCTTCGTGGAAGAGTGGCTGCCTTGCTTCATCCTGGACAACCGCAACTACCTGACCATCGCCGTGGGCTGCACCGGCGGACAGCACCGCTCGGTATTCTTCGCCGAAAAACTGGCGGCGCACTTTCGCGCCAAAGCGCAGCAAACGATGGTGCGCCACCGCGAGCTGATGTGAGGCCGCGCACGGCGGTGCGTGGCGTGCAGCCTATAATTTCGAAATGAAGACCACCGGGAACGACGGATTGCTCGGACTGATCAAGCCCGGCGATTGGCTGGTGATGGTCGGCGGCGCAGCGGCCACCGCCTGGCTGTTTGCCGCGCTCTGGCAGGGCCACGCCGCCGACAAGGCGGTGGTGCGCGCCGGCGGCAAGGTGGTGGCCGAACTCAGCCTGACGCAAAACCGCAGCTTCCTGGCGCACGGTCCGCTCGGTACCAGCCGCATCGAAATCCGCGACCGCCGCGCGCGCGTGGCGCAAGATCCGAGTCCACGCCAGTATTGCGTCCAGCAAGGCTGGCTGTCCAAAGCCGGGGAAGCCGCGCTGTGCCTGCCCAACCAAGTCAGCCTTGAGCTGACCGGGACGAAGAAGTTGTATGATTCGCTGAGTTATTAACGGGGCATTTGGCGAGCGATTCGCCCACGCCAACGCGGTGCAACCGGCCTGTAGGTGCGAATTCATTCGCACGGGAGCTCGGTTGTGCGAATGAATTCGCACCTACAATTTTAGCGTGAAACTCGCGAAGCGAGACTTCGTCCCCCTCGCCCGCTTGCGGGAGAGGGTTAGGGGAGAGGGTTAGGGGTTCATCGACAGTGCACATTCATATCCAGACCACCGCCGAAGATCACCGCATCGCCCGCCTGGCGGCGTTTGCCATCGGGCTGTCGCTGGTCGAGGCGGCGATTCCTTCGCCGCTGCCGGGGATCAAGCCGGGGCTGGCCAACATCATCACCCTGCTGGTGCTCGAGCGCTTCGGCATGCGTGCCGCGATCTGGGTGTCGCTGCTCCGGGTGGTGGCCGGCAGCCTCTTGCTCGGCACTTTCCTGTCGCCGTCGTTCGTCCTCAGCGCATCCGGTGCGGCGGCCAGCCTGGCGGCGCTGGCATTGGCGCGGCATCTGCCCAAAGCCGCCTTCGGCCCGGTGTCGATGAGCATTGCCGCCTCGTTCGCCCACGTGGCCGGGCAGATGGCGGTGGTGTACCTGTGGCTCATCCCCCATGCCGGCATCCTTTACCTTGTCCCAGTCTTCGCCGCCGCAGCCTTGCTGTTCGGCAGCGTGAACGGGCTGATCACCGCCCGGCTGCTGGCCGACGAGCAAGCTCCGGCCGGGTGCGCCGTGCTTTCCCCGCCATGAAGCGCGCTATCCTGTCCTTGCTGGCTTGCCTGGCCGCGATGCCGGCCGGCGCGGCGGACTGGGTGAAAATCCATACCGCCGCTGACCAGAGCCAGTATTTTTACGACCGCTCCAAACTGTTCATCCACGACAACGAGATCACTTACTGGAAAAAAGTGGTGTTCAAGGTGCCTCAATTCTTCAACGACCGGCTCATCGCCAGCGGCCTCTACCGCGAACGGATCAACTGCGCCGAGCATACCTTGAAGCTGGTCAGCTACCTGCTCTATACCCCGGCCGGAGAAGTGATCGAATACGCTCCCAGCAAGGAAGGCGAAGCCGCGCCCATCATCCCGGACAGCCTGGGCGACGTGTTCGAGAAGTCCGTCTGCCCGCTGGTCAGGCAGGCGCAGGAGGAAAACCGGATCAAGGCTCAGGCCGAGGCGGAAACCAAGGCCAGGGCCGCGAAACCGGCGCAGCCCGAAACCGGCGCCGCCTCGCCCGCGCCTTCTCCGGCCGAGGCCGCCCCGCCCGAAGCCGCGCCGGCGCATTGAGCCCGGCGTGCGCCTGGCTTACAATCGGAACCATGAAATCTCAAAAAACCGTCACCCTGGCGCTGACCGGCGCCTCCGGCATGCCTTATGGCCTGCGTCTGCTGCAATGCCTGCTGGACAGCGGCGCCAATGTCTATCTGCTGTATTCACAAGCGGCGCAGGTCGTGGCGAAACAGGAAATGGAGCTGATCCTCTCCGCCCGCCCGCAGGAAGCGCGGCAAATGCTGTGCGAGCGCTACGGCGTGACGCCGGACCGGCTCAAGGTATTCGGCCGCGACGAATGGTTCGCCCCGGTCGCTTCCGGCACCAACCCGGCCGACGCCATGGTGGTGTGCCCCTGCACCATGGGCACGCTCGCCTCGATCGCGGCGGGCCTGTCCGACAACCTGATCGAGCGCGCCGCCGACGTGATGCTGAAGGAAAACCGCAAGCTCGTGATCGTGCCGCGCGAAACTCCGTTCTCGGCCATTCACCTGGAAAATATGCTCAAGCTGGCGCGCGCCGGCGCCGTCATCCTTCCCGCCAACCCCGGCTTCTACCATCACCCGCAGAGCGTGGACGAAGTGGTGGACTTCATCGTCGCCCGCATCCTCGACCATATCGGCGTCGAGCATCGGCTGATGGCGCGCTGGGGGGAGGGCGAATAATGGCCAAGTTCTATCCCGAGCTGGACGAGAATCTCAAAGCCTTCATCGCGCGGCAGCACGTCTTTTTCGTCGCCAGCGCGGCGCCGGACGGGCGCATCAACCTCTCGCCCAAGGGCCTCGACAGCCTGCGCGTGCTCGACGGCAAGCGCGTCGCTTGGCTCGACCTCACCGGCAGCGGCAACGAAACCGCCGCCCACCTCCTGGCCGACGGCCGCGTCACCCTGATGTTCTGCGCCTTCGAAGGCGACCACCTGATTCTGCGCCTGTACGGGCAAGGGCGCAGCATCAAGCCGGATCAGTCCGAATGGGCCGCGCTGGCCGCGCAATTCCCCAGCTTCCCCGGCATCCGCCAGATATTCCTGCTCGACGTCGAATCGCTGCAAACCTCTTGCGGCGCCGGCGTGCCCCTGTACGAATACCGGGGAGAGCGCGAAGCGCTGCTGCGCTGGGTGGAAAAGAAGGGTGAGCCGGGCGTGCGCGACTACCAGCGCGAAAAAAACCAGGTCAGCATCGACGGCCTGCCGACCGGATTATTCCAAGAGGAACAATCATGAAAAAAGCCTTGATCCTGATGCTGGCGAGCGTCGCCCTGCTCGCCGCCTGCGAACAAAAACCCTATAAGCCGCCGGTGCCGAACACCGACCAGGACAAGCCGGCGGTCAAGCTTTTCGAGCCGCAACGCGAGGCGCTGGACAAGGCGAAGGAGGTGGGGAAGACGCTGGAGCAAGCCGGGCGGGATCGGGGCAAGGCCGCGGAAGAAGCGGGGCGGTAATTAACGGTTTGCCTTGACATGTATGCATACAATATACATACTTAACTCATGGGTGTGGAATTCGACCCGGCCAAAGCCGCCGCCAACCTGAATAAGCATGGTGTTTCGTTTGCGGAGGCGGAACCCGTGCTATATGACCCGATGGCATTGACTATCGAGGACGACGATGCCGAAGGCGAGGCGCGGTTTGTTTCGGTTGGCATGGGAGCGTTGGGACGGGTGTTGACCGTGGTTGGACTGTTCGCGATGATTTTACCCGCCTGATTTCAGCACGCGGGGCGACTGCGACGGAACGGAGGGCATATGAAAACTGAATACGATTTCTCGGAGGCGAAGCGGGGCGCGGTAATCGAGCCTGCGGCCAAGACTCGCATTACAATCTTCCTTGACGATGATGTGCTGGCGGCTTTTCGTGTGCGCGCCGAGGCCAGCGGCAAGGGCTATCAAACGCTCATAAACGAAGCGCTCCGCAGCGCCGTGATGCCCGAGAACGCCCCAGTCACGGTCGAAGCGTTGCGCCGGGTTTTGCGTGAGGAACTGCACGCTGCCTGATGGTGCGCAAAGCGCAATAGTCATGGCTCCATAAGCCAAAGGCGTCAGGCATTCAAACATCCGCGGCATCGGCCTCCAGCAATTTCCTGATCACCACTCCCGCCAGCATCAAACCGAACAGCGGCGGCATGTAGCTGATGGTGCCGTTGACCGCGCGCGGACGGCCGACGCCGTCAACCGGCTGGGGTGGCAGCGGGGCGCTGGGCTGTTCGTCGGAATAGACGGTCAGCACGCCTCGGGTCACGCCCTGGCGCTGCAAGCGCTTCCTCATCTGCCGCGCCAGCGGACACATCTCGGTCTTGCTGATGTCGGCCACCTTGATTTTGGTCGGGTCGAGGCGGTTGCCGGCGCCCATGCTGGACGCCACTCTCAGCCCGCGCTTGAGGCTTTCCGCCACCAGCGCAACCTTGCACGCCAGCGAGTCGATCGCATCCACCACATAGTCGCAGTCTCCCGGCACCAGGTCGTTGACGTTTTCGGTGTTGAGAAACTGGCGGATGACCGTGAGCCGGCATTCGGGATGGATATCGCGGATGCGGGCCGCCATCAGCTCGGCCTTGGGCTGGCCGACGGTGGAAAGCAGCGCCGGCAGCTGGCGGTTGATGTTGGACGCGGCCACCACGTCGTGATCGAGCAGCGTCAGCTGGCCGACGCCTGCCCGCGCCAGCGCTTCGGCGCAGTAGGAGCCGACGCCGCCGAGGCCGGCGACGAAGACGTGTTTCCCGGCGAGCCGGGCAAGCCCCTCGTCGCCGATCAGGATGTGGGTGCGTTCGAATTGAGGCAGCAAGTTACTCTCCGTCATATTGGCATGGTTGTGGACTTGAACCGTCGTGGGTACGGCTTTAGCCGTACATGTCAGGCTGAAGCCTGACCCACACAGGCTACCGCGGATCGCGTTGACTGTCCGTTAAGTGAGTTTCTATCGGTTCGACATGAATCGTCACCGCGACCTGCGGCAAGGTCTCGGCCAGCGCCGCCTCGATCCGGTCGCACAGCGCGTGGGCTTCGTTCACGGTACTTTCGCCTGGCACCAGCAGGTGAAAATCGATAAACCGGCGCGGGCCTGACTTGCGCGTGCGCAGATCGTGAAACGACGTGCCCGGCGCCATCAGCTTGCCGATTTCCAGTTCGATGCGGCCCACCTCGTCCGGCGGCAGCGCGGCGTCCATCAGGCCGGCCCAGGAGCGGCGCAGCAGGCCGATGCCGGTGAACACGATGTTGAGTCCCACCGCCACCGCCATCAACGGGTCGAGTATCTGCCAGGTAGGCGGCGCGAACATCACCACCGCCAGTCCGGCCACCACGCCGACCGATGTCCAGACATCGGTCAGGAGATGCCTGGCATCAGCCTCCAGGGTGATGCTGTCATGGTGCCGCGACACCTTGAGCATCGCCCGCGCGGTGGCGAAATTGAGCCCCGCCGCCGCCAGCGACACTGCCAAGCCGGGTCCAAGATGCTCCAGCGGGGCCGGGTGGAGGAAGCGTCCGACCGCGGCGTAAATGATCGACGCCGCCGCCACCAGGATCAACGAGCCTTCCGCCCCGCTGGAAAAATATTCCGCCTTGTCGTGGCCGTAGGCGTGAGAGGCATCGGCGGGGCGGGAGGCGACGGTCAACGCGGCCAGCGCGATCAGCCCGGCGACAAGATTGACCACCGATTCGGCGGCATCGGAAAACAGGCTCACCGAACCGGTGAGATACCACGCGCCGAACTTGAGCGCGAGCGTCGCCAGCGAGGTGGCGATGGACAGCCAGGCCATGCGCAGGACGTCGTCGTTCCTCATGCCAGGCCTTTCAATACTGTCCGCGCATTGGCCGTGGTGGCCGAAGCCACGTCGTCCAGGCCGATGCCGCGCAATTCCGCCAGCACCTCGGCGATGCGCGGCAGGTATTCCGGGCTGTTGCGTCCCTTGCCGACGAACACCGGCGGCATGTCGGGCGCGTCGGTTTCCAGTACGATGGATTCCAGCGGCAGGCTGGCCGCCAGCTCGCGCAGCCGGGTCGCGCGCGGCCAGGTCATGGCGCCGCCGAAGCCGAGCTTGAAGCCCAGCTTGATGAATTCCTCCGCCTGCTGGCGGCTGCCGTTGAAAGCGTGGGCGATGCCGCCCGCCGCCTTGAACCGGCGCAGAAATTTGAGCACCGAATCCTGCGCGCGGCGGATGTGCAGCAGCACCGGCAGATCGAATTCTCGGGCGATTTTCAGCTGTTCGGCAAAATAGAATTCCTGGCGCTCGCGGTCGTAGCCCGGCACGAAGAAATCCAGGCCGATTTCGCCGATGGCGACGGGGCGATGGAGGACGATGGCGGCGCGCAGCGCGTCCAGGTCGGCGGGGTCGGCCCGGTCCACATATAGCGGATGGATGCCCAGTGCCGGGGCATAGCCGGGATAGCTTTGGCACACCGCCAGCACCGCCGCAAACCCGGCGCGTTCGACGCCCGGTACCACCACCGCTTCAACCCCGGCGGCTCGAGCGCGCGCGGCCACAGCGTCGCGGTCGGCGTCGAATTCGGCGGCATCGAGATGGCAGTGGGTGTCGATCAGCATGGTTCCATTTTAACCAGAAAAACGGCCTTTCTTCCGGCCGCGCCGCCAAGCTTTCTCTGTCTCGATGACGAAAAAGATCGCCAGCCCGACCGCCACGATTTCCATCCACTCGTCCAGGCCGATCGGCGCGCTGGCGAACAGGCGGTTCATCGGCGGGGCGTAGGTAAAGAAGAGTTGCAGAGCGATCGTCAAAAACACGCCGCTCCACAGCCAGGCATTGGAGAAGAAGCTGGCGTGGAAGGGCGAATCCGTCGTCGAGCGGCAGTTGAACAGGTAAAACAGCTCACCCATGACAAACACGTTGACCGCCACGGTGCGGGCTTGCTCCAGGCTTTCGCCGCTTGCCAGTTCGCGCATGAAGAGGCCGAACGCCCCGCCCAGCAGCAGCGCGCCGACCAGGAGGACGCGCTGCATCAGCGCCGCAGTCAGGATCGGCGCGGCGGGTGGGCGCGGCGGGCGGCGCATGACGTCCGGGCCGATCGGTTCGAACGCCAGCATCAGGCCAAGCAGTACGGCGGTGGTCATGTTGATCCAGAGGATTTGCAGCGGCGTGATCGGCAGGGTGGTACCCAGAACGATTGCGGCGAGAATGACGAAGCCTTCGCCGAAATTGGTCGGCAGCGTCCAGGTGATGAACTTTACCAGGTTGTCGAACACGCCGCGGCCTTCTTCCACCGCCGCCTCGATCGAGGCGAAGTTGTCGTCGGTGAGCAGCATGGCGGCGGCCTCCTTGGCCACTTCGGTGCCGTTCAGACCCATCGCGATGCCGATATCCGCCTGTTTCAGGGCGGGCGCGTCGTTGACGCCATCACCGGTCATCGCGACGACGTGGCCCCCGGCCTGCAAGGCTTCGACCAGACGCAGCTTTTGCTCGGGCTCGACGCGGGCGAACACCGTGGCGCCCTCCGCCGCCGCGCGCAGTTCGGCGTCGGACATCGCCGCCAGCTGCCTCCCGGTGAGCGGCTGCGCGCTGGTCTCCAGGCCGAGCTGGGCGGCGATGGCGGCAGCGGTGTCGGCGTGGTCGCCGGTGATCATTTTCACCGCGATGCCCGCCGCGTGGCAGGCCCTGACCGCCGCAACGGCCTCGGCGCGCGGCGGGTC
>JAQTMN010000004.1 GCA_028714315.1 Sulfuricella sp. | reverse complement strand
CCGAACCACCTGCTTGCGCAGGGCATACAGCTGCTCCAGCGTTTGAACTTCTTTATCATCTGTTTTCATCTCAATAACATTGGGGCAGATAACAAGAAATCAAGAGTTATTTAGGCCGTATCTATAGCGCGCTTAGAAAGCGGCACATCACGCGGATCACCGTTCTTTGTGTCGTGCAACCGGACAAAACAATCCGCGAGGAACACATCCGACCAGTTTAGTGACAGCAGCTCGCCACGCCTCATGGCGGTTTCCAGAGCCAGGATGACCAAAGGGCGCACCCAGAGGTTACGAGATCCTCCTTCCTCGAACGTGCCTCGCTCCGACCTGGTGGATTGCTCCAACTCGGCCAGTAACCTCTCTTCCTCGCCAGAAGCAAGTCGGCGATTGCGTGCTCGGTTCTCCGGCGGGCGACGAATCATGGCAATGGGGTTTTCGACGTGGACACCCCATTCTTTCCGGGCGACGTTGATGACGTGGGAAATCAGGTTGAGATCCCGATTGACGGTAGAGCCAGACACTTCCTTGAGGCGTTTATCTCGCCACTGAGCCATCAGCTTGCCGGACAAGCCAGCGACCTTGATCTTTGCGATCGGATCGCGTTGCAACGACTCGAGCCGATAGCGCTCGATCTCATGGCCTTTCTTGTGACTGGAAACGTCCGCCAGGTAGCGCTGCAGGAGATCGCCGAGGGTGTTCTTCTCGGCCTCGGTTCGATCGAGGAAGATGCCTCGCTCAATTTCGGACTCGATCACGGTAGACCATGCTCGGGCGTCCGCCTTGGTGCTGAAACTATGCGAGACCGTCTGCCCTTCTCGCCGGACTCGTGCTTCCCAGAATTTTCCTCGTTGCCGAATTGATGCCATCGACCGCACTCCTGTTTTGCTTGCGTGGAGCAAATTTGGAGCAATCGAGTCGATTCAAGGGAGGACAGAAATCGGAAAAGCTGTAAAAACCTTCCCAATCAATGCCTTAATTTGGTGGGTGGTACAGGGATTGAACCTGTGACCCCTGCCGTGTGAAGGCAGTGCTCTACCGCTGAGCTAACCACCCGCAGAAAAGAGGCGCAATTAAATCATATCGTCCGGGAAACGTCAATAAACCGGCCCGCTCAATTTCCACGAAGTTTATCCGCCGTTGTCGTAAAATATCCCCTTTTATTTTTCCGTAAAAGAACATGGTCCGCACACGTTTCGCTCCCAGCCCCACCGGCTACCTGCATATCGGCGGCGCCCGCACCGCCCTGTTTTCCTGGGCATTTGCCCGCAAACACAAAGGCACTTTCGTGCTGCGCATCGAGGACACCGATCTCGAACGATCTTCCCAGGAATCGGTGCAGGCCATCCTGGATGGGATGAGCTGGCTCAACCTCGGCCACGACGAAGGCCCGTTCTACCAGATGCAGCGCATGGACCGCTACAAGGAAGTGATCAAGCAGCTGCTCGACGAGGACAAGGCTTATTACTGCTACGCCAGCAAGGAAGAACTCGAGCAATTGCGCGAGGAGCAGCAAGCCGCCGGACTGAAGCCGCGCTACGACCGGCGCTGGCGTGATTCGCGCGCGACTCCGCCGGAAGGCGTGCAGCCGGTGGTGCGATTCAAGACGCCGCTCGACGGCGCGGTGGTGATCGACGATCTGGTCAAGGGCCGCGTGGTGGTCAGCAACGGCGAGCTCGACGACCTGATCATCGCGCGCAGCGACGGCACGCCGACCTACAATTTCTGCGTGGTGGTGGACGACTGGGACATGAACATCACCCACGTCATCCGCGGCGACGATCACCTCAACAACACGCCGCGCCAGATCAACATCCTCAAGGCGCTCAACGCGCCGCTACCGCAGTACGCCCACGTGCCGATGATCCTGGGTCATGACGGCGAGCGCCTGTCGAAGCGCCACGGCGCGGTCAGCGTGATGCAGTATCAGGAGGACGGCTATCTGCCGGAGGCGTTGCTGAATTACCTGGCGCGCCTGGGCTGGGCGCACGGCGACGAGGAAATCTTCGATCTGGATCAGCTGGTCGAATGGTTCGACCTCGAATCGATCTCGAAATCTCCGGCCAAGTTCAACCCGGAAAAACTGCTCTGGCTCAACCAGCAATACATCAAGAAAACCGACAGTCAACGTCTGGCGCAGTTGGTGATGCCGTTTCTGGAAACCGACCTGTGCGACCCGGAAAAAGGCCCGGCCATGACGCAAGTGATCGACCTGCTCAAGGAACGGGTCAACACCATCAAGGAACTGGCCGATGCCGCCGTATATTTTTACCGTCCGCTGACGCCTTCCCCCGAATTGATGGCGGAGCACGTCACGACGGAAATCATCCCGGTGATCCGCGATTTTCAGGAGAAACTGGGCCTGGTCGAATGGAACAAACAGGCCATCAACGCCCTGATGAAGGCAGTCGTAGCCGAGCATGGGGTAAAATTTCCCAAGCTCGCCATGCCGCTGCGCTTGCTGGTTACCGGAGAAACCCAAACACCTGCGGTCGATGCCGTGTTAGAATTACTCGGACGCGCGGAAACCCTGAAACGGATTTCCGCGCATGTAGCAAACTTCGAGTAGCGCGAAGTTGTTGACAAGCATCCCGAGCGTCAGTATAGTAGCGGACTTTTCGGGGGTATAGCTCAGCTGGGAGAGCGCTTGCATGGCATGCAAGAGGTCAGCGGTTCGATCCCGCTTACCTCCACCAATTAGGTCCCCATCGTCTAGAGGCCTAGGACACCGCCCTTTCACGGCGATAACACCGGTTCGAATCCGGTTGGGGACGCCAAAAAGCGAAAAGGGCCTGGAGAAATCCAGGCCCTTTTCCATTTCCAGGCCGTCTTTTGAGTCATCTCGAGGCCATTTGGCCCGGCAGCGGCACAAGAGGAAAAATGAAAAAATTCGCGCTTATCACGATCGTCTCGTTTGTGGTGGTCGGTATTCTCAGTTTTTTCGGCCTGAATGCGATAACCTGGATCACCAAGGAAATCGAAAAGGGCCAGCGGCCCGATCATTCGCAGAACCAGCCCGCCCCCCAGAAATAAGCCCGACCAGTTCCGTTCCGACGGAACTCATGACCCTGCTTCACCCGCCAACGCCAGGCGCAGCGTATCGACCACCCGCTGCCGCACGACCCGCCAATGCCTGCCGCCCTCGAACACATGGCGCTGGTTGATTTCCAACTCGACTCCCACATACATATTGGCCGGAAAGCGGCGGCGCAAATAAACAGTAAAGCCATCCGACTTCCCGGCGTAAGGGTAATTGCGCCGGACCCTCAGGTCGGGAGCCAGGTGTTTGAAAGCGGCCTGCCAGCGCAGGCACAGTTCGACCTCGCCGGGGCGCGCCGGATCGTAAAGCAGCCCGATATCGGCATTGCGCATCCGGCCATCGAGCTCCGGCGTGAAACTGTGGGAAGAAAGATGGATCACCCGATTGCCGCGCGCCGCAGCCGCGGCGATGTTCGCCTCGACCTCTTCGCGGTAGGGCCGGTAGCAGCGCGCCAGGATCTCATTGCGAAGCCCATCCGGCACGGCTTTGGTGATCTCGGAGAACAGGCCGCGATGGCCGATGGAGCGGTTGAGATCGACCAGCAGCCGGCTGGTGGTAGACGAGAACAGCGGCGCAGCCAATGCGTGAGCCAGATTTTCGGCCATGGCGAGCGCTCCGGCGTCGTAACCGCGGTGGGTCCGCAGCAAGCCCTCATAGCCGCCAAATAACCGGCGATAGCGCGCCGGGACGTGGTTTCCGCCATGCTCGCAAGTAACGATGAAATGCGTCGCTTCCTCCATCATCCTCACCGTAAAGGCGCTAGGACGCCAAGGGATAGCAAAGAAAACCCCCTGTAAAATCAGGATGTTTTCCTTTTCGCCTTGGCGCCTTTGCGGTGGGTTTTGAGTTTTTCACAACCTCTCACCCCAAAAACATCCTGCCCTGTTCCAGGCAATCGCAAAGCGCCCCATACACCTCGCGCAGGCGATCCTTCGCGACTTCCTGCCCCACTGCCTTCAAGATGCGCCGGGCAAGCGGCCCCTGGCGCAATATCGCCTGGAGCGGCGCGTGCCACCTCTCGCGCTGGCCGGACGGCATCGATTCGGCGAGGTGCGACCACAGCTCGCGCGCCTCGCACCGGCGGCCGGGGAAGCCGAACAGCCGCAAATAGGCGTCGTGTTCGATCGGCGCCCGCTCGGCTTCGCGGTTGCAGGCGCGCATGATCCGCGCCAAGGCTTCCACGCCGATCTCCTGCTGCTCGGACAACGGCGCCCATCGGGCATCATAGACTGCCCGCACGGCGGCAACGATCAGCGCGGCAACGGCGAGGTCGGCGAGCGGGCACTCCTGCACGTCGATCACGCGAATCTCGATGGCACAGCGGTCGAAGCGCGCCGCCGCGCCGCGGGTATTGAGCCATTCGTGACAGAGCACGCCGGCCGGATCGAGCGGCGCGATATCGCGATACATCGGCGCCAGAATGGCCGTCTCGTAGCCGGCGCGGCTGGCCACCGTTTCGGGAATCACCTGGCCGATGATCGAGGGGACTTTCAGGGAGTTGGCGCGGTAAGCCTCCATGCGAAAATCCAGAAAGCCGGTGTCCTCGCCATCGGCAAAGGGGGAACTCGCGGCGATGGCCGGGATGATGGGCAGCACCAGCCGGATGGCGGCGTGCAGGGCGGCGAATTCCGCGTCGCCGGCGAACGGCAGGTTGAGCTGCATGCTTTGCAGATTGGCCTGGCCGTGTTGGCGGCAGTCGAAAATGCGGTCATAGGCTAGGTAGATCGCGGCGTGCTGGTGCGGCCACAGCCGCGTCTCGGTGCGCGGGTCCATCCACGGATGCATGGCGCCGGGCATGAGCCGCGCGCCCATGGGATCGAGCAGCCGGTTGATCGCATCGACCTCGTTCTGAAAAGCCGCCGGCAGGGGCTCCAGGCCCGAAACCGGGCGATGGTTCTTGATCTCCACCAGATGCAGCACCAGCTCGTTGGTCCAGTCGAACTCCCCGCGCGCCACCTCGGCTGTTTGAGTTCCCGCCGCCCGGCGCAACAGTTCGTCGGCGATTGGATATACCGACAGGGTCTGCCGGTCCACGATCATGTATTCCAGCTCAATGCCGTAGCCCGCGAAAGCATGGAGTGCGGCGGTCTCGTTCATTGGACGTCCCCCCGTTTGCGCTCTTCGATGCGCTTCAGGAATACCGCCATCACTTCGCCGTAAAGCGCTTCCTTCCGCACGCCGTCCTCGTGCCCGGCATCCACGTTGGGATTGTCGTTGATCTCGATCACGCAATAGCGGCCGCCGACCTCCTTGATGTCCACGCCGTAGAATCCGTCGCCGATGAGATTGGCCGCCTCGAGCGCGATTTTCATCACCTGTTCCGGCGTCTCGTCGAACGGCACCGCCACCGTGAGCCCCTCCTCGATCTTTAGCCTCTGCTCGCCGCGCCGGATGATCTGCCAGTGCCCGGCGGCCATGAAGTACTTGCAGACGAACAGCGGCCGGCGGTCGAGTATGCCCACGCGCCAGTCGAATTCGGTGAACAGGTATTCCTGGGCGACGATCAGTGCCGATTTTTCCAGATACTCGCCGGCGCACTCGTAAAGCTCCCGCTCGGACTCCACCTTCGCCACGCCCAGTGAAAACGAGCTGTCCGGCTGCTTCAGCACGCACGGAAGCCCCAATTCCGGAATAACCCGATGGAGATTGCCGCGATGCACGATCAGGGTCCGCGGCGTTGGAATGCCGTGCCGGCCGAGCAGTTCGGCCAGATAAACCTTGTTGTTGCATTTCAGGATGGAGCCCGGATCGTCGATCACGGCCAGGCCTTCCGCAACCGCCCGACGCGAAAACCGGTAGGTGTAATGGTTGGCAAAGGTCGTATCGCGGATGAACAGGGCGTCGAAGGCGCCCAGGCGCTCGATCTCGGCCGCGCCGATCCTGGTTGTGCGCATCCCCCGCAGCAGGGCCGCCTTGCGGAATTGGCGCATGGCCCCGGCGTCGGACGGCGGCTCCGGGTTATCCGGATCGACCAGCATGGCGAGATGGTAACGCGGCTTGTCCGCGCCCTCGCCTTCGAACCCCAGGACGTATTCCTGAAGGGCGCGGTCGAACGATTCCCGTTGCGCCGGGAGGATATCGCGAAACGCGATCGGCCGTGCGCCGAGAATGCGCCAAAGATGGCCGCGCGGTTCGAAGGTCAGGCGCAGCAGCGGCATCCGCAATAGCCCGAACAGCCGACGGCAAAGCGGATCGACATTCTTATCCTCGCAACGGCCGAAATAGATGCCGAGTTCGAACAGATCGGATTGAACCGGCTCCAGCGAACGCTGGATCAGCTCGCCGATGTCCCGGACCAGCAGGCGCACCAGATCCGGCGACTTCAAATCCTCGATCGCGCCGACCTTGGGCAACACCCGATGGCCGCGTGCTTCGGCGAGCAGCGAAACGTAATAACCCACACTCTGATACTGATAGGAATCGCACAGGTTGCACACCTTCGCGGCGCGTTCGCCGGCCATGGCCGGGTCGGCCATGTAGGCCTGCGCCGACACGATCCGCGCGCCGGAGATGGCGCGCGGCCAGCCGCGCAGATTATCCACGACGATCAGTACGCTCATGGCCGCGGCCGCCTATTTCCGGAGGATTTCATCTGCGCGGGGCCGGATGACCAGCAGGTTGGCGTCGTGCGTCACGATGCCCAACAATATGGCGCCGACCACTCGGTCGATGTTGATCCAGTACTCCCGCGACGAGCCGTACGGATGGCGTCCGTAGGGATCGGCGATCAGCACCGTCCGCGCCTTCCAGTCATAGCCCGCGATCAGGACGAAATGCCCGGCCGGCAAGCCGCGCACGTCGTCCGGCACATCGTCCGGCCCATATTCGCGCGCCGTACGGTAAAGGAAAGTCGAGCTCAGGCCGGTGAGGATGGGCAGTTTGCGCCGCAGCAGGCCGCGAATCAGCGGACGGGACAGATCGGTCAGGCGCAGCCGCCCGCCCAGGCTGAGGAATTCCAGATAGCCATCGGTCACCTGCTGCAACCGGTGGTCATGCTTCACCTCCCGCTGGCGCCGCAAGCCCTCGGCGATGTCGGCCCCGGCGGCAAACCAGGTGGGGTCGAACATCAACAGGTTGTAGGTATAGATGGTGGCCTGGTAGCCCTTGCGCAGCGCGTCGCAAGCCAGGAACACGGCAACCGTGCCGCCCAGCTCGAACTTGCGGGTACGGGCGATCACCCGCGCCAGCGGCTCGTCCTCCCCCCAGTAACGGTAAATGGCGTGCAGACAGGTAGGGCCGCAGGTGATTTCGTCCGGCTGCGGCAATATGCCGACCGGCAGGCGCAACGTGTTCGGAAGCATGGCAGCGGACCTCGCCAATAATGAAGCTGACCAAGTCATTATAGGATGGGGAAAAATCCGCCCCGAGGCGCGTTTTTTCTCCGCCGCTGTAGACAAGCGGGGAAAGGAAATGCTAATATGCGCGCAGTTGTTTGGCTGGCGAGCCACTTGGAACGCCAGCCAAAACAGGGGCCTGGAGAAATCCAGGCCCCTTGGTTTTAAATCGCCGCCCGTCGCGACGAAAAGTTTTACTGGAGTGGTAGTTCAGTTGGTTAGAATACCGGCCTGTCACGCCGGGGGTCGCGGGTTCGAGTCCCGTCCACTCCGCCAGCTTCGACAAAAAAGCCCAAGATCAATCTTGGGCTTTTTTGTTTTCCGGTGTTCTCGCGAACCGTGTCAACTCGCTCGCCTCCTCCGCCGAGAGCCATTTCCAAGGCAGCGGCACCAGACCGGGCACGCGCGCCATGTAGCGCCGGTAGACTTCGCCGTGATAAACCAGCAGCTTCTTCTCCTCCAGGCGCGACCCGACCAGGAAATAGAGGCTGATCATCGCGCTGGACAACAACAGCGCGGCATCCATGTCGCGCGTCCAGATCAGCACCAGGCCAAAAAAATACCAGGGATGGCGCACGAAGCGGTGGAAGCTGGAAAGGTGGAAGTGTTCCTGATCCTCGACCCGCCGGGTATGGTTTTTCCACTGGCGCAGGCCAATGAATTCGTCCATGTCGTAGGCCTTGAGCGAACGCCAGAACCCGAACAGCGCCGCCAGCGCCAGCCCGTTCGCGAGCCACGCGCCCAGCCCCTGCCAGCGCCACAGCACCGGGCCGGGATGGCCGTACATGAACCACAGGATGGGCAGCAGCAGGAGCATGGCCACGACGTTGAAAGCCAGCCTGTAATACGGCATCGCGCCGGGGTAGGCGGCGGCCACCCGGCGTTTCACCGCCAGCGAGGCCAGCGCCGAATGGAAGGCGAAGTAGGCCAGCCATAGAACCAGCAGCAATGCCATCTCGCGGCCGAAAAGTTGTGTCATGTGTACAAGTATAAGCCCATTGGGATGCGTGGTGAGGGGCGGGGCGCCGGAAAAACAGGATAGCCGCGAAGAGGCGCAAAAAACCCAAAAGCAGGCTCCGCGTTCTCGGCGCCTCCGCGCGAGCGTCCGGATTCACGCGGAGGCACGGAGGGCGCGGGGAGTGGGGTCCGTAGGATGCGGTGAGGAACGAACCGCATCCTACTCCGCGCTACCCCACGCTCGCCGCCTGTTCTCGCGCCAGCCACAGGCATCGCCCCTTGCTGGCCTTGTCGAGATCGGCCAGGTAGGCGCGGTGCGATTCGAGTTCGTCGGGCTGGGCCGCGAGAACCGTCAGGTCGTGCGCCACGCATTCGCCATCCGCGACGGCCAGGCTGCCGTCCGTTTCCGCCGTTTCGATAATCAGGCTGTCCTGGCCGCGCGTCATGGCGAGGAAGACTTCGGCGAGCAATTCCGTATCCAGCAGCGCGCCGTGCATGGTGCGGCCGGAGTTGTCCACCGCGTAGCGGCGGCACAGGGCATCGAGGTTGTTTTTCTGGCCGGGGTGCAGGTCCTTGGCCATTTTCAGGGTATCGGTCACGGCCGGGCAGTGAGTCTTGATCGGCCCGGCCCCCATCAGTTTCAGCTCGTGGTCGAGGAAGCCGATGTCGAACGGCGCGTTGTGGATGACCAGCTCTGCGCCGCCGACGAACTCGATGAAATCCTTGGCGATGTCGCTGAACAGAGGCTTGTCCTGCAGGAATTCCAGCGAAATGCCGTGCACCTGCTGCGCGCCGGGGTCGATCTCGCGCTGCGGGTTGACGTATTGATGGAAATGGTTGCCGGTCAGGCGCCGGTTGACCATTTCGACTCCCGCCACTTCGATGATGCGGTGGCCGAGCTTGGGGTCCAGGCCGGTGGTTTCGGTATCCAGGATGATTTGGCGCATTTCAGTTTTCAGTTTTCAGTTTTCAGTTTTCAGTTTTCAGTTTTCAGTTTTCAGTTTTCAGTTTTCAGTTTTCAGTTTTCAGTGGTCGGCTTTAACTGAAAACTGACCACTGAAGACTGACAACTCATTTCAATTCCTCGACGCCCCGATTCGCCAGCCGGTCGGCCTGTTCGTTGCCGTCGTGTCCGGCGTGGCCCTTGATCCAGCGCCATTCGATTTCGTGCCCGGCCGCCAGCTCGTCCAGCCGCCGCCACAGGTCCTCGTTCTTCACCGGCTTTTTGTCGGCGGTGCGCCAGCCGCGCAATTTCCAGCCGTGAATCCACTCGCTGATGCCTTTTTGCACATAGGTGGAATCGGTGTGCAGCCTGATCTTGCATGGGCGGGACAGGCTTTCCAGCGCCCGGATCACGGCGGTCAGTTCCATGCGGTTATTGGTGGTCAGTTTCTCGCCGCCGAAAATCTCCTTCTGGTGCCCGGCATAGCGCAGCAGCGCGCCCCACCCGCCCACGCCGGGGTTTCCCTTGCAGGCGCCGTCGGTAAATATCTCCACCAGCTGCTCACGCGTCACGCTTCACTCCTCACTGACTTTCTGCGATATCGGGGCAAGCCCCTTCTTGGTTGCCCGGCTATGGTTCCAGCTCGGCGTGATCAGGCGCATTCCCGCCACTTTCTTCCTCGCCTGCAGGAAATACACGCCGCCAGCCAAAGCCCACCAGCGGTCGCCGGCGGCTTCCATGAACCGGAAGCGCCGCAGCCACTGCTCGCTGTGCACCGGCGGCACGTAGCAGCACATCCGCCCGGCGATGACCTCGAATCCGAGCAAGGCCAGCCAATCCTTGATGCGCAGCAGGGAAATGAAGTTGCCGTGCCAGGGATAATCCGGACGGCGGGACGGAAAATACCGCGGCAGCCCCCACAGGCTGAGGGGATTGAAGCCGCTGACGATCACCTGTCCTTCCGGCATCAGCACCCGTTCCGCCTCACGCAGGATCTGGTGCGGATTCCCGCTGAATTCCAGGACATGGGGCAACAGCAGCAAATCGACGCATTGGCTGGCAAACGGCAGGCTTTCCGGCTCGGCGCGGGTCCTGACCTGCCCCCGGAGTTCAGGCGCGACGGCGAACCTGACCGGCATGCGGTTGGTGCGCAGAAGATCGTACTGGACCAGGCCAAGCTGCAGCGCGTTGAAGCCGAAAATATCCGCCACCGCCTGATCGAAATAATCCTGCTCGCGTTCGATCAAATAGCGGCCCAACGGGGTTTCCAGCCATTCATCCATTGACATCATGCCGGCTTAATTCGACCATAGTGCCATGAACATCATCCCCATCCCCGCTTTCGACGACAATTATATCTGGCTGATCCGCAACGGGCAGTACGCCGCCGCGGTAGATCCCGGCGACGCCGAGCCAGTGCTGGATTATCTCGGCCGTCACGGCCTGCGCCTCGTTGCCGTTCTCAACACCCACCACCACGGCGACCACACGGGAGGCAACGAAGATTTGCTGCGCCACGCGGACGTGCCGGTGTTCGGCCCGCGACGGGAAAACATCCCCGCGGTCACGCACCCAGTGGGTGAAGGCGATGCGGTGAAACTGCCGGGACTGGCGGAATTCGCCGTGCTCGACGTGCCCGGCCACACCGCCGGCCACGTTGCCTATTATGGCGCAAATTCCCTGTTTTGTGGCGACACGCTGTTCGCCTGCGGCTGCGGCAAGCTGTTTGAGGGCTCACCGGCGCAAATGTACGCCTCTCTGCAAAAGCTGGCCGCCCTGCCGGATGAGACCGGCGTTTACTGCGCACACGAATACACCCTGACCAACATCCTGTTCGCCAAGGCGGTCGAACCCGCCAATGCCGCGCTCCTGCAGCGCGAAATGCGCGACCGCCTGACCAGGGAACGGGGGCTCCCCACCCTGCCGTCCAGCATCGCACTGGAAAAAGCGACCAACCCGTTCCTGCGCTGCGAGCATCCCGCCGTGATCGAGGCGGCGAGCCGCCATGCCGGGCGCCTCCTGAATGACGCCGTCAGCGTATTCGCCACGCTGCGGGAATGGAAAAAATAATTTCCGGCTCAAGGAATTACATCCAAATCCGGATCGCTTTATCCGGCTATATCCCTTGACGGTCGAAGGGATTATTGGCTACTATTCGCCAGATCAAATAGCCGGGCAACACGTCGAGAAACATGCGTTTCACCTCCCTTCTCTTTCTCGTGCTGGCGACAGCCTTGCCGCTGCCGGCACTCGCTGGCGGCGAAGCGGATCCCCTGTTCGCCGAGCAGCCGATCAAGCAGGCGCTGGCCGGGCCAACCGAACTCGAAGCGCCGCTGCAGCTCCAGACCAGCACTGAAATCCTGGGCGCGCCGGCGAAGGAAAGCCCGGCAAGCCCGGCGGACGAATCCGCCGATTTATGGGCTCGCATCCGCGCCGGCTTCACCCTGCAGGACATCGATTCCCCGCTGGTGCAAACGAATATCGACTGGTACGCCAACCGCCCCGACTACGTGCGGCGCATGATCGACCGCAGCCAGCTTTACCTGTTCCATATCGTCGATGAAGTCGAGAAGCGCGGCATGCCGACCGAAATCGCCCTGCTGCCGATGATCGAGAGCGCCTTCAACCCCAAGGCCTATTCGCGAAGCCACGCTTCCGGCATCTGGCAGTTCATCCCCTCCACCGGCAAGAATTTCGGCCTGGAACAGAACTGGTGGCACGACGACCGCCGCAACATCACCGCCGCCACCGATGCCGCGCTGGATTACCTGCAAAAACTGCACAACATGTTCGGCAGCTGGGAACTGGCGCTAGCCGCTTACAACTGGGGGGAAGGCTCGGTGCAGCGCGCCATCGCCAAAAACGAGAAGAAGGGGCTGCCCACCGACTATTTCAGCCTGAAAATGCCGGATGAAACGCGCAACTACCTGCCCAAGCTGATGGCGGTCAAGCAGATCGTCATGGATCCGGCCGCCCACAACGTCGAACTCGCCTCGATCCCGAACCGCCCTTATTTCTCCTCGGTAATCACCACCCAGCACATCGACCTGGCCGTGGCGGCGCGTCTGGCCGGCATGCCGTTGCACGAATTCGTGTCGCTCAACCCGGCCTACAACCGCCCGGTAATCAACGCCAAGGGATCGCGCGCCCTGCTGCTGCCGGTGGACAAGGCCGACACCTTCGCCAGCAACCTGGAAAGCTACGACAAGCCGCTGGCATCGTGGAAATCCTACACCCTGTCGCGCGGCGACAAGCTCGATAGCGTCGCGCGCAAGTTCAGCACCAGCGTCGCGCATCTGAAGGAAATCAACGGCATCAGCAAGCGCTACCGCCTCGCGGTCGGCCAGACCCTGCTGGTACCCCTCGGCGCCGGCAACGAGGGCGCTGCACTGATCTTCAACGATGTGCGGCCAGTCGTCGAAAGCGAAGAGCCGGCGCAGTCGTCGGCCCTGAGCCGGCTGGTGCATGGCGTGAGGAAGGGCGAGACCCTGGCCGACATCGCCAAACGCTACAAGGTCTCGGCCGCGCAAATCCGCTCCCTGAACAATCTCAAGACCAGCCGCCTGAGCCGCGGAATGAAACTGGTGATCCGACAGGAAGCGGCCTCCGGCAAGCGCACCGTTGCGGCCCGCAAAGCCACGGCGGCCAAACCGGTCGCCGTCGCCAGGAACCGCGGCCAGCGCTACTATACGGTGCGCCGCGGGGATACGCTTTTCAGCATCGCCCGGCGATTCAACGTCGCCGTCAACGACATCCAGCGCTGGAACAATTTCAGCGCCAAACACGGCCTGATGCCGGGCAACAAGGTCACCCTGTCACCCTGATGCTGCCGGGGCGGGATTAGCCAGATTGGGTTGATTGGAGTTTGCGGGCGCAACAGCGCGTGTGGGTCAGGCTTCAGCCTGACATGTACGGCTGCGCCCTAAAGGGTACAAGAGCTATACCCACAACAACTCACATATTGCTGTTGGGCTGACTGCCAGGTCTTACCGCTCCCCCGGACTTCCCTCGTATAAATAGCACCTAACGCCATGCGTCGCGCTGAATCCGGTCGCAGCCGGATAATCCAGCCGGCAGACCGGCATGACGTGCGGGCAGCGCGGGTGGAAATGGCAGCCCTGCGGCGGGTTCGACGGCGACGGCAGATCGCCCGATAAGCGAATCACCTCGCGTTTCGAGCCCGTTTCGATCACCGGCACCGCCGACAGCAAGGCGCGTGTGTAAGGATGGCGCGGCGCGTGCATCACCTCCTCGACGCTGCCGTGCTCGACGATCCGCCCCAGATACATCACCGCCACCTCGTGGGCGAAATATTCGACCACCGCCAGGTTGTGGGTGATGAACAAATAAGCCAGCCCCAAGTCGTCCTGCAAGCCTTTGAGCAGATTCAAAATCTGGGCCTGCACCGAAACATCGAGCGCGCTGGTCGGCTCGTCGCACACCAACAGCTTCGGCCTCACCGCCAGGGCGCGGGCGATGGCGACGCGCTGGCGCTGGCCGCCGGAAAACTCGTGGGGATAGCGGTATTTGCTGTCCGGGGAAAGCCCGACCTGCCGCAGCAGGCTGTCCACGCCGGCCTGGCGCGCGGCGGGAGACGATGCCGTGCCTAGGGAAATCATGCCTTCTTCCAGGATGTCGGCGATGCGCATGCGTGGATCGAGCGAGGAATAAGGATCCTGGAACACGATCTGGAAATCGGCCCGGCGCGCGCGCAGCGCTGAGCTTTTCAGCCCGGTCAATTCCTCCCCGGCAAAACGCACGCTGCCGGCGGTGGGCCGGATCAGTTGCAGGATGCCCTTGCCCACCGTGGTCTTGCCGCAGCCGGATTCGCCCACCAGCGCCAGGGTCCGGCCGGGCCGGATCGCCAGCGAAACCCCGTCCACCGCATAAACATGGCCGGCCACGCGCTTGAGCAGACCCTTGCGGATGGGGAAATGAATCTTGAGATCGGAGACCTCTAGCAATCCGCCCGCCTTATCGAGAAGAAGAGGATGTTGTGGGTACGGCTTTCTCGCCCGTGCGAGCAGCTCTGCTGCCGCTCGCGGCGGGGACACTCCTTGCGGGTGCAGCCGTACATGTACGGCTGAAGCCGTACCCACAGGCGCCGTACCTACAGAAGCCGTACCATCGAGAGACTCTTCCATCACTGGGCCAACATCGGCCGGCTGCGCCGCCAAATGGCAGCGCACCGCATGCCCCGGCGCCACCTCGGTCCATGCCGGCGCTTCCTCGCTACAGCGCTGCCAGGCGAAATCGCAGCGGCCGGCGAAACGGCAGCCGACGAAATCGCTGTCGAGCGGCGGCACGTTGCCGCGCATCATCTCCAGCGGCTGTCCGCGCCGAACGGCGCCGGGCAGCGAGGCGAACAGTTTGCGCGTATAGGGGTGGCGCGGATTGGCGAAGAATTCCCCGCGCTCGGCCGTTTCCACGATCTCGCCGGCGTACATCACCGCCACGCGGTGCGCCATCTCCGAAACCACGCCCAGGTCGTGCGTGATCAGCAGCACCGCCATGCCATGATCGCGCTGGAGCGTCCTGAGCAATTCCAGCACCTGCGCCTGGATGGTCACATCCAGCGCGGTGGTGGGCTCGTCGGCGATGAGCAGGTCGGGCTCGCATGCGAGCGCGATGGCGATCATCACGCGCTGTTTCATGCCGCCGGAAAACTGGAACGGGTAGTCGTGGCAGCGCGCCTTGGCATCGGGGATGCCCACCGCGTCGAGCAGCTCCAGCACCCGCGCTTGCGCCGCCTCGCCGCGCAGCGCGGTGTGGCGGTAGAGCGTCTCGGAAATCTGCCGGCCGACGGTCAGCACTGGATTGAGGCTGGTCATCGGCTCCTGGAAGATCATCGCGATGCGCTTGCCGCGCACGGTGCGCATGGCGATCTCGGGCAGCGCCAGCAAATCCTGGCCATCGAGCTCCACCGAACCGGCGACGATGCGCCCCGCCTCCGGCAACAGGCGCATGATCGACAGCGCGGTCATCGACTTGCCGCAGCCCGATTCGCCGAGCAGGGCGAAGGTTTCATCGCGCGCGATGGCGAAGCTCACGCCATCCACCGCCCGCACCTGGGTCTTGCCGGCATCCAGCCAGGTTTTCAGGTTATCGACGAACAGCAGCGGCGCGTTCATCCCAGACAATCCATTAGGACGCGAGATGATGGCGAGGCGTTTTGCGAGGCAGTTTCGTTGCTTGGGAGAAGTCCCATGGTTGTTCCATGGGCGACGACCAAGCGGCGAAAATGGCCGCAAAACAGCCGCCAGCACTCGCGTGGGCCCGTAGGGCCGCCTAATGGATTATCTGGGTTCATTTCATCCTCGGGTCGAACGCGTCGCGCACGCGGTCGGAGAACAGGTTGGCCGACAGCACCAGCACGAACATGAAGACGAAGGCCGCCGCCAGCGACCACCACACCATCGGCTCGCGCGCCATTTCCAGGCGCGCCCCGTTGATCATGTTGCCCCAGCTCTGCATGGTGGGATCGACGCCGACGCCGACGTAGGACAGCACCGCTTCGGCCAGCACCAGTCCGGAAAAGTCCAGCACGATGGAAATCAGCACGATGTGCATCACGTTGGGCAGGATGTGGCGGGCGATGATGCGGAAATGGCCGACGCCGAACGCGGTCGCCGCCTGGACGAATTCCATCTCGCCCAGCTTCAGGGTTTCGCCGCGCAGCAGGCGGCACAGGCCGGTCCAGCTGGTAATGCCGAGGATGATGCAAAGGAACAGCAGGCGGATGTCGGCGCGCGCCGCGACGGTGTCGAACAGATCCTGGTTGCTGTCCATGTACACCTGCAGGATCAGCACCGCAGCCGCGATCAGCAGCACGCCGGGGATCGAGTTGAGGGTGGTGTAGACGTACTGGATCACGTCGTCCACCCAGCCGCGGAAATAGCCCGCCATGATGCCGAGCAGGAGCGCGAAGGGGAGCATGACCAGCGTGGTGAGTGTGCCGATCATCAGGCCGGTGCGGATGCTTTTCAGGGTGAGATAGAACACGTCCTGGCCGACCTTGTCGGTGCCGAAAATGTGGTACTTGGCGGAAAACGCCGCCGCCAGACAGGCAAACAGGATCAGCATGGCGACCGTGCCGAGGAAGGTGCGCCAGGGAATCTCGTCGCCCCCTTGCCGGATCAGGCGCCAGGCCGCGCCAGGCGAAACGCGGCGGCGCCGCGCCAGCCACAGCACCAGCGCCAGTGCGGCGCCCCACCCCGCCACCAGCGCCCATACGCCGCCCTGGAGCGCTATCGCCGCGATGTCGCCGGCCTGTTGCGTGGCCGGGTCGGACAGGTGCGCGCCGCCGTATTTGAGCCGGGGATAATCGCGCAATTGCCGGCCGTCGGGCAATTCGATGGTTTCCTTGGCATAGAGCCGGGTGGCGAAAGGCGCCGAATAGGTCTTCTCCGCCTGCTTCCTGAGCGGCCCGACCAGGAGGTCGAACACCGACAGCACTTCGGGTGAATAATGCCGCTCGGCGGCGCCCGCCTGCTTGTCCAGCGGCAGCCGGAAATGCAGCGAATCGAGCACGCCCACCGCGACGAAAGCCAGCAGGATCATGGCCGACGCCACGCCGCTGCGGCTTCTCAGCAGCCGGCGCCAGGGCTGGAGCAGATGCTCGCGCCGCCGCACGCGCCAGGCGTAAAGCCCCACCAGCGCCAGCAGCAGCCAGAGCAAACCGTCGGTCCAGAGGAGAACGGGTTTAAATAGCATTTATGATCATCTCGGGTTCAAAAGCCTTAACCGCAAAGGCGCAAAGACGCTAAGGTGCGCAAAGAAAAGCCTCGCAAAATCAAAGTAATTTCCTTTGCGTGTTCTTTGTGCCTTTGCGCCTTTGCGGTGGGTTTTGAGTTTTTCACAATTTCTCATTCCAGCCTGATCCTCGGATCGACCAGCGTGTAGGAAATATCGGTCAGGATCAGGCCGACGATATACAGCACCGAACCGAGGAACACCATGGCACGGACAATGGCGAAATCCTGCGCATTGATGGCGTCGATGGTGTAGCTGCCGAGGCCGGGGATACCGAAGAATGATTCCGAAATCAGGCTGCCCATGAACAGCAGCGGGATCACCACCACCGCGCCGGTGAGGATCGGGATCATGGCGTTCTTCAGCACGTGGCCGAACAGCACGGCCAGCTCGGACAGCCCCTTGGCGCGGGCGGTGCGTACATAGTCGCGGGTGGCTTCCTCGAGGAAAATGGTGCGGTACCAGCGGCTGCCCGCACCGATGCCGCCGATGACGCCGATCGCCATCGGCAGGACGACGAACTTGAAGGCGTTGAGGCCGCCGTCGAATCCGGAAATCGGCGTGAGGTGAAGCAGTTTGCTGATCAGGTATTGCCCGCCGATGATGTAGAACAAGCCCGAAATCGACATCATCGCGACGCACAGCACGACCCCGGCGAAATCGATATAAGTGGCGCGGAAGAACGCCATCAGCATGGCGAAGGTGATGTTGACCAGAAGCCCGATCGCAAACACCGGCAGCGCGATGGCGAGGCTCGGCCACATCCGCGTCCGGATGTCGTAGGAAATGTTGCGCCCCTCGTCGGAGCGGCCGAAATCGAAGGCGAACATGCGCACCGACTTCTCGAAGAAAATGGTGTCGGCCGCCTTCTGCGCGCCCTCCGCCGCGCCGTTCCACATCAGCGGCTTGTCGTAGCCGCGCTCGTGCTTCCATTTGGCGATGGCATCCGGCGTGACGTGCTTCACGCCCAGGTGGATGCGCGCCATGTTGTCCGGCGTGTTGACCACGAAGAACAGGGTAAAGGTGAGCAGGTTAACCCCGATCAGGATGGGAATGGCGTAGAGAAGGCGGCGAAGAATGTAGTTGATCATGTTTTGGCGGATTCGTCCCGTGCCCGGCGGCTAGCGTAAAACTCGCAAAGCGAGGAGATTGTCTGCCCACGTCCGCCCATGGAAGGCACCGTAAAATCCCGGTCAAAGCCGGATGATGTCGTCGTCGTTCATGCTTAGCATCGGGCTTCCGCCGCGCACTTGCCGGCGCCGGTTCAGCTTGGCCTGCACGGCGGGCGACAGGTCCGTGTACAGCAGGGTATTGCGTTGCACCAGCACGTCGATGACATCCTCGATGACCCGGATGAACTCCAGGTCGAGGGCGGCCATTTCGCCTTTCACCGCGTCGCCGTAAACAAACTGCAAGACTTCGACGCTCTCGGGCGACAAAAATTCTGTCCCGTCGGCCGGCGCTTCGGCAAGCAGCGCGACAATTTTTCCTTCGGCATTGCGTGTGACGTAAGGCATGGGTTCTCCCTTGTTAGTGAAACATTCAATCCCGGTGACTCCATGATGGCGACAATGTTCCGCCGAGCATGTAGGAGCGGCCTCCCGGCCGCGATTACCGAAGCACGCGGCCAGGAGGCCGCTCCTACGCCGCAATGTGCCGTGTTCATCGGCGGACAACCGGTCAACTCGGCCTCGCCGCCATCCTCTCCTTGCGCCGGTAGACCATCACCGCCGGCACCACCGCCGCTCCCAGCGCCAGAAACAGCAGACCCAGCGGCCACAGCACCGGCTGGTTCCACTCGCGCCGTTTGCGTGCGCGCAGTTCGGCGTCGATGCGCACGTATTTCAGGCCGTTGTTGGCCATCAAGTTGGGTTTGATGTTCCGATACCAGGCATGGTACAGGGCGTATTGCTTGGGATGGAAGCCCCATATCCAGGGCGCGTCGCGGCGCGCGATCTCGACCATGCGGTCGATGATCTGCTGGCGCTCCGGGCCGTTGTCCATGTTTTTCATGCGCTCGAACAGCCGGTCGAATTCCGTATTCTCGTAATTGGCCGAGTTTTCGCCTTCCTTGCCGACCCGCGCGTTGGGGCCGTAGAGCAGGAACAGGAAGTTTTCCGGATCGGGGTAGTCGGCGTTCCAGCCCCAATGGAAAATCTGCGCGTTGCCGCGCCGAATCTTGTCCTGGAAGCGGTTGTAGTCGGTGTTGCGCACCACCAGTTGCAGGTCGATTTTCTGGAACTGCTTGCGGATCCAGTCGAGGCGAGCCTTGTCGTCCGGCCCGTTGGCGGTGATGTCGAGGTAGAGCAGCAGCGGCTTGCCGGTCTGCGCGTCGCGCCCTTCCGGAAAGCCGGCTTCGGCCAGCAGTTTCCTGGCGTATTCGACCGGTTTCTGCTTCGCCCTGCCGCCCGCCCAGTCGTAGACGTAGGGATTGATCCCGGCCGCGCCTTCGTGGAAGCCGAAAATGCTCGGCGGCAGCGGCCCCTGCGCGGGGATGCCGCGTCCGTTGGCGAAAATGGAAATGAATTCGTCGTAGTCCAGCGCGATCGAAATCGCCTGGCGCAGTTTCTTCGCCCGCTCGGACAGCCCGCCCACCACCGGATCGAGCATGTTGAAGCCGTAATAGTCGCTGGAGGCGGTCACCGTGGTCTGCAGGCGGATGCCCTTCGCCTTCATCATCTCGGTGACATCGGTCTCGCCCTGCGCAGCGACGCGCACCGCCTGGTCGAAGCTGTCGGAGCTGATCCCGGAGGCGTCGTAATAACCCTGCAAGAACTTGTTCCAGTAAGGGATGCTTTCCTTTTCCAGGCTGAATACCGCCTTATCGACGAACGGCAGCGGCTTGCCGGCATCGGTCAACAGTCCGGCGGCGGCGTCGTTCGGCTCGCCTTCGGTCGGGTAGGTTTCGCCATGGAAATTGGGATTCCGTTCCAGCACCATGCGCCGGTTCGGGTCGTTTTCCGAGAGCAGATACGGCCCGGTGCCGATCGGATACCAGTCCAGCGTGAGGTTCTTCTCCGCCATGCCCGGCTGGCCGTAGAAGCGGTCGGCCTCGGGCGGCACCGGCGCGAAAAACGGCATCGCCAGCCAGTAAAGAAACTGCGGATACTTGCCTTTGAGCTTGACCCGGTAGGTGTAGCGATCGACCGTTTCGACCCCGGCCAGCGGGTAGCGCTCCAAGTCGAGATAGCCGCCCGGCGGCAGAGCCTGCTGCGCCTTGGCCAGCGTTTGCGCATATTCCTTCAGGCCGACGATGTACTCGCTCATCATGCCGAAAATCGGCGAATTCAGCCTGGGGTGGGCGAGGCGCTTGATCTCGTGGACATAATCCGCCGCTTCCAGCTCGCGCGTGCCGGTTTGCGGAAAATCGGCCAGTTTGTGTATTTTCGCCAAATCTCCCGCCTGCAAATGGCGATACAGGAGATTCCCCCCCGCATCGCGGGCCAAGGCGGGGTGCGGCTGGTAGCGGACATGCGGTTTAATGTGTATTTCATAAACGCTGAAAGCGATCTTTTCCGGCGGGCTGTCGGCCGGCAGAGGATTGCCCTGGGCATCGAGAAACACCGCCTTGGGCAGCTCGGCGGCGGCCAGGGGGATCAGCGTGTAAGGCCGCTTCAGGTAATGATATTGCAGCGGCGGCTCGTAAATCTGGCCAATGAAGGCGATCTCGTTGGAACTGTAGGACTGCGCCGGATCGAGATGTTTGGGGCGTTCGGTAAATGACGAATATGCAATGTTCCTGCCTTCGTCAGCCGCGGGATACGGGCTGTTCCACGGCGAAGCGCCGCAACCCGCCAGGATCAACGGCAGCAGCGCAAATGACAGGAGCGATTTCATCGGGTTTTAGTGTAGCGCAAGCCGCTTCCGGATGCCAGGCAGGCCGATTAACAAGAAAAATTAGGATATAATGAAGACCTTTGCAGCATATCCCGGATAAAACCACTAGAAGGAAAAACAATGGGCTTTCTGGCAAATAAACGAATTTTGATCACCGGGTTGATCAGCAACCGCTCCATCGCTTATGGCATCGCATCCGCCATGAAGCGCGAAGGCGCCGAACTCGCCTTCACCTACCAGAATGAAAAAATCAAGGATCGCGTCACCGACCTTGCAAAAGAATTCAACACCGACCTGATTTTCCCCTGCGACGTCGCCAGCGACGAGCAAATCGACCAACTTTTCCAAGCCATCGGCAAGCACTGGGACGGGCTCGACGGCATCGTCCACTCCGTCGCCTTCGTGCCGAAACAGGCCTTGGCGGGCGATTACGTCAGCTCGGTCACGCGCGAATATTTCCAGATCGCCCACGACATCAGTTCCTACAGTTTCACCGCGCTGGCCAAGGCCGGGCTGCCGATGATGGAAGGTCGCAACGCGGCCCTGCTGACCCTGTCCTACCTCGGCGCGGAGCGCACCGTGCCGCATTACAACGTGATGGGCCTGGCCAAAGCCAGCCTCGAGGCCAACGTGCGCTACATGGCCGCGAGCCTGGGGCCCAAGGGCATCCGCGTCAACGGCCTGTCCGCCGGCCCGATCAAGACCCTGGCGGCGAGCGGCATCGCCGATTTCAGCAAGCTGCTGTCCTACAACGAAAAACACGCCCCGATGCGGCGCAACGTCACCATCGAGGAAGTCGGCAACGTCGCCGCCTTCATGTGCAGCGACCTCGCCAGCGGCATGACCGGCGAGATCACCTACGTTGACGGCGGCTTCAACATCACCGCGCTGGGCAACGCCGAAGAAGCCGCCGCGGGAAATTAATCCACTTCTCCCCCATCGTTCGCGATGGGGGTTTCTTTCTCCCCGGTTTTCACCGCCTCGCATCAGCCTTTTCCCTTTCGCACAACCCCAATTCCCGATTGTTTTTGTCGGCTATTGTGCTACTTTTAAAGTATCACATCGGCAAGCCCCGCTTGGGGGTAAACGATCAGGAGACGATCATGAAAGAACTTCACATCAACTATTCGGGCATGGACCTGGATTACAGGGTAGCGAGCGGACTTGCATCGTCCTTGGCTATCAGGGGATTGGACATCGCCGAACCGGTGATGGTCGCTTGGCACGACAAAAAAACGTCGAGAATGTCGCCCGTCATCGCAGGCGGCGACATCAACACGCGCTGGCACGACTACGGCGCGAGCCACGGCGGCAAAGTGGAAGTGGACGTCAACGGCGAATACGACTTCATTTTCGCCGATGCCAGCGCCTTCGAACCCTACGGACCGAGCCCATACATCAATCTGCACGACCGGATGGGCCACGAATATCTGTGCCAGATCAACGAACTGCGCGACCCGCACGATCCCAGCAAGGAAGCCTGCGTCGAACTGGACGAGTGGACCAGCAAGCTGACTTGAAAGCGGGAAACCGGCAGCGGTGAACGGTAAGCGGGGTGCGCGCGGCCTTGCCGCGTCAATGTAGGGCCGAATTCATTCGGCCATGCTCACCGCTTGCCAGATCGGCCAGCCAGCCATGCTTTCCCCGACCAGCCGGATTTTGATCCTCGCGATAGGCATCCTGCCGCTGGCCGGCTGCGAGACGGTCGCGATCAGCGCGCTCGGAGCCGGCACTTCGGCCGGGGTCTCCGCGGGAGTCTCCAACACCACCGCCGGCACGGTTTCCCGCACCTTCACCGCGCCGCTTCCCAGCGTCCGGACAGCTGCCCTGGCCGCCCTCCAGCGCATGCAAATCGAGATACGCTTCACCGGCAAGGTCAAAGGCGGGGAAGTGATCAAGGCGAAATCCGTCAGCCGCAATATCGACATCGAACTCGAGGAGATCAGCCCCAACGCGACCCGAATATCGGTGTCGGCCAAGTCGGGGGTATTCCCCTACGACAGCGCCACCGGCGCCGAGATTCTGCTGCAGACCGGGCGGGCGATGGGAAAAAGCGGTGAGTAGTGAACGGTAAGCGGTGAACGTACGGCTTGCCGCGTTAATCCTGTAGGGCCGAATTCATTCGGCCATACCACCCGCTCCCGTTCTACAAACTGCGAAGCAAAATCTCCCTGACCTCCCCGTCCGTCAGCACGATGGGGTTGGTTTTCATGCTGCTGCCGCGACTGTTCGCCACGACCCCGTCCAGATCGGCTTCCCTGACGCCGTAGGCGGCCAGGCCGGGCATCTTCAGGCGCGCCGTCCACTCATTGAGCACATGCACCAGGAACACCCGCGCGCCGACGTCGTCCACATGCGCTTTGCCGCGGAACAGCCGGCCGATGCGGGCATATTTCTCCAGCGCCGGGCTGTCCGGCTCGCGCTGCTCCAACGCGCGGATGTTGATTTCCGTTGCCGCCGCCACCGTCGCGCCGCACGCCACGCCGTGAGGGATCGGGAAAAACGCGCCCAGCGGCGCCGCCAGGCCGTGCACCGAACCCAGCCCGACCTGCGCCAGGGCAATGCCGGACAACAAGGCGGCGTAAGCCATGCCGGCGCGGCCATCGGCCGCTTGTTCGTCTCCCTCGTACCATTCCAGCAGGCCGTCGCGCACGTAGCCCAAGCCGGACAGCGCCAGCGCGTCGGCGAAGGGATTGGCGCGCGTCGAAACGAAAGATTCGAGCAGTTGGGTGAGCGCATCCATGCCATTGGCGGCGATCAAGTCCGGCGGGCAGGTGGCCAGCAGCGCGGGATCGATCACCGCGTATTTCGCCACCAGCAAGTCATGACGGAAGGATTTCTTGAAGCCGTGCGGCCCATGCACGCTGAGAACTGCGTTCTTGGTCGCTTCCGAGCCGGTGCCGGCGGTGGTCGGCACCGCGATGAAAGGCAGCGACGGCCCCTGGTAAGGCAACTCCGGGCCGACGCCTTCAAGAAAATCCATCACCGAATGCGCGTGGGGCAGCAGCCCGGCGATGGCCTTGGCGGCATCCAGCACGCTGCCGCCGCCGATGCCCAGCACCGCCTCGATGCCGGCGCTACGGTACACGCGCACCGCCTGGTCCACCAGTCCCGGCGAAGGTTCCTGCGCGACCGCCATGTCTTCCCAGGACATGCCCCGGCCTTTCAGGGCATCGATCAAACTCTGCCAGTGCAGCGAGGAGCGGAACGAGCGGCCGCCGGTCACGATCAGGACGCGCTTGCCGAATTGCTGAAGCAGAGCGGGCACCTGGCGCAGGCTGCCGTCGCCGAAAACGATTTGAGGCAAGGGCGAAACGGAAAACGGCGAGATCATGGGAGAGTCCGATGGCAGATGGATAGCCGAATTTTACTGGATTGCGCGCAGGCCGGCAGCACGGGAAATCCTGCTCACTCCCCGATCAAGTGCAGCGCCACCCTGCAGCACACCATAACGGGGTCACGTCTTAATGCACAAAGCATCATAATGGGGTCACATCATAAAAGCATCATAATGGGGTCATATCTTCACATAATGGGGTCATCACATAATGGGGTCACATCTCATCACATAATGGGGTCACATCACATAATGGGGTCACATCTTGACATGACGCACGCATCACATAATGCACGCATAATGGGGTCACATCTTGACATGACGGACTATCGCACACCCTTGATGACCTTGCTCACGGTCGAATAGTGCACGCCGGCCTGCTTCGCGATGCTAGCCAGCGTATAGCCAAATTCCAGATAAGCACGTCGGATTGCCACGTCGCGCGCCGGCTTGTTTCCCTGCGTACTTGTCGGAAACATATCGGCCAAGCTCGGGCGGTGCGCAAAGCGCTGGCTGCGGGGAATCTCTTTCAGGTCGCTTTTGCTTCCCAACAGCGTGCCCATCCGTTCCACGAAGCCCTCCGAGCCGAGCAGCACCTGCCCTTTCAGGGCCTGCCAAGGTGAGGGCAGCATCTTTCCCTCGGCCACAAACGCGACGTACTTCTGTCGGGCCGCTGCGCGGTTGCGGCCAAATTGGCTCAGCACCCAGTCGGTCGCAAGCCAGTTCGGCACGGGCGCATTGCCGATGGTCGCCGGATAGCTGCTCCAGGGATACCCATCGAGTTTTTTCACCATCTTCGCTCGAATCGGGTTGAGCACTACGTAGCGGCAAAGCTCCAGTAGGTAGCTGTCGCGGTCCACCAGAATGCTCTTGAACCGGCCTTGGAAGAGATGGCCGACGCGACCGTGTCGGCGATTGAACCGTTGGGTGTAAACTCCATTGAGCTGCCGCATTCCCGGCGAGAGGTTGCCATCCGGCGTCTCGATGATCAAATGGTAGTGGTTGTCCATCAGGCAGTAGGCGTGGCAGAGCCAGCCGAAGTGCGTGACCGTTTCCCCCAATATAGCGAGAAACCGTTCCCGGTCCTCGTCGTCGGCAAAGACCGCCTGCTGGGCATTGCCACGGGAGGTCACGTGATAAATCGCACCGGGAAATTCGAGCCTGAGGGAGCGCGCCATGGGTAGAGTTTCGTATCTTGAGACTGTTATGTCAAGATGTGACCCCTCTTTGGCTCTTTGTGACCCCTCTTTGGCTCTTTGGGCGCGCGCTCGAATGATGGGTTAGCCATGGGTTACCGAAAGAAAGGCATTGGTGGCAATGATGCTTCTGATCAGGGGAATAATCGTGCCTATGATAACAACTGCCTTAGCCAAATAGTGCCACGCGACAGATGACGTATTTGAGGCAGATCGCCAGACCAGTAGGGCAGAGAGTAGATAGATCGTAATAGGAATAGATAGTGCGATCGGCCCTGTAATAGCGTTGAGCAGAAATAACGAGTTTGTGGCACTGCCGACTTGCGTTAGCAATTTCATGACGCTGCCAGAAATAAAAAATAGCAGCAGTGATAGGGCCACGTACCCGCCCCAAAATACCTTCCATAACTCAAGCTTTCCGGCAAGAGCTCGATCGATGAAGTTTTCAACTTCTGGGTGAGCGGGCCCAATTGAGGCTTTGCAGACCTCACGATATGTTACAAGGGCAATAGTTCCCAAAATAATGGACCACACAAGAACGAAGCCTAGCCCCCACTTTGCTAAGAGAGCCCCGCTGTCTCTCAACTCAGATGCGGCACCAAAGAGAGCAATGGTGACTTCTTTGAGCTTAGCAATATCTTCAACCTTCCCTATGTCATTCGCGATATCAGATCCAGATAGCGGCAGAGCCGTCATTGATAGAACACGATAAATGACGAAGGAAACCCAGGAAGATACAAATGCAGACGCACAAAGTGCGATGAGGAGCTGGGTCAGGCGACGGATACGTAACATGGAATGGCTAACGTGCAGTTGAGCGGCCTGACGCGGCTTTTTCGCGAAGGTCCCGCTCGAACGTAAGGTGTGCGCCCAGCATGGGCGCGATGTGATGGGGAGGAAGTCCCCTGTGGGAGTACCGACATGAGTTCGTCATGGACGCATGATAACCACTAGTCGAAGGCAAGGGCAAGACCGCGAGGGATTGTCCGGAGGAACCGCATCGGCGGCGCGATGCTGATCCAGCATCTTCTGGGCGGCTTTCTCCATCTTCTGTGCCTGGCGCTGGAAATCCTTGCGGGTGCCGCTCCTGGCCTTGGACGCATTGGAGGGCAACTTCACCCCGTCGATGGCGAACATCTCGCGCCCGATCAATCTCTGCCGGTCGCAGATGACAAGCACTTGGGCAAACAGCTTGGCGGCCATGTCGCCCATGTTGCCGATGAACCCCGCAAGCGTAGTGAAGTGAGGCTGACTATCGCCGGACAGCGCCATGAACAGCACATTCTCGCGGCAAGCCGCTTCGATCCTGCGGCTGCCGACGATGCCGCGGCTGTAGGCGAGCAGAACGATCTTGAGTAGGACGGCGGGAGAATACGCAGAGGCGCCCTGGTAGTCGTTGCGGTAGCGGGCCTCGAGCTCGGACAAATCGAGTTCGTGGTCGACCAGGTAGGACAGGGCGTGCTCGAAGGTGCCGGGAAGAAGCTGCCGCTCGAAATCGACCGGCAGCAGTTTGAGTCCTTGGTGAACCGGCTTGAATCGCGCCATCTTCGTCACTCTCCGTGTGGTAAGTACGTTTGCATAATTATGCCAGAGAAGCGGGTGGGACGGGGTTTTTCTACAACGTCAACGACGGAGTTCAGCGGCAGGCCGACAGCGAAGCTGGCGGACTGTCCGCTGGAAAGGATTGTTAGGTCGACTCATTTTCCGACGATCTTTTCTGTAACTGGCTGTCCAGTCTCGGAATCTTCAATCCAGACCGTTGAACCGCTTTTGCGCAATTCACCTTTAACGACGTATTTTCCACTGGGTTTAGGTGAAAAATCCACAGTCCCTTCTACAGAGTAAAACGTTCCGGCCATTTGGCTAGCAATGGCATGAATTGGTGCTGCGGTAGTATGGCTGCCTTTCAATGTGGCTTTCATTGACGTTGCCGGCACTTGGCGATCTGAAATTACAACCGTTAAGGCAAAACCACGGCCGTGGCTCGCATTGGCGCTTGCCCAGAAGCTATTCATTATTCGGTTACCGTCAATATCCGTAAGGGCAAATAGCTGTGCCTTCGTTCCGTCTTCGGAATGGCCGCTGTCCCTTACCGTTGCTTGTGGTCCAGTATATCCATCCGGAATCGGCTTGTACGTTGCGCAACCGAATAGAGAGGTTGCAATAAGAAGCGCGATCAGATTTTTCATTTGTTTTTCCCCCTGGGATAAAGATGGGTACGGGTAAGGACCTAACATTCAAAATCTCCGGCCTGCGCGGCTTTTCGCGCAGGTCCGGTGCATTGCAGGGTTGGGCCTCGCGTCACTATTGGATGCTCGCTGAGGCAAACAGGACTTCTCGCTCAAGATGCCTGGAGGAATAAACGTCAAGCCGTACTCTAGGCCCTCGCTGCTTTTTGTAAGTCTCTCCCATCGCCTTCACCAAATCGCCCACAACGTCGGGGCTTGACACCTCATACACGGAGAGTTGCACGCCACCGGATTCAAACGGGCCAATCTTTACGGCGCCTCCGTTACCAAAGAGTATTTGCTTCAGCACGCAATCGTTTCTGTTTTGGCAGAGTCCGTGAGCGATTAAGACGCCTTGGGCGCTGTCGATGTAGATAAGTGCCTGAGCGTGATAGACGTGCGAGCCGCTCATGCTCCATAAACCGAACAATAGCCAGAGCGGCATGAGAACTACGACTGTTTTCGCAAAGAATCGCGATGCCTTCTGGAGCCAAGCTTTCACAGAGAGGCCCAACGTGGAAAGTAAGGGGCGACGCGCGTTAGCGCGGCGTCCTGCTTGACTGCCGGGTTAGGCTTGGAGCTACCGGGTGCGTTTGATGATGAACCCATTTTCAATTTTCTCAAACCCAACCTTGGGGTAATACGCCATTGCTTCAGGTGCAGATAGCAGGACAAGCGCCACCTCTTCCCCAATAGCCGAGCGAACGCGGGCAATAAGTTCACGCCCGATGCCGTGTTTTTGAAACGCCCTATCCACTGCGAGATCGGACAGGTAGCAACAATAGCTGAAATCAGTCAGGGCGCGGCACACTCCAACGAGATTGCCTTCGTGCCAAGCGGAGAAAATCAGATTTGAATTGGAAAACATACGCTCAATCCGCGCCAAATCATCGGTGGGGCGGCGAATGCCGGAGGCATCAAAAACCACGGCTACATCAGTAGCGGCAAGGGGGAAATTATGACGGTATTCAATTGTTGACATAAAGGCCTAACGAATAGCGTTTATCCGCCGCCCACCCGAAGCATGCAGTATCCGCGCCGAACTTGCGGCGGACAAACCTTGTTGGACTAAACTAGCGGGGAGGCGGGACTTATGGGGATTGTAACGACACGCGGGGTGAAGTCAACCGAACGTCATGAGGCGAAGTCTTTTTGCGAAGAGATGAAGGGAGGCCTGAAAGCGCCGGACGCCCATATCCGGCGCGCAAATGTCGCCTTGGTCGGTACGCATAATGGGGTCACATCTTGACATGACGGACTATCGCACACCCTTGATGACCTTGCTCACGGTCGAATAGTGCACGCCGGCCTGCTTCGCGATGCTAGCCAGCGTATAGCCAAATTCCAGATAAGCACGTCGGATTGCCACGTCGCGCGCCGGCTTGTTTCCCTGCGTACTTGTCGGAAACATATCGGCCAAGCTCGGGCGGTGCGCAAAGCGCTGGCTGCGGGGAATCTCTTTCAGGTCGCTTTTGCTTCCCAACAGCGTGCCCATCCGTTCCACGAAGCCCTCCGAGCCGAGCAGCACCTGCCCTTTCAGGGCCTGCCAAGGTGAGGGCAGCATCTTTCCCTCGGCCACAAACGCGACGTACTTCTGTCGGGCCGCTGCGCGGTTGCGGCCAAATTGGCTCAGCACCCAGTCGGTCGCAAGCCAGTTCGGCACGGGCGCATTGCCGATGGTCGCCGGATAGCTGCTCCAGGGATACCCATCGAGTTTTTTCACCATCTTCGCTCGAATCGGGTTGAGCACTACGTAGCGGCAAAGCTCCAGTAGGTAGCTGTCGCGGTCCACCAGAATGCTCTTGAACCGGCCTTGGAAGAGATGGCCGACGCGACCGTGTCGGCGATTGAACCGTTGGGTGTAAACTCCATTGAGCTGCCGCATTCCCGGCGAGAGGTTGCCATCCGGCGTCTCGATGATCAAATGGTAGTGGTTGTCCATCAGGCAGTAGGCGTGGCAGAGCCAGCCGAAGTGCGTGACCGTTTCCCCCAATATAGCGAGAAACCGTTCCCGGTCCTCGTCGTCGGCAAAGACCGCCTGCTGGGCATTGCCGCGAGAGGTCACGTGATAAATCGCGCCGGGAAATTCGAGTCTGAGGGAGCGTGCCATGGGTAGAGTTTGGTATCTTGAGACTGTTATGTCAAGATGCGACCCCTTTTCGACCCCTTTTTCCTTGCTCTTTTTCTTCTCTTTTCAAGATGTGACCCCTTTTTCTTCTGACCCCTTTTTCTTCTTAAAGATGTGACCCCTTTTTTGTGCCGTGACCCCTTTTTTGTGCCGCTCGAAATCGACCGGCAGCAGTTTAAGTCCTTGGTGAACCGGCTTGAATCGCGCCATCTTCGTCACTCTCCGTGCGGTAAGTACGTTTGCATAATTATGCCAGAGAAGCGGGTGGGACGGGGCTTTTCTACAGCGTCAACGTCCAGCTTGAGCGCCGCCAGAGCGCGCAGCGCGGAGGGAACCCAAAAGCGCAGCTTTTGGGCGGTCGGCTCGAAGCGTTCGTTAGGCAGCGACTGCGGGCTGCAGACAAGCCGTTAGCAGCATTCGCGCGTTGCCGTAATCATGGCTTCAAAGGTCCCACCGCCAAGACCACCGTGATCTAAATGGACCTCGATGATGATCGTCACCGGTTGCGCGCTGCAGCAGTCCAGAGTCATCGCTGCCTCAGCCATCCCGTACTCGTCTCGCGCCGCAGTCGCCTCAATGCCACCATCATCAACTTCCTTTCCCGCGACGTTCACTGTGAAGTGCTTGGGTGCGCCTTTGCAGACACTGACCATTGCGAACTTCACGTTGACAGGGTACCAAATGCCAGGTCGGCTAAGGGGTTTCCTTAGCGAGTACGTAGAGAAGAAATTCGGGCAAACTGTACCTATTCCGTCAATTGTTGGGTACACCTGCAGTTCCATTTCTGCAAACGGATTCGCTGCCGCGTCAACGGGCTCTATTTGCATCTGTGTGATGCGGATCGATGCAAGCTCGATCTTAAATGTGCAGCAAGTCCCCGAGATGCATTCACATGGTCCGCATCCGCAATCGCTGCCCTTTCCGGGCACCGCACCACTTGCTGGAACGGTGGATGCTGGTGTTACGAGCATCGAGCGTGTGGCTGCCTTTACATCGTTGATAGCGTCCCGAAGTTCCAATCCTCGTGAGGTTTGAAGCTGCATTGTTTGAACCGCCATCATGAGATTCCGCGTGAGCTCGCGCAGTTCCGAAAGTTGTTTATCAGACCCGACTTCTGCGCTTTGTTGCTGAATTGCGTCTACGCCTGACGGCTCGTTACTCCCATTTGCCATTTTCATCTCCTATTGCTGATGGATCATTCAGCGAGTGGATTGGAATACATTGCTCATGCTACATGCCTGTTTCGTCAGTGGATAAACCTCCGCAAAGGAGTTGAGAGTGCTGGTCGCTGTGGATGTGCGGGACGGTGGTCTTTGCCGCCCAACGTTTGAATTGAGGGGCAGCCCGCTTTTGGCTGTCCTCTCGAATGATGGGTTGGGCGTCGTTTCATTTGTCGGGATTCTTCTTGTGTCCAAGGTGCGCTCCGATCAAGGCGCCCACAAGCGCACCGGCAGGCCCGAGAATTGAACCGGCAGCAGCACCGGCAGCGCCACCAACGACTGCATTTTGGACTTTGGCGCTCTTTCGCTTCTCGGTGGAAAGAGGCGCGCGAGATTTCCCGTTCTTGGCGCGGACACTGTGGGTGCTTGACGCACCCTTAGAACGATTGCAAGTGGTGCACGCCGGATAGAGGTTGTTGAGGCGGCTGGTGCCGCCCTTCGCTTGGGGATTGGAGTGTTCGACTTCCCATGCGGCACGAGCGCCAAACACACCATAGTTTTTGAACGCGAGCTTCTTGTGGCAGATGTGGCAATAGCCAGAAGTGCGGTCGTAGATTTGGTTGAGTTGCTCAGATGAGAAGGCCATAGAGTGCTCCGGGCTTACGATGCCCAACGTAAAGTGTGCCTCCTAAAATGACGGTTTATAAACCGTCATTTTAGGGAAAAACGCCGCACAAAAATAAAAAAAAATTAAAATCATCTTGTTTGAATTTTTTAGGGCATCCTAAAAATGAATGACACTACCGTCTTGTCCTCTTCGCCGCGTGCAGGATCAGATTCGCGGAAAATTTAAAGCATTACAGCAGGCTTATGTTGATTGGATTAAACGATTTATTTGCCATTTTGGCAAGCACCCATCTGAACTAAGCGCAAAAAAAGCCGGCAAGTGGTGCCCCGCCCCTCGCCGGCCAATTTAGAAGCAAGCCCGCTCAGCCTTTCGCGAACTCGAACTTGCCGTTCCTGACATCCACCCTGATGGTGTCCTTGGTGCCGAAATGCCCCGCCAGAATTTCCCGCGCCAGCGCGTTCTCCAGATGCGTCTGGATCGCGCGTTTAAGCGGCCGCGCGCCGAATACCGGGTCGAAGCCCGCGCTGGCAAGCTCGCTTAGCGCCGCGTCGGACACCACCAGGTTCATCTCCAAGGCGGCCAGGCGTTTCTCCAGGTAGCGCAGCTGGATCGCGGCGATGGACTTGATGTTGGCTTCGTCGAGCGCGTGGAACACCACCACTTCGTCGATGCGGTTGATGAATTCCGGGCGGAAATAGCTCTTCACTTCCGCCATCACCGCCAGCTTGACCACCTGGTAATCGTCGCCAGCCATTTGCTGGATCATCTGGCTGCCGAGGTTTGAAGTCATCACGATCACGGTGTTCTTGAAGTCCACGGTGCGGCCCTGGCCGTCGGTCATGCGGCCGTCGTCGAGCACTTGCAGCAGCACGTTGAACACATCGGGATGGGCTTTTTCCACCTCGTCGAGCAGGATCACGCTGTAGGGCTTGCGCCGTACCGCCTCGGTCAGGTAGCCGCCCTCCTCGTAGCCGACGTAGCCGGGCGGCGCGCCGATCAGGCGGGCGACCGAATGGCGCTCCATGAATTCGCTCATATCGATGCGAATCAGATGTTCCTCGCTGTCGAACAGGAAGCCGGCGAGAGCCTTGCACAACTCGGTCTTGCCGACGCCGGTGGGGCCGAGGAACAGGAACGAGCCATAGGGCCGGTTGGGGTCGCCCAGGCCGGCGCGGGAACGCCGGATCGCGTCGGACACCAGGCGCACCGCCTCGTCCTGGCCGACCACGCGCTCGTGCAGCTTGTCGTCCATGGCGAGAAGCTTGTCGCGCTCGCCTTCCATCATCTTGGACACGGGAATGCCGGTAGCGCGCGATACCACTTCGGCGATTTCCTCCGCGCCGACCTGGGTGCGCAGCAGCTTGTGCTTCTCCTGCACGTCGGCCGCCGTTTCGGCATGCTTCAGCTGCGCTTCGAGCGGCGGCAGCTTGCCGTATTGCAATTCCGCCACCTTGTCGAGCTTGCCCTCGCGCTGAAGCCTGACCATCTCGGCCTTGACCCGGTCGATCTCTTCCTTGATGTGCTGGCTGCCCTGCACCTGCGCCTTTTCCGACTTCCAGATTTCCTCCAGATCGTTGTATTCGCGCTGCAATTTGACGATTTCCTCGTCAAGCAGGGCCAGGCGTTTTTTCGAGGCCTCGTCCTTTTCCTTCTTCACCGCCTCGCGCTCGATCTTGAGCTGGATCAGGCGGCGGTCGAGCTTGTCCATCGATTCCGGCTTGGAATCGATTTCCATCCTGATGCGGGAAGCCGCTTCGTCGATCAGGTCGATCGCCTTGTCCGGCAGGAAGCGGTCGGTGATATAGCGGTGGGAGAGTTCGGCCGCCGCAATGATGGCCGGATCGGTGATGTCCACGCCGTGGTGCAGCTCGTATTTCTCCTGCAGGCCGCGCAGGATGGCGATGGTGTCTTCCACGCTCGGCTCGTCCACCAGCACTTTCTGGAAGCGGCGCTCCAGCGCGGCGTCCTTCTCGATGTACTTGCGGTATTCGTCCAGCGTGGTCGCGCCGATACAATGCAGCTCGCCGCGCGCGAGCGCCGGCTTCAACATGTTGCCGGCGTCGATGGCGCCTTCCGCCTTGCCCGCGCCGACCATGGTGTGCAGCTCGTCGATGAACAGGATGATGCGGCCCTCGTCCTGGCCGACTTCCTTCAGCACCGATTTCAGCCGTTCCTCGAATTCGCCGCGATATTTGGCGCCGGCGAGGAGCCCTGCCATGTCGAGTACCAGCACGCGCTTGTTCTTCAGGGTTTCCGGCACTTCGTTGTTGACGATGCGCTGCGCCAGGCCCTCGACGATGGCGGTCTTGCCGACGCCCGGCTCGCCGATCAGCACCGGATTGTTCTTGGTGCGGCGCTGCAAAACCTGAATCGCGCGCCGGATCTCGTCGTCGCGCCCGATCACCGGGTCGAGCTTGCCCATCCGCGCCCGCTCGGTGAGGTCCAGCGTGTATTTCTTCAGCGCCTCGCGCTGACCTTCGGCTTCGGCATTCTGCACGGTTTCCCCTCCCCTGACGGCGTTGACGGCTTGTTCCAGCGCTTCGCGGGCGACGCCGTGCTCTTTCAGCAGGCGCCCGATTTCCCCCTTGTCCTGCACGGCGGCGAGCAGGAATAGCTCGCTGGCGATGAACTGGTCGCCGCGCTTTTGCGCTTCCTTGTCGGTGACGTTGAGCAGATTGTTCAGATCGCGCGAAATGCTCACCTCGCCGCCGTGCCCTTCCACCTTGGGCAGGCGCTCCATTGCCTTCTTCAGGGCGGGCTTGAGCGCGCCGACGTTGCCCCCCGCGCGCTGCAGGAGCGAGCCGGTGCCGCCGTCGTCCTGCTCCAGCAGCGCCAGCAGCAGATGCTGCGGCTCGATGAACTGGTTGTCCTGGCCGACGGCGAGGCTCTGGGCATCGCTCAGGGCCTGCTGGAATAAGGTGGTGAGCTTGTCGAAGCGCATGGCGTACTCCTTGTTTGATTGGTTACGTCATAAGTAGGGATAAGCGGGTGATATTTCAAGCCCTTTGCGCTACACTCAACAGCGTGACGACCCTGCTCACCGCCTCCATTTCCGCCGTTTTGCTCATGCTGGCATTGATCTTTGCCGCTCCGCTGCGCGCCGATGTTTTTCGTCCCGACACCCTCGAACTGAGCGACGGCGTCAGCGTCCCGCTGCGGATATTCCCGGCGCACGGAAAAACGCTTTTGCTATGGCTTGCCTGCGACGAAGGGCATGGCGCGTGGGAGCCGAAAGCGGCCCAAGCCCTGGCCGCCGGCGGGACCGAGGCATGGCTGACCGACCTGCTCAGCGCCCACTTCGTTCCCGCCGCGCCGAGCGCCATCAAGCAGCTTCCCGCCGCGGACGTCGTCGCCCTGATCGAACGCGCCCGCTCCGCCACCAGCAAAAACATCGTCCTCGTCGCCGCCGGCCCCGCCGCCGTGCCGGCGGTGCGCGGCGCGCTCGAATGGCAGCGGCGTCACCCCCGCGATCCGGCCCTCGCCGGCGCGATCCTGCTCTACCCGGAACTTTATGCCGTCACCCCGGCACCCGGCGTGGAAGCGGCCTATTACCCCGAAGTCGCCCGCACCGCCGTGCCCGTGTTCATCTATCACAGCCAGCGCTCGCCGGGCCGCTGGTGGCTGGAACACCTCAAGGTCGAATTCCGAAAAGGCGGCAGCCGGGTGGACAGCCAGGTGCTGCCGGGCGTGCGCGGCTATTTCTACGGCCGCGACGACTCCACGCCGGAAGAAGACGCCATGGCGGCGCGCCTGCCGGAATTGCTCGGCGACGCCCTGAAAACCCTGCTGGAAAAAAGATAAATGCTGAAAAAACTGGCGTTAAGCGTTCTGGCCTTGATTCTGTACGCCGGGCAGGCCGCGGCCCTGGACCTGAAACCCTACGGCGGCGCCACGCCCGCCCTCCAGCTCAAGGATCTGGCCGGCAAAACCCATGACCTCAGGGATTACCGCGGTCAGGTGGTGATGGTGCAGTTCTGGGCCACCTACTGCGGGCCCTGCGTCAAGGAAATGCCCTCAATGGTGCGGCTCGAAGCCAGGCTGGCGGGCAAGCCCTTCACCATCCTCGCCGTCAACATGGGCGAAACGGAAGCGGAAGTGAAGGATTTTCTCGGCAAGGTGAAAACCGATTTCACCATCCTGATGGACAACGACGGCAAGGCGCTGGCGGCCTGGAAAGTCTTCGTCGCCCCGTCCACCTTCCTGATCGACGCCAAGGGCCGCATTCGCTACACCCTGCAAGGCGGGGCGGAGTGGGATGCGCCGGAATACGCGCGGGTGATCGGGGAGATGCTGGCGAAATGAAACCGGCGAAAAGCGTTTAGCCGCGAAAAGGCACAAAAGCCACAAGAAAATATGGCTTTATTTCCACCAATCTCAGCCAAGAGGTGGCGGGCGTTGATATTGTAGGAACAGCCTCCCGGCCGCGATCGGGCGTATCGCGGCCGGGAGGCTGCTCCTACACATTCTGCTGAACAGGCTAATTGGTTTTTATTTTGTGCTTTCTGCGCCTTTTTGCGGCCATTAAGCCATGATTTTTCATACGCCGGGCGCTAGCGCGCGATCTCCACTTCCACCCGCTGCCCCAGCTTGAGCGGGGATTTTTCCGACAGCGCCACTTTCACCAGCAGCACCCGCGTGTCCTCCGGGCGGCCGGGATCGAGCGGCTTGAGCTTGCGGCCGACGACCGCGTCCGGAATTTCCTCCACCTTGCCCCGCCAGGCCTTGCCGTCGAAGCCTTCCGCCCGCACCGTGACCGGGGCGCCGAGGCGGATGCGGCCGGCGTCGTACTCGTCCACTTCGGCCTCGATCCGCGTGCGCGATAGGTCGGCCAGGGTCACCAGTTTGGCGCCGGGCGGCACGGTTTCGCCGGGATTGGCGTGGCGCGCGATCACCACGCCGTCGATCGGCGCGACGATGCGCGCCTTGGCCAGCACCGCGTCGAGCCGCTTCACCTCCGCCGCGGTGGTCTGCCGCCGCGCGCGGGCCGCCTCGAGATCGCGCTGGCTGCGTTCCAGCAGCTGCTGCGTGGTCATGCCGCTGGCGCGCAATTTGGTCTGCCTGGCGACCTCGAGCTGATGCAGGCGAATATCCGCCTCGACCTCGGTTTTCCGCGCCGCAGCCTCCGCCAGCGCGGCGCGCAGGTCGTCCGCCCGGATTTCGGCAATCAGGTCGCCTTTCTTCAACGCTGCCTTCTCGTCCACCGGCAGGCTCACGATGGTGCCGCCGCTGTCGGTACCGATTTCCACTTCCGCTCCGGGATAGGCCACCAGCCGCCCTTCGGCCAGGATGCGCGTCGGCGCGGCGGGCTTCGCCGCCGGCGTTCCGTTCGCGGCGGGCGCGGGCGCCCTGGTGGTGCCGCTCCCGCCCCACATTACCGCCGCTGCCACCGCCGCGGCGACCGCGAGCAGCAGCACGCTCGTCGTCGATGCTTTCATGTCAACCTCGTCATATCAGCCGTCCATCCTCGATTTTCAACACCCGGTCCGCCACCGCCCGCACTTTCGGGTCGTGGGTGACGATCAGCAAACCGCGATTCTCCTGTTTCGCCAACGCGCGGAACATCTCCAGCACCTGCCCGCCGGTCACCGAATCCAGGTTCGCCGTCGGCTCGTCCGCCAGGATCAGCGGCGAATTTCCCGCCAGCGCCCGCGCCACCGCCACCCGCTGCTTCTGCCCGCCGGACAGGTCGCGCGGCAGGAAATGCAGGCGCTCGGCCAGACCCACCGCGACCAACACCCGCTGTGCCTCGCGCTGCGCCGCCGCGCCTTTCACGCCCTTGATGTTCAGGGCGTACTCGATGTTTTCCAGTGCGGTCAGCGCGGGGAACAGGTTGAACTGCTGGAAGACGAAGCCGATGTACTGGCGGCGCACCCGCGCCAACTCGCCCTGATGCTGCGCGTTCACGCCGTGCTGCTCGATCACCACCCGCCCGGAAGTGGGCGTCAGGATGCAGCCGACGATCGACAGCAGCGTCGTCTTGCCCGAGCCGGACGGCCCCTCCAGCGAGACGATTTCGCCACGCGCGAGCGACAGCGTGACGCCGTTCAACACGTGCACCGTCTCGCGTCCTTCCTGGAAAGTCTTGTGGATGTCGGTCGCTTCCAGCAGCATGGCTACCCGCGGAACACCAGCGCCGGGTCGATGGTCGCCACCTTGCGGAACGAGACCATCGCCGCCAGCAGGCACATCGCCACGGTGCCGACAAACACCGCCAACATCAGTTCCGGGGTGATGACGAGCTTGAGGCCGCCCTTCGCCATCGCCGGAACCAGCGCGAAAGCCGGGATCAGGCCGAGCACGTAGCCCACCACCGCCGAGATCACCGCCTGTTCGGCGAGGATCTTGTAGATGTCGCCATTGCTGCCGCCGATCGCCTTGACCGTGCCGAATTCCTTCAGGTGTTCCATGGTCGAGGTATACAGCGTCTGCGCCACGATCACGATGCCCACCAAGCCGCCCAGCAGCACCGTCATAAACATGTTGAAGCCGATGCCGGTGCTGTCCACCCAGTAGGAGCGCGACTGCCGCGACCATTCCGCCGTAGTGTAGACGTCGTTGTGCGGCAGGCGGCGCTGGATTTCCGCCTTGACCGCCTTGGCATCGGCGCCGGGCGCGAGTTTCGCCACGATGTAGGTGGTCCGCCCGACCCACTCCCGCCCGAGCAGGGTTTGCGCGATGCGGTAATCCATGAACCCGATCGGCGTGGTGGTGAACGACAAGGCCTCGCGCGTGGTGCCGATGATCTTCAGGCGATAGTCGAGCACCTCGCGGTATTCGCCCACCGCGAACGGCCCGAAACGCCGGGCAGCCGACTCGTCGAGAAAGAAATAGCGCCCGCGCCGCAAGTCGTCCAGGTTGCCCTGCACCACGTTCCAGGGAAAATGCCAGCGGTTGAAATCCTCCAGCGCGTAGACCTCGATATTCTCGCGCGCGCCGTTGGGTAGCGAGATGAACATGAACGACACGATCAGGTTGTCGGCGCGCGCCACGCCCGGCACGGAGCGCACCCGCTGCACCGATGTTTCGGGGAAAAGATGGGCGAAATCGATATTGGGCGTCTTGCTCGACGTCACCCAGACATCCGCGTCGAGATGGTCGATGGTCACCGAGGCGTTGTCCAGCAAGCCGCCGAACAGGCCGATCTGCACGAAAATCAGCGTCACGGCGAACGCCACCCCCGAAACGGTGATGACGAACCGCAGCTTGTCGTGGAGAAGATTCTTGCGCGCCAGATCGACCATGGGATAACTAACTCATTCTACCTGAATAAAAAACAGCGGCACCGCGCGGCATTTCCAGATGGAATGCCTGCGCCGTGGCGGGCGGGGTTGAAGGTATAATTGAATTTCGCATGCCATCCTATGATTCCGGAACGATACATTCGTTCTCTGATTCATTAAAGACCAAACATACAGTAAAAACCGGCCGAAAGATCATCCATGCCCTCTCTCGACGAACTGGCCGCCGCCATCCGCCAGAATATCGACATCGCCCTGGCCGAAGACATCGGCAGCGGCGACCTCACCGCGCAACTGATTCCTGCCGACGCCGCCGGCAGGGCGACGGTCATCAGCCGGGAGGCCGCGGTGCTGTGCGGCGCCGCGTGGTTCGAGGCGTGCTTCCGCAAGCTGGACCCGGAGGTGGAGATCGTCTGGCAGGCGCACGACGGCGACGCGGTCCGGCCCAACCAGACCTTGTGCGAAATCCGCGGCCAGGCCCGCGCGCTGCTCAGCGCAGAACGCCCGGCGCTGAATTTCCTGCAAACCCTCTCCGCCAGCGCCACCCTTACGCGGCGCTACGTCGAAGAAGTCGCCGGCACCGGCGCGCGCATCATGGATACCCGCAAGACCCTGCCGGGGCTGCGCCTGGCGCAGAAATACGCGGTCCGCTGCGGCGGCGGCGACAACCAGCGCACGGGGCTCTACGACGGCATCCTGATCAAGGAGAACCACATCATGGCGGCCGGCGGCATCCGCCAAGCGCTGGAACAGGCCAGAACCATCGCGCCGCCCGGCACGACGATCCAGATCGAGGTGGAGAATCCGGACGAACTCGAACAAGCGCTCGCAGCCGGCGCCCGGCTGATCCTGCTCGACAACTTCGACCTCGCCATGCTGCGCGACGCCGTCAAACGCGCCGGCTCAAGCGCGGAACTCGAAGCCTCCGGCGGCATCACCCTCGAAACCGTGCGCGCAGTGGCCGAAACCGGCGTACACCGCATCTCCGTGGGCAGCCTGACCAAGGATATCAGGGCGGTGGATTTGTCGATGCGGTTTGGTCAGGCGTAGTGATAGCGACAAGCGATAATCACCAGATCTTCTCCATCGACCCGATATATCAAGCGGTTGGCCTCGTCGATGCGCCGGGACCAAAATCCCGAGAGATTTTCCCTGAGCGGCTCGGGTTTGCCGATGCCTGCGAAGGGCTCGCGCATGCAATCCTGAATCAGGCTGTTGATTCGCTTCAAGGTCTTTCGATCCTGTCCCTGCCAGTACTGGTAATCCTCCCAGGCCGCCAGCGTCCAGGTGAGAAGGCTAGGCATCCTCCAATCCTTGCCGGGTCACCTTGCCTTGGCGGTACTGTTCGATGGAACGCGCCAGGTGGGCCGCGTTGGCGGGGGTCTTCAGCAGATGAACCGTCTCCATCAGGCTGTTGAACGTATCGAGCGACATCACCACCGCATCGGGCGCATCGCGCCGCGCGATAACCGTATAGTCGGCATCGTCGATCACCTGATCGATGACGTTTTTGAGGCTGTTGCGAGCCTCGGAGAAATTCACTACGCGCATGACTCAATACCTGTTCAATTTGTTGTACAAGTTTAGATTGTCGCATGTTGAAAGACAAGAGGTCATTTCGAATGAAAACTACCGAGGACTTCCTGCCGGGCCGGTGGATTTGTCGATTCGATTCCGTCAAAATATCGAGCAAGTTTTAACGGAAACCCAGTAACATGCGAGCATGCTCAAAACAACCGAAGCCCGTCCCGATAACCGAATGCAATCATAATGGCTAGACGTATCAACGCGGACAAGCCCCACCTCTGGAAAGCCGATATCGCGGCTTCCGTCGACCAGTTCAACCAATGGTTCATGCGCTTCGCGCCGGGGGCATTCCGTTCCACGCGCGTGCAAACGACCGGGCATGTCAAGGCGGCGCTGCTCGCCACGAATGATTTGCGCAACATTGACGCCGCAACGCTCAAAAACAATCCGGGCGCTCTACCGACACTGCGCATGTGCACCGCCCCACCGCTGGCGGTCGATCGCTTGATCGGCCTGGCCGATGCGAGCAGGAATCTGGTCGGGCGAATGGAAAATGGCAAGCTTCCCGCCAGAATGAACGCCGCCGATTTGGATACGGAATTGGGCAAACTCTGCCGCATCGTTTCCAGGCTGCTGGACCGTGACATTTTCCCGTGGCTGAACGCCGCGAAGGACCCGACCGATCATGAGCGCGACCGCGCGTCGACAATCGTTGCCGACCGCTTATGCAGCGCCGTGGCCAACCCCATCGTCCGCAACGCCCAGGAGCAAAGGCAGCTCAAATTATTGGGCGATTGGCTGGACGCCAGAGGTTACCGAAAGCAAGCCCATCCGGGCGGAAAGCTTCTGACCGGAATGGAAGCTGGGACGTATACGTTCCGCATGAACCTCGCGGTCGGCAAGTCGCTCAAGGTAAACATCCCGGTTGACGTAGTGATCCAGCCCAAGAAGCTGCGCAAAGATCGACTGCCTATCCTGATCGAAGCCAAGTCGGCAGGGGACTTCACCAATACCAACAAGCGGCGCAAGGAAGAAGCCACCAAGATACACCAGCTTCAAACGGCTTATGGCGAAACTGTCTCTTTCGTCTTGTTCCTTTGCGGCTATTTCGGCAGCGACTACCTGGGCTATGAAGCGGCCGAAGGCATCGATTGGGTGTGGGAGCATCGAATCGACGATCTTGCAAAGCTGAGGTTGTAAGCGCATGACAATCGCTTACGACACCTGCCAGCTCGAGGCGCGCCGCCAAGCTATCCAGGTGGATATCGACGCGCGCAAGCCGGCTGCGGAACGAAATCGGCTTGGCCAATTTGCAACGCCTCATGCCCTCGCCGTCGATATCGCGCACTACGTTGAATCGCTGATTGGCCGGGGTCATGACAGCATCCGCTTCGCCGATCCATCGGTCGGTTCGGGCAGCTTTTTTTCCGCCGCGCTCGCGGTTTTCGGCCACAAACGGATCGACAGCGCCATCGGCGTAGAACTCGATCCCGCGTTTGCCGACGCCGCTCGCAATCTGTGGGCCACTAAGGGGCTCGAGATCGTGCAGGACGATTTCATGCGCGTCGTCGCCAATGGATCATGCCCACCTGCGCCCAACGTCATCCTGGCGAACCCTCCCTACGTCCGCCACCACCACCTGGACCGGGAATACAAGGAACGCCTGCGCAGCCTCGCATTCCAGATGGCCGGAGTCGAGGTCAACGGCCTTGCGGGGCTGTATGTCTATTTCCTTTTGATCGCCACGGCATGGATGAAAAATGATGGGATCGCCGCCTGGCTTATCCCGTCCGAGTTCATGGACGTGAACTATGGCGCGGCGCTAAGAAATTTCCTGACTGGCAGCGTAACGCTTCTCCGCGCTCACCGCTTTGATCCCGACGATGTCCAGTTCGGCGACGCACTGGTGTCGTCGGTCGTGCTGGTGTTCCGCAAGACCCCGCCAGCCGCGGATCATGCCGTCGAATTCACCTTTGGCGGCACTCTGGCCGAGCCGCACGCCCGCGATCATATCCGACTTGAACGATTGCGAGATTCCCGCAAGTGGACAGCGTACCCAAGTCACGCCAAGAACGACCGGCACACGGTCAGCGATGGCAAAGGCCCTACACTGGGCGACTTCTTCCGCGTGCAGCGCGGCATCGCCACCGGCTGCAACAAATTTTTCGTCATCGACCGCGCCGACGCGAAGCGCCGCGGACTCCCCGGCAAGTACCTCCGCCCGATCCTTCCCAGCCCGCGGCACTTGAAAACTACAACCATCGACGCCGATGATGACGGCTATCCCCTCATTGACCGCCAGCTGTGCGTGATCGACTGCGACCTGCCCGAACCAATGGTCGAGGCCCAGTATCCTGCGCTTTGGGAATACCTGCAAACCGACCGGCCGCCCGGCATTATGGACGGCTATCTGATCGGCAAGCGCAACCCATGGTACAAGCAGGAACGCCGGGAACCCGCCCCATTCCTCTGCACCTACATGGGCCGAGGTTCGAACGACAAGCAGCCGTTCCGCTTTATCTGGAATCGCTCGCGGGCGATTGGAACCAATCTCTACCTGATGCTATATGCACAGAATGGCCTCGCGGCGATGCTTCGCCGTCACCCCGACCGGGCGGAAACTGTTCATGCCTTGCTCGGGCGGGTTACCGGCCATGAACTTCGGGGCGAAGGCCGGGTTTACGGCGGCGGATTGAACAAGATAGAGCCACGCGAACTGGCGCGCATTTCCGCGGCATCTTTCGTCGATCTCTGGCCGGAACTCGAATTGAACATTCAGGCGCAGGGACAACTCTTCGAGTAGCAAATCGAGTTCATATTTCTCCAGCAACGTGGAAAGGGTGATGAGGGAAAACCTCTCCGGGGGAACGGGTATTGCGCTATAAACAAATTTCGCGAACCACCCCACCCAAGTAAAATAGCAAGCTAGCCCAGCCCCAATCCACCCGATGCCCCATTCCGCGCATTCCCGTTTCAGAACGCTGCCCCAGCCCGGCCATGCCGACGTGCGTTCGGTCGGCCGCCTGTTCCCGTACTTGTGGGAGTTTCGCGGACGGGTGCTGATGGCGCTGGCGCTGCTGGTCGGCGCCAAACTGGCGGCAGTGATGGTGCCGCTGGTGCTGAAGGAAATCATCGACGCGCTGGACAAGTCGCGCGCCGATCTGGTCCTGCCGCTGGCGCTGATCGTCGGCTACGGCCTGCTGCGCTTTGCCAGCACGACTTTCGCCGACATGCGCGACGTGGTGTTCGGCAAGGTCACGCAGCGCGCCATGCGCCGGGTGAGCATGGCGGTGTTCCAGCGCCTGCATGCCCTGTCGCTGCGCTTTCACCTGGAGCGGCAGACCGGCGGCATCACCCGCGACATAGAGCGCGGCTCGAAAGCCATCTCCAGCCTGGTGGGGTATCTGCTGTTCCGCATCACGCCCACCGTGCTGGAAATCCTGATGGTGGCCGTCATCCTGCTGGTCAAGCTGGACTGGGTATTCGGGCTGATCACGCTGCTCACGCTGGCGGCGTATATCGTGTTCACGGTGATCATTACCGACTGGCGCACCCAGTTCGTCCGCCGCGCCAACACGCTGGACTCGGAAGCTTACGGCCGCGCCATCGACAGCCTGCTCAACTACGAAACCGTGAAATATTTCGGCAACGAGCGCTACGAGGCGGCGCGCTACGACGCCAGCCTGGCGGAATGGGAGCGGGTCGCGCTGCAATCCCAGCGCTCGCTCGGCCTGCTCAATGCGGCCCAGGCCGGCACCATCGCCATCGGCGTCACGCTGATGGTGCTGCGCGCGGCACATGGCGTGGTGGCGGGCACGCTCACGCTGGGCGATCTGGTGATGGTCAACGCCTACCTGTTGCAGATGTTCCAGCCGCTGAGCTTCCTCGGCGTGATGTACCGCGAGATCAAGCAGTCGATGACCGACGTGGAGCGCATGTTCGCCCTGCTCCAGCGCCCGCAGGAAGTGGAGGACGCGCCGGATGCGCGCACCCTCGACGTGCTGGCCGGCGAGGTGAAATTCGATCAAGTCGGCTTCGCCTACAATCCCGACCGCCCCATCCTGCACGACGTGAGTTTCACTATCCCGGCCGGCAAGACCGTGGCCGCCGTGGGCGCCAGCGGCGCGGGCAAATCCACCCTGGCGCGCCTGCTGTTCCGCTTCTACGACACGAATCAAGGCAGCATCCGCATCGACGGCCAGGATATCCGCCACGTCACGCAGGACAGCCTGCGCGCCGCCATCGGCGTGGTGCCGCAGGATACCGTGCTGTTCAACGACAGCATCTACTACAACATCGCCTACGGCCGCCCCGACGCCACCCACGACGAAATCGTCGATGCCGCCCGCGCCGCGCACATCCTGGACTTTATCGAGAGCCTACCGCAAGGCTGGGACTCTGTCGTCGGAGAACGCGGCCTGAAGCTCTCGGGCGGCGAAAAGCAGCGCGTCGCCATTGCCCGCACCCTGCTGAAGAATCCGGTGATTTTGATCCTGGACGAAGCCACCTCCGCGCTCGACACCAAAACCGAAAAAGCCATCCAGGCCGAGCTCATCGAAATCGCCAGGAGCCGCACCAGCCTCATCATTGCGCACCGGCTTTCCACCGTGGTCGAGGCGGACGAGATCCTGGTCATGGAAGCCGGCCGCATCGTCGAGCGCGGACGCCACCCGGAATTGCTAGCCATGAACGGCGTATACGCCACGATGTGGGCGCTGCAACAGCAGGCGGAGGCGGAAGCGGCTTAAGCCAAAAAATAAAATTAGCCGCCGATTAACACAGCGTTGACCATGCGCAAAGTCCCTCACCCCAACCCCTCTCCCGCCTGCGGGAGAGGGGCTTATGTGCATATTCGCGCTTACCTGGGGCATTTACTTTCGCGGAAAAAACCAAAGAGACCATTATGATTTTCGATACCCTCGCCAACGCCGACCGCTACGCGGGCCTGCATCCGCTGTTTCCGGCCGCCTTCGCCTTCCTGCGCGACACCGATCTCAAATCGCTGGCGCCGGGGCGACATCCCATCCAGGGCGATGCTCTGTTCGCGATCGTGGAAGCGGTCAACGGCCGCAGCCGCGAAGAGGCCAAGCTGGAATGCCACCGCAAGTACATCGATATCCAGCTGGTGCTGGACGGACTGGACGAGATGGGCTGGAAGGCGCTGGGCGACTGCCATCGGCCGGTGGCCGACTACAGCGCGGAAAAGGACATCCGCTTCTTCCTGGACGCGCCGGCCAGCTGGATCGCCACACCGCCCGGCGCTTTCTGCCTGTTTTTTCCGGAGGATGCGCATGCGCCGTTGGTCAGTTCGGGCGCTATCCGCAAGGTGATACTCAAGATCGCAGTGGAGAAAATAGCTTGAGTCAGGAGTAGCCCGGATAGAGCAACGCGGAATCCGGGATCATTTCTCAGGCCATCACCCCGCATTCCGCTACGCTTCATACGGGCTACGGCTTCCTTGTGGGTGCAGCCGCCATGGGTGGCTTGTGGGTCAGGCTTTCTCGCCCGTGCGAGCAGCTCTGCTGCCGCTCGCGGCGGGGACACTCCTTGCGGGTGGAGCCTGACATGTACGGCTTAAGCCGCACCCACAACGGACGCCCTCATGATTCGGAACGGCGATTCGCCATGACCATCGCCGGTGCGGCACTATTCGCAAAGGTGCATTCATCGCGGCGCCCTAACCGCCGCCTCGCTCACCGCCTGCGCCCGCCGGGCGTAGCCTTCCGCCTCGTCCTTGCGGCCGAGTTGGGCCAGGGCTGACGCGATGCCGCGCAAATCTTCGGCGATCCGGCCGCTCAGGCCGAGTTCCTTGTCCATGTCCAGCGCGGCCTGGTAATCGCCCAGCGCGGCTTCCTGCCGGCCCAGCGCGGATTCGGCTGCCGCGGCGATGCGCCGAGCGTTGGCCTGTTCTTCTTTTTCGATTCCTTTCACCGCCACGGACTGGGCCAAAACAAGCGCACCGGCATAGTCTCCCCGGCCCAGCGCGAGGCGCGCCCGCAGGTTGAGAAAACCGGGGCGGAGCGCACAGGGTTCGGCGCATTCACGTTCGGCCAGCGCCAGGGCGGATTCGGCCTCGCCGCTTCGGCCGGCATCGAGCTGAATCACCGCCTTACGGAAGGCGGCAGCGGCGCGCATGTCCGCCGGGTAAGGCAGGCCGCCGTTCAGGACGCGGTCGAGCAGGGCGAGCGCGCTGGCGTCGTCGTGCAGCCGATGCGAGACGGTGGACAGGTTGATCAGCGCCGCCGCCATGGCCGGCAGGTTGTCGAGCGACTGCTGCAGGGTCAAGGTTTCGGCGAACAGCGCGCGCGCCCGCGCCAAGTCGCCTTCGCGCAGCGCGCGGCGGGCGCTTTTGTCGGCGGACTGCGCCTGCTCCAGCGCGGCGGGCGGGCGTTGCGGGGAAGTGCCGCAGGCAGTCAGCAGGGCGCCCAATAGCCCGAACAAGACAAGTTTAATGGTCATGGCGACAACGCTCCTGACGATAAACGAACCTCGTAGGAGCGGCCTCCCGGCCGCGATTATCAAGGATCGCGGCCGGGAGGCCGCTCCTGCACGAGAAAACGCTGTTTCACAAAAACGCCCCATGCGTTTCACATCAATCATGGCTGTCCATCCTCACCAACCCCTGCTCCGGCTGCGGCATGATGGTCTTGAGCGGCCAGCTGGCGGTGGCGGCATCGACGATGTCGCGCGTGCCGCCGACCAGTTCCCGGCTCTCTCCCAGCAGGCCGGGCAGTTGCGGGGCCGATTGCCGGATGGCGGACTTGAAGGTTTCGCTGGTCTGGCGCAGGTTTTCCAGGCTGGCGTCGGCCTTCTGCATCATGCCCGGCAGGTCGCGGTTCATTTGTTCGGTCATGGTTTCGGTGTTGGCCGCCGACCGGCGCACGGAGCGCAGCAGCGGCTGGAGTTCGTTGGTGGTGGTCTGATCGACGTGATCGAGCAGGCGATCGATGCGCGCACCGGTCCCCCGCATCGCGGCGCTGAATTCGCGCAGGTTTTTCACGGTCTGGCGCACGTCGCCCTGCGGGTCGTTGACGTCGCGCAGCAGCTTGTGCATCTCGTCCAAGGCGGGCAGCAGACGGTCGCGCACTTCCTCGGCGATCTGCTCCATCCCGCTGCCGCGCTCGAACTGGAGTTTCCCGTCGGCCTTCAGTGGTTTTTTGCCCGGCGTGCCGCTGTCGATGTCGAGGATGCTGTCGCCGATCAGCCCTTCCTTTTCCAGGTTGGCGACGGCATCCTCCCGGAGCAGCGGCATGTATTTGTCCTCGATGCGCATTTCCACCCGCACCTGGCCTTCCTTGTCCATGGACACGTCGCTGACCGTGCCGATCTTGAAGCCTCTCAGCTTGACCGGCATGCCTTTCTTGATGTCCTGGCCGCTGTCGGCGACGAAATAGACCGACGATTTCGGCGTGAGCAACCCCTTCTTGATGCCAGTCCACATGAAGGAAAGCGCGATGCCGAGCACGGCCAGCAGCACGAACAGCGCGACTTTGCCGAACAGGTTCTTGAAGCGTTCGTCCTTGTCCGCCAATAAAGTCATAAGGGCTCTCCAAAGGTTTTCCAGGGCAGCGGTGCGGCGCCGTGGCTTACCGCCAGCACGGCGCGCGCCTCGCCGCTCCGCGCGAATTCTTCCAGCGCCGCCGTCCAGGAGCGAACGGTTGTTTCGTCCACGCCGTCGAACAGGCCGGCATCCACCACCAACAGCGACGGCGCCTGGACCAGTCCGCGCAAAAGGCCGGCCAGCTTGCGCTCCAGCGGCTTGAGCTGGGCCGGCGGGCGCGCCATGAAATCCGCCCAGGCCTGGTTGTCCAGCCCCAGTGCGGTCAACCAGCGCGCCAAAGCGGCGTCCGTGCCGGACGGCAGGCGTTTGCCGTGAAACCACAGCGGCAAGGTCACATTTTCCCAGGTTTTGAGATTGCTGATCAGCCCGCCGTGGGCCGGAATCCAGCCGATCCGCCCCGGCTCGGACTGCTCCAGCGGGCGGCCGTGCAGCATGACCGAGCCCGCGGCGGGCGCTTGTTCGCCCAGCGCCAGATCGATCGCCTCGATTTTCTCCGCTTCGGATGCCAGCCGCAGCACGCGCGTTTCCCCCGCCGCGAGCGCGAAAGACAAACCGGCGATACCCTCACCCGTCACTCCGGAAAATTGCAGCAACGCCATGTCAGAACACCAGCACCGTAATCAAGCCGTCCCACACGAATACCGCCAGCAGGCTGCGGATCACGGCCTGCGAGGCGGCCTGGGGGATTTCGGTCCACGCCGTTTTCACCCGCAATCCATGGTAGCAGGAAACCACCGCAACCAGGACGCCGAACACCGCGCTTTTCAGGAAGGAAGCCGCGATGTCGGCGAAGTCGATGACCTCGAAAAATTCGGCGATTTCGCTGCCCAGGGAAAGCTCCTGGCGCAGCGCGGCGGTCACCACGCCGGCGGCAATGGCGACCGCCTGGAAATAGAAGGTCAGCGCCACGCTGCTCAAAGTCATCCCCAGCATGCGCGGCATGACCAGATAGGACAAGGGCGAGATCGCCATGCGGCGCAGGCTCTTGATCTCGCCATTGACCTGCATGGCGGCCAGTTCGCTGGCGACGGCGGAACTGCTGCGGCCGATAATCACGACGGCAGTCAGCAGCGGCCCCAGTTCGCGCACGATGACCCAGATCAGGACGTGCACCGTCAGCGTCTCGTTCCGCCCCACCAGATTGGTCATCTGGGTCACGATGATCAGCCCGACCAGAAACGCGACCGCGCCGACCGCGCCGACGGATTCCATGCCGGTGAAGTATAGCTGCTTGAGCAACACCCGGCGCACCGCCCCCCGCCCCAGCGCGGGGGTCCGGCACAGCGCGCCCCAGGCCAGTTCGGCGACGCTGCTGATCGACAGGCTTTTCCGGACGACAGCCTGATGCAAGGTTTTCAGGGGGTTGGTCATGTTGGAATTCCAGCCGCGTAGGGGTTCGCGTGATGATAGCATTTCCTGGCGTGGATGCAGGCTGACCGGGAACTTCCCATGAGCCGGCCCACCCTAAATATTACGCTATAGGGAGAAAACGGACCTTGAGGAGGCTGTCATGGCATCGCCTGTTGGTATGTTCAGCCGCGCATTCGTTGTCGCGGCGCTGACGATCGGCGCAGTCTCGCTGGGCCTGGGCGGCTGCGGCAAAGAGGAGAAACGGCCTGCCGATCCCTACGACGTATCGAAGATGGATTTCAAAGCGCCGCCGGCCGCGGTCACCAATACCCGCCATAGCGGTCCGCTGGCGGTGGGCGAAGCGCTCGGCATGGATGCGGCGGTCAAGCCGCTGGTCCCGGAACCGGTCAAGACCATCCAGCTCGACACGGTGCACCGCATCATCGAAATCGCGCCGGGCGTGAAATTCTCGGCCTGGACTTTCGGCGGCCAGGTGCCGGCGCCCGTCATCCGCGCGCGGGTCGGCGACCGCATCAAGTTCTCCATGACCAACCGCAGCGACGAACCGATCCCCGGCACGGACATCGCGCCGGCGCCGATGATGCACTCGATGGACTTTCACGCCGCCATGGTGTCGCCGACGGACAAATACCGCTCGATCGCGCCGGGCCAGACCATCCAGTTCGAATTCACCCCGAACTATCCGGGCGTATTCATGTACCACTGCGGCACGCCGATGGTGCTCGAACATATCGCCTCCGGCATGTACGGCATGATCATCGTCGAGCCGCGCGGCGGCTATCCGACCAAGGTTGACCGCGAGTACGCCATCATCCAGAGCGAGTTCTACACCCGGCTCGACCCCGAGCACCGCACGGTGGACGGACAGCCGCTGTATGTCCTCGACGGCGAGCACCTGCGCGCCAAGCAGCCCACCTACACGGTGTTCAACGGCCGTTACAACGGGATGGTGGAAAAACCGTTGCAGGCCAAACCGGGCGAGCGCGTGCGCCTGTTCGTGCTGAACGCCGGGCCGTCCAACACTTCAAGCTTCCACGTGGTCGGCACGATTTTCGACCGGGTCTGGCTCGACGGCAATCCGGACAACCAGATGCGCGGCATGCAGACCGTCCTGCTGGGCTCGTCCGGCAGCGCCATCGTCGAATTCGTCGTGCCCGAGGCCGGCAGCTACGTGATGGTCGATCACCATTTCGCCAACGCCTCGCAAGGCGCCATCGGCATCATCGCCGCCGGCGGCAAGCCCGAGCCCGGCGGGCCGGAGCATCACAACATGCCGGCGACACCCACGCCGACCGACCCGGACGCGGTGAAAGCCAAGCTTGCCTTCGAAGGCAAGTGCCTGGCCTGCCACACCATCGGCGGCGGCGACAAGGTCGGGCCCGACCTCTATGGCGTCACCCGGACTCGCAGCGACGAATGGCTGGCGAAATGGCTCAAATCGCCCGAAACCATGCTCCAGACCGACCCGGACGCGAAAACGCTGCTGGCGAAATACCGGCTGCCGATGCCCAACCAGAATTTGAACGATGCGGAAATCGGCCAGTTGATCGAATACTTCCACTGGGCGGACGAGAACCTGCAACCGCAGCAAGCGCCACCGATGGCGCACTGAACGATCCGGATGTAGGTGCGAATTCATTCGCACATAATACTTTGATCGTGCGAACGAATTCGCACCTACAGGTCGGCTCAAACGCCCCGCATCGCCCACCACCAGCCGGTCAAAGTCGCGAAGGACAATAGCAGCCCGACCCCGACCATCAGGTTGGCCAGCGGCGGATCGAGGTCGTGCTCCGTCGCCACGATGGCGGAGGTGATCATCGACGGCATGGCGGCCTCGAACAGCGTCACCTGGATGGCAGGCCCGCTCGCCCCCAGCAGCGGCACATAGAGCAGGAAAATCGCCAGCGGCGCGAGAAGCAGCTTGAACACGAGACCCAACGCGAGGTTGCGGCCATTGCCGGCGAGATGGCCGAGCTTGAGCTGGAACCCGACCGACAGCAGCGCCAGCGGCGCCAGGGTGTCGCCCAGGCGTTTGAGCAGAGCGACGAACCAGTCCGCGTAATCCACCGGCATCAGCGCCACCGCCAGGAGCAGGCAGATGAACGGCGGGAAAAGCGCGATGCGGCGCAGGATGGTGCGGGCGGTCGGCGCGCCGGAGGAATAGAGCCCGGCCACCGTGATGCCGAGGATCGAAAGCACCAGAAACGAGCCGAGCTGGTCGGCGACGATGCCGGTGGCGATGCCCTGCTTGCCGTAGAACGCCTCGATCATCGGAAAGCCGAAAAAGGAGGTATTGCCCATTCCTCCGGTCAGCATCAGCGCGCCCACCGTCGGCCGCGGCAGCTTGAGCCAGCGCCCCACCACCCAGAAAAATCCCGCCCCCAGCCCGAATTGCAGCCACGCCATCGCCCCGATCAAAAACACGTCGCCGGAGAGTTTCAGGTCATGGACATAGAGCAGGGTCAGCGCCGGCAGCGAGACATGGATGATGAAACTGTTGAATGCGGCAGGCGCGTTGTCCGGCAGCCGCCGGGAGCGGCGCAGCACCATGCCCAGGATGAAACAGGTGAACAGGAGGATGAGGTTGGTCATGGAGCGGTGCTGCGGGTTGTGAAAAATTCAAAATCCACCGCAAAGGCGCGAAGTTTAACTACTCACGTCGGTTTTCTCCCTTCTCCCGCAGGCGGGAGAAGGGCCGGGGATGAGGGTGTTTGCGTCACTGCAAGCGTTGACCATGCTCAAAGTCCCTCACCCCAACCCCTCTCCCGCCCGCGGGAGAGGGGCTTTCTGCCGCATATTCGCGAATACCGGAGAGTTGCACACGGCGGCGGGGTTTTGCTTTCAGCCCGCGTGGTCGACAATATACCGCTTGATCGCCTCCGCATCGGCCTTCATCACCTCGAAGCGCTGCGGCAGCTTTTCCAGGTCGTCCAGTCCGGCCGGGCGCTCGGGCGCGCGTCCCAGCGCTTCCCGGATGGTTTCCTCGAACTTGGCCGGCAACGCGGTTTCCAGGCAGACCAGCGGGACGCCGGCCTCGCGGTGTTCGAGGCCCACCTTTACGCCGTCGGCGGTATGGGTATCGATCATCGCGCCATATTGTTGGTAGACCTTGCGGATCGTGGCGAGGCGGTCGGCATGGCTGCTTTCGCCGGAGACGAAGCCGAAATCTTTCACCTTGGCAAAATGCGGCGTCTGCGACAGGTCGAAGCTGCCGCCGGCATCCACCTGTTTCCACAGATCGTTCACCACCGCCGGATCGCGCCCGACCAGGTCGTAGACGAAGCGCTCGAAGTTGGACGCCTTGGAGATGTCCATCGACGGGCTGCTGGTGTGCTGGGTCTGCGGGCGCGGGCGATAGACGCCGGTGCGGAAGAATTCGTCGAGTACGTCGTTTTCGTTGGTGGCGACGATCAGCTTTTTGATCGGCAGGCCCATCTGGCGGGCGATGTGGCCAGCGCAGACGTTGCCGAAATTGCCGGACGGCACGGAGAACGACACTTCCTCGTCGTTGCTCCCGGTCACCGCGAAATAGGCCTTGAAGTAATACACCACCTGCGCCGTCACGCGCGCCCAGTTGATCGAGTTGACCGCGCCGATCTTGTATTTCGCCTTGAAATCGAGATCGTTGGATACCGCCTTGACGATGTCCTGAGCGTCGTCGAACACGCCTTCGACCGCGAGGTTGAAAATGTTGGGGTCTTGCAGCGAATACATCTGCGCGGTCTGGAACGGGCTCATCTTGCCCACCGGCGACAGCATGAACACCTTGACGCCGCGCTTGCCGCGCATGGCGTATTCCGCCGCGCTGCCGGTGTCGCCGGAGGTGGCGCCGAGGATGTTGATCTCGGCGTTGTCCTTGGCCAGCACGTATTCGAACAGGTTGCCGAGCAGCTGCATCGCCACGTCCTTGAACGCCAGCGTCGGCCCGTTGGAGAGGCCGAGGATGTGGAGCCCCGGCTCCAGCGTCTTCACCGGCGTGATGTCCGCGCTGTGGAAGATTTCGGCGGTATAGGTGCGCTCGACGATGTCCTTGAGGTCGGCGGCCGGAATGTCGTCGGCAAAGCGGCGGATGATTTCAAACGCCAGCTCCGGGTAGCTCATGCCGCGCCACGCCGCCAGTTCGTCCCGCGTCAGTCGGGGATAGGCATCGGCGATGGTCAGCCCGCCGTCGGTGGCAAGCCCGCCCAGCAGGATTTCGGTGAAGGTTTTGGGCGGCATGCCGCCGCGGGTGCTGAGATATTTCATGTTTATTGTCCTGTAAATCGGAGTCAAGCTCCCCGTGCTACTGCGGGTTATCTCCCTTCTCCCGCGGGCGGGAGAAGGGCTGGGGATGAGGGTGTGTGCGTCATGGCAAGCGTTCTCTAATGCGCAAGCCCCTCACCCCAACCCCTCTCCCGCCCGCGGGAGAGGGGCTTGTAGTAGGCTGAGTGATATTCGGTAATGCTCAAGCAACACGTAGGGCGGATTAGGCCGAAGGCCGTAATCCGCCGGATGTGCGATGCTAAACTGCTGCATCCGGCGCAATGCGCTGCGCTTATTACGCCCTACCTTACAATCGTTCCGCCACTTATGAATTCAGCTCTTCCAGCCGTATCCGCGTCACCTTGCCGTCGATGGTCGGCAGCGCCTCGATCCTGGCGATGGCCTGGTCGATATTCTTTTCCACGGTTTCGTGGGTGAGCAGGATGATGTTGACCAGTTCCTCGCCTTCGGCCGGTTCTTTCTGGATCATGGCGTCGATGGAGATTTCCAGGTCGGCCAGGATGCGCGTCAGGTCGGCCAGCACGCCCGGCTTGTCGAAAGCGCGCATGCGCAGGTAGTAGGACGTGCGCACTTCGGCGATCGGCAGCACCGGCGCGTCGGACAGTGCATCGGGCTGGAACGCGAGGTGCGGCACACGGTTTTCCGGGTCGGAGGTGAGCATCCGCGTCACGTCCACCAGGTCGGCCACCACCGCGCTGGCGGTGGGTTCGGCGCCGGCGCCGCGGCCGTAGTACATGGTCGCGCCGACCGCGTCGCCCTTCACCAGCACCGCGTTCATCACGCCTTCCACGTTGGCGATCAGGCGCTTGGCCGGGATCAGCGTGGGATGCACGCGCAGCTCGATGCCCTGCTCGGTGCGTTTGGTGATGCCGAGCAGTTTGATGCGGTAGCCCAGCTCTTCGGCGTAGCTGATGTCTTCCTTGGTCAGCTTGCTGATGCCTTCGGTGTAGGCCTTGTCGAACTGCATCGGGATGCCGAAGCCGATGGCTGACATGATCATCAGCTTGTGCGCGGCGTCGATGCCTTCGACGTCGAAGGTCGGGTCGGCTTCGGCGTAGCCCAGCTTCTGCGCCTCGGCCAGCACGGTGTCGAACGCCAGGCCCTTGTCGCGCATTTCGGTGAGGATGAAATTGGTGGTGCCGTTGATGATGCCGGCGATCCATTCGATGCGGTTGGCGGTGAGGCCTTCGCGCAGCGCCTTGATGATCGGGATGCCGCCCGCCACCGCCGCCTCGAACGCCACCATCACGCCCTTGTCCTGCGCCGCCAGGAAGATTTCGTTGCCGTGCACGGCCAGCAGCGCCTTGTTGGCGGTGACCACGTGCTTGCCGTTGGCGATGGCCTTCAGCACCAGGTCCTTGGCCAGCGTATAGCCGCCGATCAGCTCGACCACGATATCGATTTCAGGGTTGTCCACCACGGCGAACGGATCGGTGACGATTTCGAGATCGTTTCCGGCGGTCTTGCGTGCCTTTTCCAGATCGCGCACGGCCGCCATTTTAACGACGATGTCGCGTCCCGCGCGACGGGTGATTTCCTTGGCATTGCGCCGCAGCACGGTCAGCGTGCCGCCGCCGACGGTTCCGAGACCTAGCAGGCCTACGTTGATGGGTTTCATAGGAGTTTTCAGTTGTCAGTAATCAGTTGTCAGGTCAGGCACCATGCCGCTTGCGGTAATTATCAAGGAAGCGCGCGATCCGCCCGACCGCTTCGGTGAGATCGTCCACGTTGGGCAGGAACACCACCCGGAAATGGTCGGGCTGCGGCCAGTTGAAGCCGGTGCCCTGCACCACCAGCACCTTCTCTTCGAGCAGCAGGTCCAGGATGAATTGCTGGTCGTCCTTGATCGGGTAAATTTTCGAATCCAGCCGCGGAAACAGGTACATCGCCCCTTGCGGCTTGGCGCAGCTCACGCCGGGAATATCGGTGAGCAGGCTCCAGGCGATGTCGCGCTGCTTGCAAAGGCGCCCGGCCGGAAGAACCAGGTCGTTGATGCTCTGGTAGCCGCCCAGCGCGGTCTGGATGCCGTATTGGGCCGGCACGTTGGCGCACAGGCGCATCGAGGCGAGCATGGTCAGGCCTTCGATGTAATCCTGGGCATGGCGCTTTTCGCCCGACACGATCAGCCAGCCGGCGCGAAAACCGGCGGCGCGGTAATTCTTCGACAGGCCGTTGAAGGTAACGAACAGCACATCATCGGCAAGCGAAGCGATCGAGGTATGGGTATTGCCGTCGTACAGCACCTTGTCGTAAATCTCGTCGGAATAGACGATGAGATGGTGCTGGCGCGCAAGCTCGACAATTTCCTGCAGCAGCTCCACCGGGTACAGCGCGCCGGTCGGATTGTTGGGGTTGATCAGGACGATGGCGCGGGTATTCGAGTTGATCTTGGCGCGGATATCGTCCAGGTCGGGCAGCCAGCCGGCGCCCTCGTCGCAGATGTAGTGGCGCGGCGTGCCGCCGGCCAGCGTTACCGCCGCCGTCCACAGCGGATAGTCAGGCGCCGGCAGCAGTACCTCGTCGCCGGTGTTGAGCAGCGCCTGCATCGCCATCACGATCAGCTCGGAAACGCCGTTGCCGATGTAGATGTCCTCCATCTGCACGCCGGAGATTTTCTTCTCCTGCGTGTAGTGCATGATCGCCTTGCGGGCGGCGAACAGCCCCTTGGAATCGCTGTAGCCGGAAGCGTTGCCCAGATTGTGGATGACGTCCTGGGTGATTTCCTCGGGCGCCTCGAAACCGAACGGTGCCGGGTTGCCGATATTCAGCTTGATGATGCGGTGGCCGTCCTCCTCCATCTGCCGGGCGCGCGCCAGCACCGGACCACGGATGTCGTAGCAGACGTTGGCGAGCTTGGCGGACTTCAATACGGGTTGCACGGCGGGGTTATCCTTTATCGGCTCTCGTGCCCTTTTGGGTATGCGGCGAGCCTTCATGCGAATCGGGCGTGTCGGTAACACACTGCGTAAAAAAGCTATAATGTTACCCGACCGACCCCTATCCCGCAAATGGAGAGCCCGCCTTGCAATTCAACCTGGCCGATGCAGCCGGCCTCAACCTTTTCACCGCCTACGGCGAAGATTACGTCGCCGTCAACCACCAAACCTACCGCGCCAGCCTGATCGTCCTGCCCGAAAAGATCGTGGCCGACTGGCCGCCATCCGGCTTCGAAGCCCTGAGCCAAGCCCACTTCGAAGCAATCCTGGAATTCCAGCCGGAGATCGTCCTGCTCGGCACCGGCCCCACCCTGCGCTTCCCGCACCCCAGCCTGACCCAGGCGCTGATCCAGGCGCAGATCGGCCTGGAAGTGATGGACACCGCAGCGGCGTGCCGGACGTACAACATTCTGGTGACGGAAGGCCGGAGAGTGGCGGCGGCGTTGATTATCGGGTGCCCCCCGTAGGGGCACCCCTCGTGGGTGCCCTTTGCGTCAGGCCTGCACCTCCCTCACCAAAACCGGGCACCCACGAGGGGTGCCCCTACGGTTCAAGGTAAAACTTCGGCGAAGCTGTTAGTCGCCTGAAATTCGCCCACATCCTTTTCCGGCTGGCGCGTACCCGGCCGATAACCGCCAGCAGGTAGCCCGGATGGAATGAAATGAAAACAACGGCATGAAACAACGGGGTCAGACACCATTACCATGAAACAACGGGGTCAGACACCATTACCGTTGCTTCTGAAATTGAAATTTCTTTCGCCTCGAATACAAGGATTCTGGCTGCTGCTGGACGACGAGGAAATTTTTTTGCCTTTTTTGAGTTCCCCTGGTTCAAGCAAGCCACCCTTGATGAAATCACAACCGTAGAAAGACCGAGCAAGAACCATCTCTATTTCCCGGCTGTGCGAGCAGTTTCGATTTTTTCGTAAAGCCGTCTCCACGGATGTTCCAGCGCTCTCGCACCTTCGGCTGCCGGCACGCGGTATAGAATTCAAGTGTGCCGACATCTGGAGAACGCCGTCATGCCTGGACGATTCGCCATTACCACCCCGCGATTGGCCAAGATCGAGGCTACCCTCGATACGGCTTTCCCGGCGCTTCGACCGCGCTACAACATCGCACCGAGCCAGAACATCCCTGCCATCCGGGCCAGCGGGGATGGCGGTTACCGGCTGGTATTCCTGCATTGGGGGCTGATTCCGCGCTGGTCGAAGGAAGGCCGCACCAGTTACAGCACGATCAACGCCAGAGCCGAGACCATCGAGGAGAAGGCCGTGTACCGCGACGCATTCCGGCACCGGCGCTGCCTGATTCCCGCCAGCGGATTCTACGAGTGGGTGCATGCCCCCGGCAGCAAACCCCAGCCGTGGTACATCCACCTCAAGGATCAATCCGAACTGGCTTTCGCCGGGGTATGGGAACACTGGGAGAAGGAAGGTGAAATTATCGAGAGTTGCAGCATCATCGTGACGGAGCCCAACGCGCTGGTGAAGCCGATCCACCACCGCATGCCGGTCATTCTCAAGCCGGAGGACTACGCGTTGTGGCTGGACCCGGCCGTCACCGATGCCCTGGCCATCAAGCCGCTGTTGCAGTCTTATCCCGCCGATGAAATGGAAGCATGGAAAGTGGACCAGCGGGTCAACAGCGTCAAACAGCAAGGCCCCGAGCTCGTCCGTCCGCTGGAGTCCGAAGCCAACCCGGGCGCCGCAGGGTGAGGCATTTGGAAACCCATTTCGTCGCGGTGCTCTCTGTGGCTCGAGCGGAGGTTTTGGGTCACTGGCTGCGCGGCAATCGCCGAAAATTCAATCCAGGCGGCAGGCAACTCCGCCCGCCATTTATCTCGAATCCCGCGCGGGATTTCAATGCCGGCGTATCCGGTTGGTGCGGTAGCCCACCGTGACCACTTCGTCTTGCGGATCGAGCACCGCGTACATATCCGCCCAGCGGTCGATCTGGCCGGGCGGCAGCGATTTGGCCAAGGCGGCCTTGCCCGTACTGTTCATATACACCACCCGGCTGCCGTGCGGCGCGTGTTCGACGCGGCCGTAGGCAAACAACGTCTCCAGCGCCTGGCGCGGGATGCCGCGGCGCTTCATGCTCATTCTGGCGTGGCTGCTGACGATGCCCAGTTTCATGTTTCTCTCCTTGCTCAAAACAGGCTGGCGCTGGCGGCCTGTTCGGACGCCCTGATGCTTTTGCGCATCTGGCTGATCTGCCGGTCCATCTGGCGCAGCGTCGCCGGCCGCACCGTGGTTTTCCCCTCCGCCGCCGCGCGGCTGCAAATGCGGCGAATCGCCAGTACCAGCTTCAATCCGTTTTGCTTTCCCATCGCAATCTCCTTTCAGTTGAACACACGCCTTGGGTGTGTGGTGCATTATGGGATATAGTGTGGCTCACGGAATGAGCCTCAAATAACATTCAGGAAAATATTCATGGACCGCACGGAACGCTTCTATCGCATCGACCAGCTGCTGCATGAACGCAAGGTCGTCCACATCGAGACTTTTCTCGAGGAACTGGAAATCTCCCGCGCCACCTTCAAGCGGGATATCGAACATCTGCGCGACCGGCTGAACGCGCCCATCGTGTGGGACAGGAATGCCGGCGGATACCGCTTCGGCCAGCCGGTGGCGGGGAGCAAGTACGAGCTGCCCGGGCTGTGGTTCAACGCTTCGGAAATCCACGCCCTGCTCACCATGCAGCACCTGCTGCGGAATCTCGGACCGGGCCTGCTTTCGCCCCATGTCGATCCGCTCCTCACCCGACTCAAGGTGCTGCTGGAATCGGCCGAGATCCCGGTGGATTCGGTCGAGAAGCGCATCCGCATCCTGCGCGTGAACGCGCGCGCCTACGAGCCCGAGCATTTCGCGCCGATCGCCACCGCCGTGCTCCAGCGCAAGAAACTGGAGATCGGCTACTACACCCGCAGCCGGGACGAAACGCAGCACCGCGTCCTGTCTCCACAGCGCCTGACGCACTACCGCGACAACTGGTATCTGGATGCCTGGTGCCACTTGCGCAACGGCATCCGCAGCTTCTCGCTGGACGCCATCCGCCGCGTGCGGCCGATCAACGAACCGGCTCAGGATGTGAGCGAGCGCGAGCTCGACGAGACCCTCGGCGCCGGCTACGGCATCTTCTCCGGCAAGGAGGTGAGATGGGCGGAACTGCGCTTCACGCCGCAGCGCGCCCGCTGGGTGAGCCGCGAAGCCTGGCATCCGGAGCAGAAATCGCACTACGACGACGCCGGGCGCTACGTCCTGAACGTGCCGTACAGCGACGACCGGGAACTGGTGATGGATATCCTGAAATTCGGCCCCGAGGTGGAAGTGCTGGCGCCGGCCGCCCTGCGCCAGAGGGTTGTCGAGCTGGTCGGCCGGACGTCGGAAATTTACGAAAAAATCGCCCTGGCGCCCGGCGAAAACTGAACTATGGTTAATGAGGCGACAAATTCTTCGGCCGATGCAACGCACCGGCTCCCTATGGAAACGCCGATTTATTCCGATTTCGTCATTCCCGCGAAGGCGGGAATCCAGTGTTTTCAGCGGCGTATAGATTCCCGCCTTCGCGGGAATGACGTTTAATCGGCGCTTCCCTGACAGCTGACCAAGGAGACCATCATGGCAAATCCGTTCGTACACGTGGAACTCGCGACAAACAACATCGGCAAGGCGAAAGAATTTTACGGACAACTCTTCAAATGGACCCTGGAAGACATGCCAATGCCGGGCTCGAGCGGCGGCACGTACACCATGATCAGGGTCGGCGAGGGCACCGGCGGCGGGATGTACAAGAACACCGAAGCCAGCGAGCCGTCCGCCTGGCTGCCCTACGTGCAGGTGGACGACATCGAAGCCTCGACGAAAAAAGCGAAAGCGCTGGGCGCGGAAGTGTGCATGGACGTCATGGAAATCGAGGGCGCCGGCTGGATGAGCATCATCACCGACCCGACCGGCGCCAAGCTGGGGCTGTGGAAGCCGAAACCGATGTAATAGCGGGCTTCAGGTAGGATGCGGTGACGAAGGAACCGCATCGGTCGCGAGCGATGCGGTTCGCCAGGCTCACCGCATCCTACGTGAACTGAGATGTACGGCTAAAGCCGTACCCACAAACGGGGAAATTGCCGTTGTGGGTCAGGCTCTTGTGCCCTTTAGGGCGCAGCCTGACTGGCGAGCCAACCTGACCCTCAACGATTCCTGCACAGCCGAACCGCCTCGTCGCCGCTCTGGCCGCAGGGCGTAAGCGCGCCGGGAACGGGGTGCGGCGTGCCTTCCGCATCCATCTCGGCGGCCAGCGTATCCCAGCCGATCAGCCCGCGGCGGTCCACGGTCAGGCGCAGCAGCCAGCCGCGCCGCGTTTCGGCCGTCTCGAAGCCGTCGAAGACGAAATTCCCCAGGCTGTAGACGATCAGTCGTCCCTTGTAGTACTCGGCACCCTGCGTGACGTGGGGATGGCCGCCGATCACCATGTCGGCCCCGGCGTCGATCATCGTGCGCGCCAGTTGCCGCTGGCGCTCGCTGGGATCGAGCTCGCGCTCCCAGCCCCAGTGCATGAAGGGAATCACCAGGTCGGCGCCCGCCGCGCGCGCGGCGCGGATGTCCGCGACCACCTGGCTGTCCTCGCTCCACGCCACACCCGCCCAGTCCGGGCCGGCCTCGAACGAGCGCGGCTTGAACTCGTCGTAGCCCAGCACCGCGATGCGCAGCCCCTTGCGCTCGATCCACAGCGGCGCATGCGCCCGGGCCAAGTCGCGCCCGCCGCCGAACGCGGCGATGCCGTTTTGCTCGAGCAGCGACAGCGTTTGCACGAACGCCGCCTGGCCGTAATCCCCCGAGTGGTTGTTGGCGACCCCCAGCGCGTCGAAGCGCCCGCGCAGGACGTTCATCACACGGGGATGGGCGCGGAAGGTGTAGATCTTGTTGTCGATCGCATGGCCGACGGTGGCGACTGAACATTCGAGGTTGCCGATGCGATAATCGGCGGCGGCGAGCGCGGCGGCGAACGGCGCCAGCGGATCGCGCCCGGACTGGATCACCCGGCCTGGCCCGTCGTCCAGCATCACGTCGCCGGCGAAGATCAGCCGCACCGGCTCGGCATGGATGCCGCCCGCCGCCAGCAGCAGCGCCGCCAGCCCGCATTTCAGGATGGTGGATACGCTCATTCGGCGCCCTCTTCGTCAGGCTGCAAGCGGCACCAGTATTCGAGCTCGCCGCCCAGCTCCGGCTCATAGACGAATTGCCGGCCGGTGAAGCCATAAGGCGCGCCGGGATTGGCCGCCGGCGGATAGGGATAGATCGCCTGATGGATCGGCTCCGGGCCGCCGTCGCGGTCGGCGTAGGCGTAAATCTTGATCGAGGCGAGGTCGGCGGGCTGGGCCTGGAACACCACCCGGAACTTGAAAAACGAACCGACCTTGATCGCCGGCGCCGCATAGGGCGAAGCCGCCGGGCGGGCCGTCAGCACGCGGCTCTCGCCGCCATAGGTGTAACGGCAGGCCACCTGTTCGGCCATGGCGACGGAGCTCATCGCTCCCGCCAGCACGCCGGCCAGCAGCCGGTTTGCGAAATTCGGCAAAGACACCGGGAAACCTGCTTAAATAATTGGGAAAGGGCAGTATACAACGCGTCGCTCCCGAGCGATGCCGGGAACGGCTGTAGGTGCGAATTCATTCGCACAATCGGCGGGGGCTGCGTGCGAATGAATTCGCACCTACAGGTCGAAACCCATCGACATGGTTCGGCATTTCACGCCCAGCCGCGTTTTTGGGTTTTGCCGATCTGTTGCGGATGACCGTGGGCGCCTGTTATCGTTACGGCTTGCCGCCCTTTCCCGCCAGCCTTTACCCTAATCGAGAGATACCCGTGTCCCATCTTCATGCTGTCGCCCTGCGCCCCGGCGTCGTGGCCGCCACCCATTCCGGCTCTTTCCATGCCGACGACGTTTTCGCCGCCGCCGCGCTGCGCCTCGCCAACCCGTCCGTGGTCATCCGCCGCACGCGCGAGCCAGAACTGCTGGATCGCGCGGATATCGTGTTCGACGTGGGGCGCGTGTTCGACCCCGCCGCCTGCCGCTTCGACCACCATCAACTCGAATACCGGGAGGCGCGCGACAACGGCATCCCGTTCAGCTCGTTCGGCCTGATCTGGCGCGAGCTCGGCGTGGAGCTTTGCGGTTCCGCCGCTGCTGCCGGCCGGGTCGATCACTGGCTGGTGCAGGGCGTGGACGCCATCGACTGCGGCGTCACCCTGGGCAAGGAAACTTCGCCCGTCAGCGTCATGTCCATATCCACGGTCATCGGCGGCTTCAATCCCGGCTGGCGGGAGGATGCCTCCGCGGCGGCCCGCGACCAGGCTTTCGAGCGCGCGCTCGGCATGGCGCAGGCGGTGCTGCTCAACGCCATCCGCGGCGCGCAGGATCTCGAGGCGGCGCGCGCCGCCGTGGCGCAGGGCACCTTGCTGGAAGAAGGGCGGCTGTTGCTGCTGGAGCGCGAACTGCCGTGGCAGGATGCCGTGCTGGGATCGTCGAAGTATGCCGGGCTCTTGTATGTCGTCTACCCCGACTCCCCGACAAAATGGCATGTGCATACCGTGCCGGACCACGCCGGCAGCTTCGGCAACCGCAAAGCCCTGCCCGCCGCCTGGGCCGGGCTGGACGGGGAGAAACTGGATGCCGCGACCGGCATCGAGGGCGGCGTGTTCTGCCACCGCGGGCGCTTTGTCGCCGGCCATCGAAGCCGGGAAGGCGCGCTGCGGATGGCGCGTTTGGCGCTGCTGGCTGACAGCCAATAAACCTAAACTTCAATTGAACCACGGAATCACGGATGATCTGTGGGTCAGGCTCTTGTGCCCTTTAGGGCGCAGCCTGACTGTACGGCTCAAGCCGTACCCACAACGGCCGTTTCATGATTCGGGACGGCGATTCGCCATGACCGTTAGGATAAATAATTTGAAACCCACCGAAAAAAGCGTAAAGGCGCCGAGTATGCAGATCGGGCACGGCGCGCCCGACCTGCAATAGCGCACACCGAATGTCCATCACCGCCACCCAAACCGCCGCTTCCCCGTGGACGCCGCTCCGGCACCGCGTCTTCCGCATGCTGTGGATCGCCTCGATCGTGTCCAACATCGGCTCGTGGATGCACGAGGTGGGCGCCGGCTGGCTGATGACCTCGCTCGCGCCCAGCCCGCTGATGGTGGCCCTGGTGCAGGCGGCCACCACCGCGCCGATCTTCCTGCTGGCGTTGCCGGCGGGAGCGCTGGCCGACATCGTGGACCGGCGGCGCTACCTGATCGCCAGCCAGGTGTGGATGATGATCGTCGCCGGGCTCCTGGGCGCGCTCACCCTGGCCGGAATGACGAGCGCGCCGCTGTTGCTGCTGTTCACCTTCGCGCTGGGCGCCGGCACCGCCATGATGATGCCGGCCTGGGGCGCGATCACGCCGGAGCTGGTCGCGCGCAGCGAGCTCCCGGCGGCCATCGGACTCAACACCATCGGCATGAACGTGTCCCGCGCCGTCGGCCCGGCGCTGGCCGGCCTGATCGTCGCCGCCGCCGGGCCGGGCGTGGTGTTCGTCCTGAACGCCTTGTCGTTCCTCGCCGTCATCGTCGCCCTGAAGAACTGGCAGCGTTCGCCGCAAACCAGCGAATTGCCGGCGGAACGCCTGGCCGGGGCGGTGCGCGCCGGCCTGCGCTACGCGCGCCATGCGCCCGAACTGCGCGCGGTGCTGACGCGGGGCAGCGCGTTTTTCGTATTCGCCAGCGCCTCCTGGGCGCTGATGCCGCTGATCGTGCGGCAGGAGCTGCGCAGCGGGCCGGGCACCTACGGGCTGTTCCTCGCCTGCATGGGGATCGGTGCCATCGCCGGCGCGCTGCTGCTGCCGCGCCTAAACATAAGACTCGCGAAGCGAGACTCCGTCCCCCTCGCCCGCTTGCGGGAGAGGGCTAGGGGAGAGGGGCGCGACCTGATCGTGGCCGGCGCCACCGTGCTCTACGCGCTGGCCATGCTGGCGCTGGCCCACAGCGGCAACGTGCTGGCCGCCGGGGCCGCCATGGTGGTGACCGGAGTGGCGTGGATCAGCGTGGTATCGTCGCTGATGACGGCGACCCAGACCGCCCTGCCGAGCTGGGTGCGGGCGCGCGGCCTGGCCTTCTTCTGGGTGGTGTTCACCGGCGGCATGGCGGCGGGCAGCGCGCTGTGGGGGCAAGTGGCCACCTGGGTCGGCATCCCCGCCGCGCTCACCCTGGCGTCCGCCGGCGCGGTGGTCGGCATCGGCGCGACCTGGCGCTATCGCATCGGACGCCACGACGTCGTCGATCTCAGCCCGTCGGTGCGCTGGCCCACGCCGATGCCGACCGACGATCTCGGCATGGATCGCGGCCCGGTGATGGTGACGGTGGAATACCACATCGATCCGGCCCGAATCCGCGAATTCACCAAGGTCATGCAAAAGCTGCGCGTCATCCGGCGCCGCGACGGCGCTTTCATGTGGGAGCTGTTCAACGACATCGAAGACCCCGGCCGCATGGTGGAATGCTTCATGGTCGAATCCTGGCTGGAGCACCTGCGCCAGCACGAGCGCGTCACCGTAGCGGACCGCGACGTCAGCGAAAAGGCGCGGGCGTTTCACCGCGGCGAAGAGCCGCCCAAGGTGACCCACCTGCTGGCGGGGAACTTGTGACCCCGGGCGACGATCTGATTTTTATTTTGTGCGCCGTCCCCCTCCCGCGAGGGGAGGGGGAGAAAACATGAATCCACTCGACCAACCGCTGGTTTTCGTCGATCTGGAGACGACCGGGGCCAACGCGGCGTTCGACCGCATCACCGAGATCGGCATCGTCGAAGTCGACCAGACGGGCGTGCGGGAATGGAGCACGCTGGTCAACCCCGGCGAGCTCATCCCCGAATTCATCCAGCGCCTGACCGGCATCACCAACGCGATGGTGGCCGACGCGCCGCCGTTCGAGGACGTCGCGGAGGAAGCGCTGGCGCGGCTGCGGGGCCGTCTGTTCGTGGCGCACAACGCGCGCTTCGACTACGGTTTTCTGCGCAGCGAGTTCAAGCGGCTCGGCATCGCATTCAGCGCCACCGTGCTGTGCACGGTCAAGCTGTCGCGGCGGATGTTTCCCCAGCACCACAAGCACAACCTGGACGCGCTGATCGAGCGCCACAACCTGCCGATGGAAAACCGCCACCGCGCGCTGGCGGACGCCAAGGCGCTGTGGTTCTTCATGCGTCACCTGGCGGAGGTGCGCCCGGAACAAGCCATCGCCGAGGCGATCGCGGCCATCACCCAGCGCCCCGCCCTGCCCGCCCACCTCGACCCGGCGATCATCGACGATCTGCCCGAAACCTTCGGCGCGTACCTGTTCTACGGCGAAAACGACCTGCCGCTCTACATCGGCAAGAGCAACAACATCCGCAAAAGAGTGCTGTCGCATTTCAGCGCCGACCTGCGCCACGCCGGGGAAATGGCGCTGTCGCGCCAACTGCGGCGGATCGAGTGGATCGAAACCGCGGGGGAACTGGGCGCCCTGCTGACCGAGTCGCGCTTGATCAAGCAACTCCAGCCCCTGCACAACCGCCGCCTGCGCCAGAACAGCGAGCTGTGCTCATGGCTCCTGGTCGAGGACGATGACGGCGCGCTCCGGCCGCGGCTCGGCTTTGCCGCCGAGATGGCGGATTTCGGCCGCGAGCCGGATTTGTACGGCCTGTTCACCTCCCGCAAGAACGCCCTCGCCACCCTGCGCAACCTGGCCGACGGCCACCGGCTGTGCCACGCCAAACTCGGCCTGGAAGCGCCGGCGCCCGACAAGCCCTGCTTCGCCTACCAGCTGGAAAAATGCCGCGGCGCCTGCATCGACCTGGAATCCATCGCCAGCCACAACCTCCGGCTGATGGAAGCGATGGCCAAATCGCGGGTGCAGGCGTGGCCGTTCAAAGGCATGGTCGGCATCAGGGAAACCGCGCCGCTCAACGCGCGCACCGACCTGCACCTGGTGGAAAACTGGGGCTACCTGGGCACCGTCGGTTCCGAAGAGGAACTGCGGGAACGAACTGAACGGCGCGGCCCGGCCCATTTCGATCTGGATATCTACAAAATCCTCGGCAAACACCTGCGCGGCGGGAAACTGGAGATCGTTCCGCTGGAGTGAGCTCCGTCAGCCCTCAAGGATGCGCGGGATAGCGCGACATACCCTCACCCCGGCCCTCTCCCGCCAGCGGGAGAGGGGGTGAACCACCTATCGCCGATTTCGCGTGGCGTCTCCGCCATGAGCTATAACTACACTATCACTTGGCCAGAGGAGGCGAACATGAAATGCAATGTCGGCGGAATCGACCGGACCGGTCGCATCGTGATCGGGATCGTGCTGCTGATCGTCGGGGTGGCGGTGCCGCTCGACATGCTTTGGCGGATCGTGGTGCTGGCGGTGGCGGCCATCGCGCTGGTCACCGGGATCGTGCGGTTTTGCCCGGCCAACGCGCTGTTCGGGATCGACACCTGCGAACGCGAGGACAAGGGCGGAAGTCCGGGTTAGCGGTTTAGCCGCGAAAAGGCACAAAAAAACGAAACCCTCATCGCGCGCAGAGACGCAAAACCTGATTGGCCACAATGTTCAGCAGAAAATGTAGGAGCGGCCTCCCGGCCGCGAACAACGGCATCGCGGCCGGGAGGCCGCTCCTACGTTGCAATGTTTCGGCGCGGTCCATCCTTCAACCGGGGTTGGTGGCTAATCAGGACGTAGGATGCGGTGAGGAACGAACCGCATCGCCTCGCGAATGATGCGCTTCCTTCGTCAGCACATCCTACCCAAGACGAGGGCGCGGTAAACAAACCGCCGGCAAACCCGCCTACTCGCTCAACTCCTTGCCCCGTTCCGGGGTTTCCTCTTCCGGTGCGGGGACGTCTTTCGCGCCCTCCTCCGTCGGTTCTTCTTCCTCCGGCGCCTCGCTCTTCGGGGCTTTTTGCGTGGATGCCGCCGCTTTGTAGACCTGCTCGGGCACGGGCTGGGCGGATTCGGTGAGCGGCTTCAGGGCGGGCAGCAAATGCTTCAGGATCTGCGCCGGCAAGGCCGAGGTGAACGTATAGTCGGCGGCGTCCGCGCCGGGGACGAAGGCGGTGAGCGTGCCGAAAAAACGGTCGCCGATGAAGAACACGAACGTGGCGGAGCGGTTCACCGCGCGCGATTCCTTGATCACGCCCGCGCCCGAGAAAGTAACGTAGCGCTGGTCGCCGGTGCCGGTCTTGCCGCCGATCTGGATCTGCGTGCCGTCCTCGCGCACGATGGCGTGGGACAGGCGTGTGGCGGTGCCGTTCTCCACCACGTCGATCAGCACGCTGCGGATCGCCGCGGACAGCTCCGGCGCGAACAGGCGCTCGCCCTGGATGGCCGCATGCTCGACGACGGTGTCGAAGGGCGTGCCGGCGCCAAAGTGCATGCGCTCGATGGTCACGGTGGGCAGCCTGACGCCGTTGTTGAGGATGATGCCCATCAGCTCGGCGAGCGCGGCGGGCCGGTCGGCCGAACTGCCGATGGCGGTGGCGAGCGACGGCACCAGGGTGTCGAACGGGTAGCCGAGGCGCTTCCACTTGCGCTGGATTTCGAGGAAGGCCTCGACTTCGAGCAAGCTGCGGATGCGCTTGTCCTGCGCGTTCTTGTGCACGGTCTTGAGCAGCCAGTCGTAAACCTCGATGCGCTCCTTGCCGCTGGCGGCGATCACGTCGCGGTACTGCGCGGCGGGATGGCTGGCCAGGTAGCCGACCAGCCAAAGTTCCAGCGGGTGGACGTGTGCCAGGTAGCCCTGGTCCGCCAGCGAGAATTTGCCCGGCCCGTAGCGGTCGTACATCTTTTGCAGGTCGTGCTCGTCCGAGGCGTTGAAGCCGGGCAGGCGCGCTTCCATGAATTCGCCGAACCGGGCGAGCGTCGCCTGCGGAAAAAGATAGCGGTAGGCAGCGGCGAGCCGGTGCGGCGAGGGCCGCACGCCGGCGAAGAAAAGCTCGATCCGCTCGCCGGTCGGCTTGCCCCTGTATTTCAGGTAAAAACGGCCGATGAACTCCCGGCTTTCCTTGTCCGCGAACCGCCGAAGGTATTCCGCCCGCAGCGGATCATCCGCGTCCTTGAGGATCCGGGCGGAGGAGCCCGGAATCTGGAACATGTAATAGCGCACGATGTCGCGCATCAGGCGGATGTAGACCAGGTTGACCGAATTGCGCGTGGCCTCGCGCACGCTCATGATCCGGCCGTCGTCCTCGTGCTTGAAATTGTGGAACACGTGCACGCCGCCGCCGGTAAAGAACCGCTCGCCGGGACTGGCGGAATAGCGGCGCTCCAGCGCGGCATCGAGCATGGCGGAAAGGCTCCTGTCGTCGCTTTGCGCCAGGTAATCGATGGCCCATTGCGTCAGCTTGTCGCTCGGCTCCACCTCGACCTTGCGCAACGCTTCCGGCGACAGGCCGGCATACTGGCCGTGCAGCTTGGCGACGATTTCCAGGTAAGTCACCAGCGTCCTCAGCTTGGCGGTGGAGCCGAGATCCAGCTTGGTGCCCTGGTTGATGTCGAACGGCTGGTCGAAATTGTCGGCCTGGATGCGCAGCTTGGCGCCCTGCGGAGTGAGCTCGTGCAGCGTGAAGCTGTAGATGATCTTGTCGAGATCGTCGCCGGCGGAGAGCAGGTGATAGCCGTAAAGGCCGGCGGCGCGCGCGTAATCCGGGTGCCGCAAATCGTGCAGGACGGTGGTGGTCTTTTTCTGCAGCGCGCCATCGAGCGCGCTTTGCACCGAGAGATCGAGCCGGTCCACATCGTACAGGCGGGACATCCCGAGCAGGGAAGCGAGTTGCACGCGCACCGCATTGGCCGCCTTGTGAGGGGCGTAGCCGCCGTTTTCTTCCGGCACCGCGGCGGTCAAGAAGCGCAGCCGCGCCTTCAGCGCCGCGTCCCGCAGCGCGGGCGAAATCACGCCGGCCTGCGCCAGCACCCGCAGATGGCTGTCGGTCAGCTCCTCCAGCGCCCGGTGATCCCTGCCGAGATAGGCCGATGGCCGGCGCTGGGCGATGAACAGGCTCAATACGTGCTTGTAGGCGCTGGCGAATTCGGCGAGATCGGCCCCGCTCGGCGGCGCCCGCAAAATCCGGTTGATGTAATTGAAGTCCCAGCCATACCAGGCCCACAGCCCGTCGCCGATGCCGTTCACCTCGCCGAACCCCGGCACGGCGGCGAGCGGCACGGTGTTGAGATAGGCGAGCGCGATCCGGCGGCGCACCGGCAGCGTGTTCTCCCCGCCCAGATAGGCGCGCACCGAAGCGGATTCGATCTGCTGCAGCTTGTCGGCGGCGGTGAGGGTCATGCCGTTGGGGGAATGGCGGTACTTCTCGATCTGCGTGGCCAGCGTGCTGCCGCCGGGCACCTCGTGTTCCGGCCGGAGCAGCTGGATCAGCTTGTCCAGCACGGCCTGCCCCAGGCGAGCCCAGTTCACGGCGGGATTCTTCTTCGGCTGGGCGGGATCGAGCAGGTTGCGGTTCTCGATATACAGCAGGCTGTTCACCACCACCGGCGGAATCGCCTCGAAACTGTCGTAGACTCGCGTCGGCGAAATCGCCCGGAACAGCGGCCGGCCGCTGAAATCGGTGATCGCCAGTCCGGCCTGGTTTTTCTCGCGGTAGGGAATGAACAGGCCGCGGTCGACCACCTCCTGCATGCGCGGCGAAATCCGCGCCTGGGCGCTCACCTGGAAGCCTTCTGTCGCCAGGCGCGGCAGCATCGCCGGCAGCAGTGCGTAGCCCATGCGCCGGTCGTACGGCCCGTCCTGCGGAATGCGCGGCTGCCGGTTCGGCCCCTTCTCCACCTTCCAGCCGAGCTGCTTGGCCAAGCCCGACAGGTAGCGCGCCTGGAGCGCCGAAGTCTGGGCCTCCCGAAACGCCAGGAAGCCCGCGACAGCAAGGGCGGCGAGCGCCAGCGCGGACACCGCGTACAGGGAGCGCCGGAGGATTTTCTTTTTAGTTGTTATCAAATTGCATGATCCTGGAAATCGTGAGAAGTGAAGGGTGCGGCGTAAAAACAACGCGGCTCCGCAGGCCATGCCCCGTTCAGGATGTAGGTGCGAATTCATTCGCACGGTTTGTGCGAATGAATTCGCACCTACATCTTCTCACCCCTCACCCTCACTGCCTGTTAAATATAGCCGAAATCGACACCGGTGTTACCGTAAAAACGCATCTTCGATCCATCATTACATCCCGCGACCGGGGTGATAGAATCTCCGGAAAACGTCGCAATCGACGACAAGCCGGGGGAGGGGGAACGATGGCCGAAGACCGTATGCAGTACTTGGCTACGGCCGAGCCCGGCGCGATCCGGGCGCTGCTGGCGGATTGGCGCGCGGCCTATCCGGAAATGGGCGTCCTGGCCCTGGTTCCCGAAGCCGAAAAAGACGGTGTTCCCACCCTTCAGGCGATGTGCCGCGACCAGGGCGTCCCCCTGGTGGGCGGCATTTTCCCGGCGCTGGTGACGCGCGACGGCTTCCGCCAGAACGGCCTCTGGCTGCTGCGCTTCGACGTCATGCCGCCGACGGCGTTGATCCCCGCCCTCAACACCGAGCCGGTTCCGCCGGAAGAAAAGATCGCCGCGACGCTGGAAACGCGCATCGGCGAAGCGGGCGACGCCAGCCTGTTCATGATGTTCGATGCGATGATCCCCAACATCGCCTCCATTCTAGACGCCCTCTACGTCCGCCTCGCCGACCGCGTCCATTACATGGGCGTCAACGCCGGCAGCGAAACGTTCCAGCCGATGCCGTGCCTGTTCGACGGCCGCGACATCGTCGGCGACGGCGTGCTCGCCATCCTGCTGCCCGGCCGCGCCCGCGCGATCCTGGAGCACGGCTACGCGGCGCCGGAGCCGATGATCGCCGCCACCGCCACCGAAGGCAACCGCATCATCACCATCGACTGGCGGCCAGCGTTCGAGGTCTATCAGGAAGTCGTCCGCGCCCAGTATGGCGTCGAGGTCAACCGCGACAATTTTTACCAATACGCCACCCATTTCCCCTTCGGCATCGTGCGGGCGAACAACGAAATCGTGGTGCGCATCCCGGTGGCACTGGAGGATGACGGCTCGCTGTTCTGCGTCGGCGAAGTGCCCGCCAACGCCATGCTGGCGCTGCTCAAGGCGCCGGAGGTCGATTCCACCCTCACCGTGGAAACCATCGTCAACGGCCTGACCGCCCTGAACGGCCCGATGCGGGGGCGCGACCTGCTCGCCTTCTACTGCGCCGGGCGGCGCATGCATCTGGGCGAGCGCGCGGCGGGCGAACTCGCCGACCTGGCGCGCCGCAGCGGCGCCGCCAGCCTCGCCGGCGCCCTGTCGCTAGGCGAAATCGGCAACTCCACCGAATGGGGCTACCCGCTGTTCCACAACGCGACGCTGGTATGCAGCGCCTGGGGGGCGCGATGAACTGGGGAAAGGCTTATGACCGCGAAAAGGCACAAAAAGCACAAAAGAAAATCAGGGCCATTGGTCTTTTTTGTGAATTTTGCGTCTTTTTGCGGCTAACTACTTTTCGTGCCCTTTTTGAAGCTACCCACTGTTCCACAATGCGACGCAGGTATGACGCGCCAGGGAGCGCAATGAACTGGGGAAAGGCTTATGACTGCGAAAAGGCACAAAAAGCACAAAAGAAAATCAGGGCCATTGGTCTTTTTTGTGAATTTTGCGCCTTTTTGCGGCTAACTACTTTTCGTGCCCTTTTTGAAGCTACCCACTGTTCCACAATGCGACGCGGGTATGAAGCGCCAGGGAGCGCGATCAAC